>CAZVLE010000080.1:0-44834 GCA_964627855.1 uncultured Syntrophomonadaceae bacterium | reverse complement strand
TCAGGAAGAAAGCATTTTTAGCCTCTTTTTCTCACTAATTCTGACCATGATTATTCCGATCTCGTAAAGCAGCAACAAAGGCAGGACCATGATCACCTGGGAAACAATATCGGGTGGCGATATAACTGCCGAAAGAATAAGCATGATTAAAAGGGCTATCTTTCTGTGGCGCTTTAAAAAATCAGTTGTCAGCAAACCAAGCTTGCCGAGAGCCCAGGTAAATAGAGGTAACTGGAATACTATCCCAAAAGCAAGGTGAAATGACAAAACAAAGGATATGTATTCAGTGATCGTAAAAAGAGGTTCCAACTGAGCAGAGGCAAACTGCAGGAAAAACCGCAGGGTAAAGGGAAAGGCTATATAATAGGCAAATATGATCCCAACAGCAAACAGGAAGATGATGCCGGGCAAAATAGCCAGGATTAACAGTTTTTCTTCTTTCGTCAAACCGGGAAAAATAAAAGCCAGCAATTCGTAAAGTATTACCGGTGAAGCGAGTATCAACCCGCTGATCAGTGCTAACCGCAGATTAGCCATGAAAGCTTCTGGCGGCGATAAATAGACCAATTTCAACCCATCAAGCGGTGCAGTTATGAAGCTTCTTATTAATGCCACGTGAGCAAAACAGATTAATGCTGCTACAAGCAAAGCGCCTGCTGATATGAAAAGACGCAGGCGCAACTCTGCAAGATGTTCTACTACAGGCATGGTGCCGTTTTTATTATTACTCACCCTTGCTGAGTACCTCCCGGCTTACCCGGTGCTGCTTCAGGCCTCCTCCGATTTAATGAGAGAGAGTGAACTCTAAAGTGCCTTATTTATCCGAGTCAGAGTTTTGGGCTGCTGATTCATCAGAACCGGAACCGCCCTTTAACCCTTCTTTCAATTCAACCACGCTTTTTCCAATTGCTTTTGCCAGTTCAGGAAGCTTTGTTGAACCGAATATCAAAAGAATTACCGCCAGGATTGCAATGATTTCCCAGGGTCCTATTTTTCCTAACATAGCCAGTCCTCCTCCACAAAAACTAAGTATACGCTAAACTTTCGCTATAAATTTACCATGATAATTGTAACATATTTTAGATGCCTTTAATAGCAAGGGCTTAGCTTTTCTTATCATCAAGATCTATATCACTTTCATCCAAATTAATTGTATCCTTTAACTCCCTTGTAGCCTTTCTGAATTCTTTTAATCCCTTGCCAATCGAACGACCCAGTTCGGGTAGTTTGGCCGGACCGAAAATGATCAGGGCTACGGCAAGCACAAGCAGTATTTCCCAGATGCCGATTTTAGCGCCAATCAAGGTCTCACCTCCAGAGACGAACAACTAATATAATCAGTCTGATCGCTTACAGTACCATATTATAGCTTATCCCGGTAATAAATACGACCATATATTTTTACTGATAATCTTTAACAGATCCCTTTAATACTTTTGAACTTGTTCATCATAGCTCACCGGTTCGATTATAACATAATCAGCGAATCTGGCCTGAACCCCGGTGACTAAACCTATTTGCCTTCTTCCCGGCCTGAAAGTCTGAGCAGGAGGAAGAGTGCCGGAGCCCCAAGGGTAACCCAGATACCACCCAGGCCGTAGCGGATAAAACCAAGGGCAGTCACGGCCGATGGCAGCAGGCTGCTGAGGCCGGCAATAATTCCGAAGAGCACAGCGGCACCGATCAGGGCTTTCAGAAACTGCTTAGGCAGGGGGCTTTTAACGCTTGTGCGCAATTTTTCCTTCTCAATGATATAGCCAACAGAGGCACCGGCCAGGTAACCGAGCAGTTTTGGCGCGTCGGCGCCGGGCAGGATAGCCACCAGCAGGACGGGGATGGCAATGGAAATGACCAGTAAGAGCGGTGTTGTGAACCTGTCTATCCAGCCCTTTTCATAAATACGGGAGCTGACCCAGAGGAACAACAGCAGGAAAGGTATACCGAAGGCCAATCCGCCCAATACATCGCCCAGGAAGTGATAGGCCAAAACGAGGCGGGAAAAGCCGATCACAATAACAGCAACAAAAGCCCAGATCCAAAAAGGCTTTTTCTTGAGGCGCACGGCCAGGTAACCCCAGACCGTCACCGCTGTCAGGGTATGGCCGCTGGGGAAGGCGTAACTGCCGGCCGGATGGGTAACCCCCTCGATGGGCGGGCGCTCGAGCAGGGTAATATCTTTGATCAGGTTGCTGTATGTCCCAGAGGCGAGGAGCATGAAAGCGCTCCAGAAACCGAGGCTCTTGCTCACGCACCAGATCAGGACGGAGAAAAAGATCATGAAGAACTCGTCATCGCCCAAAAAGGTGAAAACACGGAAAATGATTTCTACCGGCAGGATGCGCCACTGCTGCAGGGCGGTAATAAATTCCAAGCTCCTGGTCTGGGGCCAGGCCAGCGCCAGGATGGCTGCCGGAATAAGGGCCGCCACCCAGAGAAAGATAATCCAGTTTCGCTCAACGCGGGGATCTTCAGAAAAATAAGGTTTTCTAACGGGGGGAAATTGCATTATTATTTACCTCCTTTTTTCCAACAGTGCTTTAGCCTGCTCGAGGAAGGGTTCCGGCACCAGCACCTGCACTTCAACTACCAGGCCCCCGATGACCCGCATCGCCCCGGTATAAGGGCTGCTGTCGGTCTTGCGCGCCGGGATGCCCTGCTCTTGCAGGAAACCGCAGATGATATCGGCTTCGATGTCGTTGTCCGCTTCGACCAGAACTTCCCAGTTGTTGTTCACTGTTAGTTTATGCCTCCGTTATTTATTAAGTTTCAAATTGCGATAGAAGCCTGCAGGCTCACTGCAGACAGGAAGACCCTTTGCCTGATCTTATTATTCTCGACCAAAGGGGGATGGTCCTGCCTCATCATAGGAAGGGGATAATAAAGAGTTTGGCGAATTTTTATGCAAGCATATGAAGGAGTTGTTCTGCTTGTCAATCAAGGCTGAAACCATAAAAGAGCTGGCTGCAGCAGTCGGCATTCCTCATGTTGGCATCACCGACGCAAAACCCTTAGAGCACATGGAAGAACACCTCAGACAGAGGATCACTGAAGGACGCTTAACCCGGTTCGAAGAAAAAGACCCCTTGCTGCGTCTATCAGCACGCCACTTAATGAGCCAGTGCCGCAGTATAGTTGTTGTGGCGATACCTTACAGCCAGCCCGAGCAGGAAATGCCCTGGCCGATACAGGATCCAAGGGGAAAGGTCGCACGTTGTGCCAGGAATATAGATTATCACATGGTGCTGATTAATCAAGCAAATCAACTGGTTGCCCTAATAGAAAAGGACTTGGGCACAGCTTTAAACTATAAAATCCTCTGCGACAGAAGCCCCCTGCTGGAAAGAGAACTGGCCCGCAAAGCGGGGCTCGGTTGGATTGGAAAAAATTGCACTCTCATTAATAAAGCATACGGCTCATACAGCTGCCTGGCCACAATATTACTTGATATTGAACTGGAATATGATCTGCCGCTGCAGCAATCCTGCCCCGATTGCACCAGCTGCCTGAGCAACTGTCCCACCCAGGCAATCGAAGAACCATTTGTTTTAAATCCCAAGCGGTGCCTTTCTTACCTGACCCAGCTATCCGGCATTTTCCCCAGAGAGATGAGACCTATGCTTAAGAATAAGATCTACGGCTGCGACTGCTGCCAGGAAAGTTGCCCTTTTAACAAAGAGTCGGAAGCCCCTTCGTTTCCGGAATATGCGTTTCAATTCTTTCCGGCAAGCCCTCTGCTATTGCCCCTGTTGAGAATGACCGGAAGAGAATACGATCTGACCATTGGCCTAACTTCAGCGGGATGGCGCGGAAAAACAACCCTGCAAAGGAATGTGATAATTGCTCTGGGTAATATTCAAGACAGTATTGCCGTTAAACCCCTGGCCGGAATATTGGCGAATGACCCCCGCCCGGAAATACGCTTACATGCGGCATGGGCACTTGGCAGGATCGGGGGACCAAGAACGCCCATGATCCTTAATAAGGTGAGATTAAAGGATCCCGATGCTGCAACACGCAGGGAAGCTGTCCTGGCCCTTGAAGAACATAAGTAATGAATAAGCATCACGCTAAAATGATAAATTAAAAGTCATCCCTGTTACCCCTGTAAAGAGTCCACACGGCCACGGCAATAACGACAAGCCCACCAAAAATAGCTGGTATGGCTACACGAAAAAACTGACCCTGCTGCATAGCAAACCTTTGAGCTTCATTAACAAGACCATGTTCTAAAAATACCGGCAGGCTCAGGATTAGGAGCAGCGCTGAAAGAATAAGCGGTAAAAACCTAATTTTACCTATGTCTTTCGGATCAGGCAATCCCATGAATTGAGAAAAGAACAGCGATAAATTACCACTGCGCAAATCATAAAACGTTACTACTAAGAAGAGCAGGCCTAAAAGCATAAGCATCAGGTGACTCATTCCATAGTAGGCCAGAAGCAACAAAATCAAGAGTAACAGGGCCAGATCAAGAGCAATAAATATGGCATATTTACGCGATTGCATAAAAAAGCATCAAACCACCTTTCAGATAGCCGGTTTAGAAGAGCAGGAATTTTTTACTGCATAGCTAATAGCTATAATTATCAGGACAGTCTATAATTTATAATATGGCAGCAGCCATTTCTTATTATACTAAAAATAATAGAGACAGGAGGACTAAACTTACGTGAATAGTTCATTTCGTTTGATGCAAATAAAGGGTATTCCAGTTGAAATACATATCAGCTGGCTCCTGGTTTTTTTCCTTTTCAGCATTACCCTTGCCCGGGGCTATTTCCCACAGGTTGTTGAAAACCTGGACAACCAACTTTACTGGGTAGCGGGCATCCTGACAACGCTAGTTGTTTTTGCATCAGTCCTTACCCATGAGTTCGGCCACTCCCTTGTTGCCATCAGCGAAGGAATTCCCATTAAAAAGATCACCCTTTTTATTTTTGGCGGAGTAGCCCAGATGGAATCAGAGCCGACCAGCCCCTCCACTGAATTCAAGGTAACTGCCGCCGGCCCCCTGACAAGCCTGCTGATTGCACTTCTGGCCGGAGCATTATATTACTATGTTTTACCCGCGGGACAAATTATTAGCGAAGCGATCTTTTTTGTTGCCCGAATTAATATGATCATGGCAATTTTTAACCTCATACCTGCCTTTCCCCTTGACGGTGGCAGGCTTTTTCGTTCTATTGTCTGGTACATCACAAAAAATATGCTTAAGGCTACCAGGGTCGCCGTCGGCCTGGGCAGCATTTTATCTTTCATGGCCATGGGAATCGGATTCATGCTAATCTTTTTCCAGGGAGACCTGTGGGGGCTCTGGTTGATTTTCATTGGCTGGATGATCTACCAGGCCGGCCAGTCAAGTTATTCCCAGCTGGTTTTTAAGGAAACCTTTGCCGGTATGAAAATCTCAGCATTAATGAGCAGCGACCTGCAGGCTGTTTCACCCGACGACACCCTGGATCAACTGGCCGATTGTTTCCTGCACTATAAATATGGCGCTTTTCCCGTTGTCTACGGTTCGACCACCCACGGTCTGGTCACCCTGCAAAATATGAAAGATGTACCACGGGAAAAATGGCCGGAAACCAGGGTGGCTCGTATACTAACTCCGCTCAAGGATGTTATGGTCTTAAAACCTGACAGCGACGCGGCTGAGACAATGATGAAAATGGCTGCCAACAATACCGGCCGGGCCCTTGTAATGGACAATGGGGAGCTTGTCGGACTGCTTAGCAGAACTGACATGATGCGCTTTATGCAGATGCACATGGTATTGGGTGCGGATTAGCATTTTACGCGAAATCACTGCTATAGAAAGAGCTGTTTCCAGACCGGGATGTCTTACCGGATAAGGCGCTGCGAGAGGAACCTAAAATGTCATTATTATGGAACCCAATAAAAACCGGCTTCAAAAAAAGTCTGCAATTATTGTGGTTACTTACGAAAATAATAGTTCCCGTTTCCTGCCTGGTGGCCATTCTTGAATACTACGGCACGATGGGTTTGATAGCGGGTTTATTCAGTCCGGCCATGTCTTTGTTCGGCCTGCCGGGTGAAGCGTCAGTAGCTCTTTTACTGAGCTTTTTTATTAATTTTTACGCCGCTTTAGGGGTCATAGCAGCATTAGCCCTTACCCCACAGCAGATAACTATTCTGGCAGTGATGATCGGGATATGCCATGAACTGCCGGTAGAAACAGTTGTCTGCAGCTATACCGGCCTGCCTATTTTACTGTCGGCTTTTCTGCGTCTTATAACTGCTCTAAGTGCCGGTATCATCCTGAATTTCATCTATACGCTGGTTCTGGGGGGATAATCAGATAGAGATTATAATATTGCTCTATGAAACTATTCTAACAACCCTGCTAAGCATTGGCAGGCTCGCCCTTTTTTTAATTCCAATTATAATCATTATTGAAATCGCCCGGCACTACAGGGTTATTGAAAGGTTTACGGTTAGGATCAAAGGCCTGCTAAGGTTTCTCTCCCTGCCCCAGGAGGCAGCCTTTCCTCTCCTTGGCGGGTTGTTCTTCGGGATTGTGCTTGGCTCGGCCTTGATTATCGAGTCATCGCGAGAGGGGCAGCTCAAAAAGCGTGATCTTTTACTGATCGGCATATTTTTAAGTATATCGCATTCAATTGTTGAAGATACTTTTATTTTTACCGTTTTCGGAGCCAATCCACTGGTCATGCTGGGTACCAGAATGATCCTGGCCATCTTGATCACCAGGGTGGCAGCCACATTGCTTGACAGGCTTAACCTTGAAAAGGGCTAGTAGCCTGTCAGTTATTTTTATCCCCTTTTTACTGTAGTTTTAGCAAGCCTCCGCTCTCAGATCGCTCACCCGGAATTGTCAGGGCTTTAGATATTATAAGCCTGGAATTCATGAAAAATGTCGGCAAGACTATTGGCCCAGAATAAAAGCAGTTCATCTCCCATGAAAGGCGCGATCAGTTGCAACCCAGCCGGCAAACCGTTTGCGAAGCGACCGGCCGGAACGGAAACAGAGGGAAGGCCGGCATTGGTCCAGGGCATACTCATAGCCGGGTTACCAGTAGATTCGAGTCCTTCCGGAGAGGGGCCGGTAGCTGCCGGGGTTATCCATAAATCTATTCCTGCTTCACGCATTAGTGTCTCCAGCTTATCACGCAATTCCTTTTGCCTTCTACGGCCTTCTTCAAGCTCATGCTTTGATATGCTCTGCCCTTCTTTAATCAGCTCCCTTGTTTTGGGTCTGTACAAATCAGCAAAACGCGCAAATAGGTCAGCGTGTTCAAGAGCCATTTCGGCTGCAATCAACTTTCGATGCCAGATGGTGATCGTCGCTATATCATCAAGGGCGCTGATTTCGTTAACCTGATAACCTATATTTTTCAGTTTATCAATTTGCTTGAAGAATAGTTCCAGGGCTGCCGGCTGCGCCTGCTCCAGGTACCTTCCCTTAGGAACACCAAGAACCGGTTTGTAATTAACACTGATCTCCTGCCAGGCGTGGCATAAAACTTTCGCCGCCAAGATCATTCCTTCCAGATCCTGCGTAAAGCAACCAACATGATCAGCAGAACGGGAAAAATAAAGCAAGCCCCCACTGGGAATCCGATTGTAACTCGGTTTAAAACCAACTATCCCACAAAACGCAGCCGGACGATTCACAGAACCGATAGTTTGCGTTCCCAGAGTAAGGGGAGAAAAACCGGCCGCAACAGCTGCCGCTGAACCGCTGCTTGATCCACCCGGAGTGTGGTTTAAATTGTGTGGGTTGCGGGTCGGTCCAGGTTCAAAGTAGGCAAATTCGGTAGTTACAGTTTTGCCTAGAACAAGGGCACCGGACTGTTTCAAAAGCCTCACACAATCCGCTTCCGGGCCGGTCAGATCGGCAGGATCCAGCCTGGAGTTAGCTCGGGTAGGAAAACCATCTACCCTGAAAACATCTTTAACCCCGATCAATACACCGTAAAGGGGAGGCCTGTTTTTCACTTCAGGGTAATTTATTTCAAGGGCGGCAGCCTCGCGTAAAAGCCTTTCCCGACGCCCTTTTTCAGGGAGAAAGGATTCAATTTTCGGATCATACTGTTCAAGTCGATCACAAACAGTATTGATATACTCTTCGATTTTCATGGTTCCCTTGACAAGGTCATTGGCTAGGCGAGCCAGTGGTGCAGGTTGCAGATACATCTTATTTCCTCCCCTTAGTCTGTGGATTAAGTCTTACTCGATGATGAGCTGATCTAATTGTAAGTCTAGCTACAGTTCATCTTTCTTTAAATTCGCCAAAAAAGCTTTCAATTCAGCAGCCAGATCTTCCCTGCGCAAAGCATATTCTATGGTAGCCTCTAAAAAGCCAAGTCGATCACCGACATCGTAGCGCCGTCCTTCAAAAGTATAAGCCCAGACAGGTTGCTCTTTGGCCAGAGTATTTAAAGCATCTGTCAGCTGGATCTCTCCTCCTGAACCTGGAGCTGTTGCTTCCAGAATAGAAAAAATCTGCGGATCAATGATATAGCGGCCCAGGACGGCAAGATCAGATTTTGCTTCACCGCGAGAAGGTTTTTCTGACAGCTGTTTGACCCTGACCAGGGAACCGTCACTGCTTCCTGCGTCGACAATACCGTATTTATGTACATTATTCCATCCTACCTGTTGCACCCCGAGGACAGTATTTTCTTTCTGTTCGTAGACAGCTACCATCTGGGCGATACAGGGCACGGCGGCGTGAACGACATCGTCACCAAGCAGTACAGCAAAGGGCTCATTACCGATAAACTGGCGTGCACAGAGAACAGCATGCCCCAAGCCAAGAGGCTCTTTCTGGCGGATGTAAAATATATTTGCCAGGTCACTAATTTGCTGTATTTTTTTTAGTTCATCATGTTTTTCTTTTTCCCTGAGCATAAGTTCAAGCTCTATACTGCGATCAAAGTGGTCTTCAATAGCCCTTTTATTACGTCCGGTTATAATTAAAATATCCTCAATCCCTGCTGCAGCCGCCTCCTCAATCACGTATTGAATGGTTGGCTTGTCCACAATCGGCAGCATTTCCTTTGGTTGCGCCTTGGTTGCCGGTAAAAATCTTGTACCCATACCGGCGGCCGGGATCACCGCTTTCCTGATCTTCACTTTTTCCTTTCACCCCCCAGAGGAGTCAGTACCATTAATGAAGAAAGTTTCTACAAAACAGGCCCTTTTCCTTCCTGCAATCGCACCAGGGCAGGAAGTTAAGTTTAAATGCATAGCTTGCATTAGAAAAAGGAATCTTTTGTCCGGCGGGCGAAGTCATAGAGGGAAAGGAGAGATTGCCAATGAAAACGATGAAAGCGGCCAGGTTAATTAAAATCGGTGAACCGCTTCAGCTAGCTGAAATACCAATACCGGAACCAGGCTGTGATGAAGTCCTGATCAGGGTCAAAGCAGCCGGTATTTGCAGTTCCGACCTTCATTACCAGGACGGGCGAAGCAGCGTCTCTAAGCTGCCTCTGACTCTGGGACATGAAGTTGCCGGAGAGATCGTAGCGCTTGGTGGTAAAGTCGAGGACCTAAAAATTGGTGACAGGGTCTGCCTTTTTTACCTGGTTACCTGTGGCAAATGCGAAATGTGTTCTACCGACAGGGATAATTACTGCAGCCAGGCAAAAATGCTCGGTAAAAATATTGACGGTGGCTTTGCCGAGTATCTTGTTGTTCCGTCCCGTAATGCCTTCCCCTTTCCTAAATCAATACCGTTCACCCAGGCTGCGTTAATGACCGATGCAGTGGGAACGCCATTTCATGCCTTAAGAAGAGCTGCCCTTAAAATCGGTGAATCTGCTCTGATTGTCGGCATCGGGGGCCTCGGTCTCCATGCCATCCAGATCGCAAGGTTAATGGGGGCAGGACATGTTGTAGCAATGGATGTTTCTGATGAAAAGCTGGAGCTGGCCTTAAAAGTAGGCGCTACTGCCGTAATAAACCCGCAGAAAGATAATATTCAAGAAAAAATCTCTGAAATAACAAAAGGGCGCGGTATTGATGTGGCTGTAGAGTTAATCGGTCTGACTAAAACAATCAAACAGGCCATTGCCAGTACTGGCCCCGGTGGTCGGACAATTGTGGTCGGAATCTGCACGGAAGAGATCGGTTTAAATCCTTATCATGATTTACTGCTCAAAGAAAGGACATTGATGGGCAGCGCAGATCAGAGCAGGGCTGATTTTCCAGTGATCATAAATCTTACAGCCCTGGGCAGACTCGATTTGAGTTATTCAGTCAGTGAAGAACTGCCCCTGAAAGAGATAAACCAGGGCCTGGAAAAATTAAGGAGCAAAGAAGAAAACCCGGTCAGGCTTGTGGTCACTTTTCCTTGAAGCCGGCAGATAAAGCTAGCAAAAAAGAGATCCACACTTTTTACCCTCTAGGCGAAGATTCAGAAAGGTTTCACTGCTGCAGGCTGGAATTAAGCGTTAAGCAATATGAAATGTCATTCCCGGCCCTTCTGTAAATCAGAGCCCCAGTGGCGGTTAAAAATTGTCGAAGAGTATTTCTCCACTTTCCAGCCCGGCACAGCACAACCCCTGCAGGTACCTTTATACCAGTTGTTGCGTAACCAGCGTGCAGCCCGGCTGTTTTTTGAGTTACGGACAGTAAATACCTCGTTGCAGTGGGTAATTACTTCAGCCTGATCACCTTGTTTATGAAAGCTTTTGATTCCATGTAAAATGCCGTTACGTGAAGGCCAGAGCTTAATCTTATCTACAAGCAGAAAAAAATCGCTTCGTTTTCTATAATACCTTTTTTTAGCCCTTTTGCTGCTCGTACTGATCTTGTCGGTTTCGCTCATCAGGCAATGATCCTCTACTTTCTTAATCCTAATCTGCCAAATCGATTTATTAGATCATCTTATTGCACTTTTAACAGCTACTGTTAACCGGCCGGCCAGGCAATAGAGAACTGCCCGACGATTAGCTGATTACTTCTTACTAGATCAATAGAACATTAATGTAAAGGGCTTAAAGATTAGCCTTAACCTGGAACTCTTTTTTGTCCTAAATCTTCCCTCCCTGGAATACTGACCAGTTCGGGAAACTGCGCTCTTATTTTACGATCAATATTTTTAGGAATAAGATCTTCAGCCGGCTCGTTAATGAGCTGGGCAGCAAGCTCTTCAGCCCTTTTCCAGCTGTCTTTGCTACCAGCATCGATCCAGCGCTGGTATTGCTGACGGTCACTGGCCCTGGGAGAAAAACTTTCAGTACGCATGTACTTCACGGTATGTTCTTCGCTGAGATAGTTCCCACCCGGGCCAACCTTGGCTATGGTGTCATAAGCCAGTGTATCCTTGTTAATTTCAATACCGCGCAGTGTTCGCAGGCAGCTGCCGACAATATCATTATCGATAACATACTGGGCATAAGAAACCGTCATCGCTCCATCAAGCATTCCGAAGGCCTCATGAATAAAATTGCCACCCGCCAGGGCTGCCAGCATAGCCGTAGAAGCACTTTCATGGGCAGCCTGGGCATCGGGAAGCTTGGAGTCGGTAGTTCCAACAGTAATATAGCAGGGCAGACGGTAATAGTGCGCCATCTGGGTAATAGCCGCGTTCATTAGGCCAGATTCAATGCTGCCCATCAAAAATGACATGGTCCGCATATCCATGGTCACCGGGACAGCGCTATAAAGAACCGGTGCTCCGGGATTAACCAGCTGAGTCAGGACCACACCCATCAGGGCTTCTGCATTCTGTTGAACCAGGGTGCCGGCAAGGGTTACCGGTGCAGTCGCTCCCGCAGCAGGAGCAGTCGAGGTGGCCAGGGGTAAACCGTAACGGGCTACCTCCATGATGTATTCGGCATGATCAGAGCTTAATTTAAGAGGGCTGGTAATCGAAGAGATAAAACCGATGAAGGGACGCCGCTGCAGTTTCTCAAGACCACCGGCGATGATAGAGGCAATTTTTATAATGTCATCAAGTCCCTGCCGGTTAAAAATACCGCCCATCACCGGTTTGCCGGTATTTAACAAGGCCTGGTATTTAGTATTAATGTCAACGCTGTCAATATTTATATCATGGGGATAAACAGGTATGATAAAGAAGTCTAAATATTCGAGTTTATCGGCCAGTCTGGCCAGATCGGCTACATCCCTGATTGTGCCGGGACGCTTTTCCCGGGCAAGATCAAGAACGTAGAGGGCAAGACCTCCTGTGCCAAAGTGAACTCTTTTCCCGCCAATGGTTATGTTTTTACCCTTCTGACGACCGTAAAAAACAAACTCGGAGGGAGCCATTTTGATAGCCCGGGAAACCAGTTCCCTGGGCAAGTAAATACGGCCCAGGTCATAATCCACATCTGCCCCACTACGCTCCAGTAGCTCAAGCGCCGGAGGATAATTGATTTCGAAGCCAACATTTTCAAGAACCCTGATTGATGTTTCATGAATTTGGCTTATCTCTTTCTCCGAAAGGACATGATAGGTGCCACCCTCGTAGATTGGTCTATCCATAAACAGTACCCCCTAATAAAAACGGTGGTTTTAAGATAACCGTTAACTCTGGTTTATTGAATCCCATCTCAGGACGAGCGCTCTGATGATATCAGCCCTGGTTATAATCCCTTTAAGCTGCTTTCTTTCATTAACAATGGGGATGCGATTGATATTGTTCTCTTTCATGAGCCTGACAATTTCAAAAATCGGGGTATCCTCCGTGGCGGAGATGACATCAAGTGTCATCAACGTTTCGATCGAGGTTGATGCCACCAGTTCAATGACTTCAACTCCCCTATGGGTTATGTCAACGTGCAAAACTTCCTGGCTCTTAGTAAAAACACGATGCGGATCACGCAGGGGTTGCCCGATGATTTGCTGAGTGTAACGCAGAATATCAGTCTCAGACAATATTCCGATTAAAATTTCATCATCATCGACGACCGGCACACCGCTAAAGGAGTTCTCATCCAAGATTTCAGCCGCCTTCTTCAACGGTGTATCGGCCCTGATACTGATGACCGGCTCTGTCATTATTTCTTTAGCTAATATGGCCATACTAATCCCTCCTAAGTTAGTTGTCAATAAGAGTTATCTGTTTTTCCCTCTCAACTTGTTGCTTTTGTTTTAAATATAAAGGGCAAGCAAGAACCAAATCCTGCTTGCCCTTTAGTTAATGGCTGCTCTTCCTTTAGATCATTTTCATCATTCTTTTTCTAAAGCATACCTTACTCAATGAAACCTTCCGCTAAAAGCCATTCCTCGGCAACTTCAACAGGTAGGTACTCATCGATATCAACTTGCATATTCAGGGACGACATTGTCTCTGCATCCAGAGCCCTGGCTATCGGGTTAAGGATGTCAGCAATCTGCGGCAATGCTTCCAGAGTTTCCTGGCGCACAACAGGAGAACAGTTGTAGACAGGATGGAAGTTCAGGTCATCAACCAGGTTTACCAGTTCAAAGGCAGCAATACGCCCGTCGGTTGCAAATCCCATCGCTGTGGCAACATCGCCATCCCTTAGCGCGCCATAGGTAATGCCCAGGTCCATGGTTATAACTTCTTCGAATTCAAACTGGTACAGTTCCTGCAAACCGGGATAACCATCATCACGGATTGTATACTCGTGGTCGGTGGCAAAGTTCCAGGTGCCCGGAGCGGGTGCTTCAACTCCTTCATTGATGGCAGCAGCGAGATCGCTAAGCGATGCAATACCGAGCTCATTGGCATCGGACTGACGCATCATAACAGTGTAAGTGTTGTTAAACGGTGTATAATCGAGCCAGACCAAACCATGGCGCTCGAGGTCTGTTTCCTTGACCACGGCATAACATTCCTCGGGATCGGTAATCGCTTCATCAAATCCCAGGTGGGTAATGAGGGCGGTACCAGTGTATTCCCAGAACAAGTCAACATCTCCACGTTCCTGGGCTTCACGGACGACAACTGTGCCTCCCAGTCCGGTCTCATCAACCGTTGGTATACCGTGATACTCGAGAGCCAGAATAGCTATCTGACCGAGAATCAGCTGCTCGGTAAACTCCTTTGAACCGACAACAACCTCTTGATCGATTACCGGCGGCTCATCTACAGGATCTTCAACCGGGTCATCTACCGGGTCATCGACCGGTTCATCGACGACATCATCAGGTTGGCAACCGATTACAAATATAGATCCGGCCACCATCATCAAGATCACAAACAACACCAACATACGTTTCATAAGCATTAAGTAAATCTACCCCCTTTTATGGTTAAGCTTCAGGAAAAACAGCCATAACTTATAATTATAATCATGTCCAGCGAACAATACTTGTCTCAATCTGGCCAATGATGTAGTCGAGGATAATTGCCGTCAAGGCCGCCAGACCGGCACCGGCAAAAATAACCATATCCCGACGAACAGAAAGCCCTGTTACGATCAGATCTCCAAATCCACCACCACCGATAAAAGTTGCCAGAGTGGCTGCCCCGACGTTGATCACTATAGCCGTGCGAATACCGGCGATGATGATCGGAAACGCGAGGGGCAATTCGATGCGGGTTAAAATACGTAATGGATTCATACCCATACCCTTAGCCGACTCTATAACACTTGATTGAACATTGGTAATACCGGCAAAAGTATTCCGTAGGATAGGCAGAATGGAATAGAGAAAGAGAGCAAATACTGCAACCCTAAAACCAAGGCCCAGAATGGTAAAAAATAAAGCCAGGATAGCAAGGCTGGGAATAGTCTGACCAACGTTAACTACGTTTTCAACACCCCGGCCGATATAGTAGAGCTTCGGCCTGGAAAGCATGATCCCGACCAATACTCCTACAATAATCGCACCGATCATTGAAACAAGCATAAGCATCAGGTGCTCCCGCAAGGCTTTGATCACATTATCATAGGTAAGCATACGGGCGACCAGCCCGTCAGTGGGATTGTTTACCGTGTAAATGACAATAACTGTACCTACTCCAACCAGCAGTAACGGTATGAATAGCCACTTCCAGAGCTTTTTCAGCATTGCTTAGCCATCCTCCTTTACCACGTTCAGCAGATCACCTAAGGTAATGGTTCCCTGGTACTGGTCATCCTCGTTAACAACGGCAACATAACCTTCGCCGCACTCCAGCATTACTGACAGAGCATCATTTAAAGTTGCATCGCTGGTGATAGACTGATCAATCTCCTGCATATAATCGGCAGCAATTTCGCCGGCTTTTTTCTTTAAATCATTAACGCCGATTATCCCTTTCAACTTGTTATTCTTGTCTACAATCATAACCGAGCGAATATCACTTTCTTCGAGTCTTTTTTCAATATCGGAAACGGGCATATCCTCGACAACCGGTTTAACCCGATCAACATCAGAAAGAATTTCATGAATACGAATCAGGTGGAGGCGTTTGATAGAGCGGTTACGGCCAACCAGGTTGGCAACGAATTCATCCGCCGGTGAACTTAGCAGCTCGTCCGGAGTGGCATGCTGAACTAGCAGGCCCTCTCTCATAACAGCAATGGTATCACCCATTTTTATCGCTTCATCAATATCATGGGTAACAAAAACAATTGTTTTGCCGATTCTTTCCTGAATGCGTAAAAATTCGTTTTGCAAGCGGGCTCTCGTAATCGGGTCAACAGCACCAAAGGGTTCATCCATTAACATGATCGGCGGATCTGAAGCCATGGCCCTCGCCACCCCGACACGCTGCCTCTGCCCGCCGCTCAAAGCTGAAGGAAAACGGTTGCCATATATTTCGGGATCAAGGCCGACCAAAGTAAGCATCTCCTTAACCCGCTTTTGGGTTTTATCCTTTGGCCATTTAAGCTCATGTGGAACTGTGGCAACATTTTCTTCGATGGTTTGATGCGGAAACAGGCCAATCTCTTGGATGACATAACCAATTCCAAGGCGAAGTTTAATCGGATTCATTTTAATGGCATCCTGACCATCAATGTAAATCGAACCACTGGTCGGCTCATGAATACGGTTAATCATCTTCATGGTAGTTGTTTTACCGCACCCCGAAGGGCCCACCAGAACACAAATATCCCCTTGCTTGATTTCCATGTTTAAGTTATTGACCGCGGGGATCTCCATCCCCGGAAACTTTTTTGTTAAATTTTCCAGTTTTATCATTCTCTTACCTCCTCGGCTTTGCCCACTGCAGCAAGTCGCCGTTCACCCCAAGACAGGATAAAATCAAAAGCAAGGGCAATTATCGATACTCCTAAAGCGCCAACAATGATCATCGGTTCACTTGAACGCGAAATGCCCTGAAAGATCAACTCCCCAAGGCCCCCGGCTCCAACATAGGCCGCAATAGCTGCAATGCCGACTATCATGACCGTGGCAGTACGGATACCGGCCATGATAACAGGCCTGGCCAGAGGAATTTTTATGCGGGTCAGAACTCTCCATTCCGTCATACCCATGGCAGTGGCCGATTCTACTATAGCGGGATTGATTTCCTTGATGCCAGTATAAGTATTGCGAACTATAGGCAGTAAACTGTAAAGAATAAGGGCTATCACCCCCGTTGTAAAACCAATACCGAAAAGGGGAACCAGAAACCCGAGCATAGCCATACTGGGTACAGTCATCAGGATCTGGCAGATCGTTAAGACCACAATTGCCGGCCCGGTTTTATAACTGATGGCTACACCAATGATTATTGATAGAATAACTGCGATGCCAACAGATACAATGACCAGCCACAAATGCTCGAGAAGCAGTTCCCAAACCATATCTCCCCGCCGGCCCAGATAAGTTATCGTTCTGGAAAATACTGAAGGAGCTTCCAGCATTAAAGCGTTAGTTAGGACCATAAAATATCCATCACCCTCTCCTGTTTGATATTTAAAAAGCACGTTCGAAAACCTAGAATATGATTATCTTTAGTCTATTATGACAAACCAACTCAGGAAATAAGAAATAATACTGTGTCGCGGAGTTAATTGAAAATATACTGGATTTCAACTGCATGACTTATACTATAAAAGTTATATTATAATTATTGCATATACAGAATTAAGTTACAAATATTAATTATTGCAGCAAAAAGGCATATTTCTGCTGATTCGTGAGCATATGGCTGCTGAGAACTAATAATCATCTTTATAAACCGCTCATTTCCCCTATGAGCCTGACACTCACTTTAGAATAGGCTTGAAATCCATTCATTATTTCCCTACTTTGATTACGGCAACCAGACCGTGGGCCATACCCTCTCCATGCTGTAAATTCATTTCGAGGCTGCGCAGGGCGTATCCAAGCTGAGCCTCGATCAGATCGGCCCTGACATCTCCGTAAAGCCCTTTACTTCCTTCCAGGGTCTGCCTCATCACCCGGTAGGCCTTTTCAAGGGGCTTGACCTTTGTCTGCGGTGGATAGGGGAGTAATTCTTCGGACCCGTCATGATGTTTCATCAGCTCCATGGTATAGTCAACCAGGTTGTTCCATGATTCGGCCAGTGTCTGCAGGATCTCGTTTTGCCTGTCAAACCCGGGGCGAGGTTTATAGCTGACCTTAAGGTCGGGGAAGTAAGTGCGCAGACCCCGCTCGAACAGCGAAGAAACCATAAGGCGAAGGCTCTGCGGATTATCATTATAGGTGCCGGTTTCAATATGTCTCCCGACAAAAAGAGAGCGGTCAAAATAGCGAATCACCTCAAATTTAACTCCTGCTTTTCGGGCGGCATTATCCAGCACTTTATTTACTTCACCTGGCGACATAAGGCGCAGGGGAAATGAGGAAACCTCTACATTATTCCGGTCTTCTTCTGCGTAGAGATAATTAATCTTGTAATCAATGAACTTCTTCTCTTCTAAATCATGCGTCCAGAGATTTTGCCATTCATAGGAATAGCGGCCTATGAAATCAGCCAGAATCAAGCTTCCATGCTGTGCGTGCTTGCCGATATCGACGAAAAGCCTTTCCAGTTCTTCATCAGTACAGTGAGAAAGTGTTCCATACGATGTGAAATAAAGATCATAAGCTTCCTCACCTTCTTCGAGGGGTAAGCCGTTGGAAAAATTACCCTTACAAAAATCGACATGATCGTAGTGACCAAAAAGGTTGCGGGCTTCTTTAAGCAGGGCAACATTTAGATCAATGCCCTTGTAGTGATCGACCATGTCGTCATGAATCAAGCGGGTGTCAAACTCTGAAAGCCTTGTTTCCCCGGTCATTTTACTTAGAAGGTCATAACCGTCCCCTGTACCACAGCCTAAATCATAAAAGCGCAAGCCCTCTTGATGATCATTAACTTTAGTTTCCAGAATCTCTTCCAGGTGCGGCCTGAGATAGTATGCGGTAATGAAATCTTCAAACTGTATACGGACATGATCATATTTACAGCGCAGGCCCTTGACCTGTTCGCTGTAGCGACCATGCTGGATTGCTTCCAGGTAGGCTTTATCAGCTTCCATTTGCTTTTTCACCTCCTTGATGTAGTAAATTTTCCGCTTCACGAATAGCAGCAAAGGCATCCTTTCCGTAGCTATCAGCGCCAATATCACGGGCAAAATCCTCTGATGTAGGGGCCCCACCAATAAGCACTTTTACTCGATCACGAATTCCCCTGTTTTTAAGTTCTTCGACGACTTTTTCCATGTTAACCATGGTAGTATTGAGTAAAGCAGAAAGACCGACCAGGCCGGCTCCTTCCTCTTCGGCCACTTCCGCGATTCTTGCCGCCGGCACATCGATACCGAGATCCACCACTGTAAAGCCGGCACCCCTTAGCATGATGCAAACCAGGTTTTTCCCGATATCATGCAGATCTTTTTCAACCGTAGCCATAACAATTTTACCCTTGGCCCCATTTTCACCATCTTTAAGCAGGTATGGCTCCATTACGGTCATTCCCGCTTCGACAGCTTCTGCAGCCGTAAGCATGTCGGGTATAAAATATTCTCCGCTTTCGTACTTTTTGCCAACCATCTCCATGCCTTTGCTCAGACCTTTGAGGAGAATTTTGTTGGCATCTATACCGCTTTCAAGAGCCTCTTTAACCAGCTCGCTGACTCCGGCCTTTCCGACTGCACCATCTTCAATACCTTCGTCGTTTTTATCTCTCCGTCCTTGCAATACATTGTCAACTATTTTATTGATAATCTCTTCACTCATCACTTAACCTCCCCATAGGGATCCAGGCGTGGCAGTAATCCCGGTATCTCGTTAAATATTTTTTTGCAAATTTCTTCCGAAAGGTATTGCGGCTGCTCCGCTTCCAGCGCTTTGCGTTTTTCATGTGCATTGAGCAGGCTCTGATCTTGATCTTCACTTTCCCCCTCAAAGGGAAAGCCGGAATATATTTCTCCCCGGCGCAGCATACCCCGGGCATAGCGGGCATACATCCGGTAAGGGCTGTGCATGACCTCGTCAATCATTTCCCTGGTTCGCCCGGCATTTTCTGGTGTTATATTGCTCGCACGGTAGAGAAGCTTAGCCATGCCAATCTGCTGATTATCAAGCAGGGCCTGTTCCGGACAGAAAGTCTGAGTTTTATCAAGCAACCCAAAAGCATAATGGACAAGACCGGGGGCAGCAGATGGTACGATCGTATGAGTAAAAGTTTTTTCAATGGAGGCCTGAATACCCGGTATACCTGCATCACCCACACCGGCAGTCGAGTAACAGGGCACCCGGTAATACCTGGCCATTTGGGCGCAGGCCATGGTGTAATGACAAAACTCAGGGACACCATACATGTCGTGCAAATCATCCATGCGGGCTCTTACCGGCACGGCTCCGTAAATTACCGGCGCGCCGGGACTGGCAAGCTGATTTATGGTAATTCCAGCCAGAGCTTCTGCATTAACCTGGGCCACCATGCCCATTTCATCAATTGGCGCCGTCGACCCACCCTGTGGTGAAGTGGAGATCACGACGGGCAACCCAAGCCTGGCTATGGAAACTAGCTTTTCGGCAGTCTCTGCCACAATTTGCAGAGGGCTTTTAATAACGCTGGTAATAAAAGATACAATCGGATTCTTAACCAGTTCTTCGCGGCCGCCGGCAATTATTTCAGCCATTTTTACCACGTTTTCGAGCTGTTCAAAATCAGCGACGCCACTGACCACGGGCTTGGTTATATTATTCAGGGCAGCAAAAAAAACATTAACATCCTTGTTGCCGGTTGTAATGTCTTCATCCTGCACGTTTACATTGCGAATGAAGAAATCCAGGTTTTCGAGGTTTTCAGACAGGTGTGCCGATCGACACAGATAATCCAGACTGCCGCGTTTCCTTTCCATCACGGGAAAAATCTTTTCCCGGCCGTCTGATTCTGCAGTAAATTTTTCCGGCTTAACTTCCAGCCAGTAATTAGTTTCCGAACCACTGCCAAAATGAACCCTGCGTTCGTCTACATCAAGAATTACGGCGTGCTCCGGATTGCGAGCCCCCAGCACTATTCTGGAGGGAACTGTATCAAGGGCTTCCCGCACTGTTTTTTCGGGAATGCTGACCCACCAGGCTTCGTGCTCTCCCTCCCGGGTAGCTTCAACCTTTGCTCCGGCTTTTTCCAATAAGGACACACTTTCTTCGTGGTAACATAAGATTCCCGGCTTTTCCAGAATAGCTATTGATGTCTCATCGATTAACTGAACCTGTTCTTTACTAAGCCGTTCATAAGGTTTGTCGATCACTATTCCTCTTTTACTCAATCATCCAGCCCGGCTGATCAACCGGGCCCTTCACCTCCTTGTGACAGTTGCAATAAAAAACCCGTATCGCCTCTTACAGGTTAGTCCTGTACTGATTGGCTACGGGAGTTTACTAATAATTTTCAATTAATCCGGCCCGCATACCGGAGACTGCCTCCCATCGGTGCTGGATTATTTATTCTACATTTGTATATAATTATGTCATATTTTCAACCATCATTCAAGAGTCAAAGGGAGCAGCAAAACAAAGGATAGCATAATCAAGCCGAGTATTGGCCTTTTAAATGAGCGGATAAACAGTTAAGGCTTGCCTCAAGGACCAGAAGTAAGTAGAATCTACTATGATATAATTGGCTTATCGCTAATGGCCAGATAAAGGGTGGCGGAATATGAAAAAATTAGCTGTTTTTTTAGCAGCAAAAGTAACCGAAAAGCGCGACCTGCTCAAACCGGATGAAAGATACAGGGTTGGCGTTATTGAAAGTCTTGTCAGCATTGCCGGTAACCTTTTATTAACGCTACTTAAAGTTATTTTTGGCTTATTAACCAATAGTATCGCCTTGATTGCCGATGCTGCACACAGTGCATCGGATATCCTGTCATCACTGATTGTCTTTATAGGTTTTTCGCTGGCCAAAAGGAAACCCGATCGTGAACATCCCCACGGACATGGGCGCATAGAATACCTGGCCGGCCTGCTTATTGCATCCATGCTGATAGCAGCCGGTATTATTTTCGCTTACAATGCCTATGCCAGAATTATTAGCGGGGTTTTTGCCCAATCGAGCCTTGCTGCGATCATAGCAATGATCATTGCCATCGCCGCCAAGGAATTTTTATTCCATTTTTCTTCCCGGCTTGGGGACTTAATTGATTCAGATGTTTTAGCCGGTGATGCATGGCATCACCGCAGCGACTCTCTTTCTTCCATACTGGTTCTTGTTGCCCTGGTAGGTGGATACCTGGGCCTGCCGGTCCTGGATGCTTACCTCGGTTTTGCAGTAGCCTTATTCCTGCTTTATACCGGCATTAAAATTGCCCGCAATTCCTGTCACCGGCTACTAGGTCCCGCCCCGACAGAAGAACTAAAAAACGGTGTAGTTAACTGCGCTCATGAAGTCGATGGAGTCATCGATACCCATGACCTGGAAATCCACGATTATGGATCATGGAAAATTGTCACAATTCATATTGGTGTTGATGGTGGCCTCAGCCTTGAAGAAGCCCATACAATCGCTCACCGGGTTGAAGACCACATTAGCAACTGTTACCATTGTGAAACAGTGGTTCACCTTGACCCTCTCTGATAAACCCGGGCAGAAAATCATCAAAACACCACAGATATGCGTTAACAGCATAAAGCCGGAACTGTCATGTTTAAGAAAGCCCCGGCTTCACCGACCACTTAGGCTGCTCCTGCGAATTTATGGGCAGCACGGATACCTTGGAACGGGCAATCATTATTGTCATATTCCAGGCTGAGCACTTACGAAAAAGTAAATTAAAATCAGTCTCTTTTAGCCGCACCCGGCGGCCAACATTCAGATCCCTCAGCCGCCACCACCAAAACCAATTGACTTGAGTTTTCCATCTTCGACTAGAACAGGAACTTTGTTAGCGTTATAATCTTCACGTGCCCTTCTGAGAGCTTCCGGATCCTTGCTAACGTTATGAAGCTTGAATTCAACCTCTTTTCGCTTCAAAACAGCAACCTGTTTTTCACAGTACGGACAGCCATCTTTAACATAAACCTCAAGCATCAAAACACCTCCTTGCTAATTATTATATGAATTATACCCGGATCGGGCAAGAAAAACACCACATGCCAAGGGGACAGGGCACTTGACACCTCCCGTTGCTGCAATGCCATCCGGAAAAAATAAATACAGGGTGTTTGACACATTGCCATGACAGGCGCTATATTAAATGCGAGGTGTTTTAAAAGCAAACAGCGCAATGATTGTGTTAGAGAACTGAAAGTAAAACACAACTTATCGAACAGGCAGATCGAGAGGCTAACCGGAATTAACAGGGGTATTATACAAAGAGCTTGAGTGTGTCAAGTACCCTGGCCCCTTGGCACATATTTTTTCTGGGGAGGAAATTGACAGATGCTGATCGCGTTGGCCCAGTTAAACCCAACCATCGGGGCATTACGCAGCAATACCGAGAGAATTAAAGAGTTTTACAAGAAAGGGGTACATGAAGGTGCCGACCTGGTCGTTTTCACCGAGCTTGCCCTGAGCGGCTATCCCCCTAAAGATTTGCTTTTATATGAAAGTTTTTTGGATCAAGAAAAAGCACTGATCACCGAAGACCTTATGCCGCTTACAAAAGAGCATCAAGTACCGATGCTGATTGGAGCATCATTTCGGCAGGACAACAAACTCTTTAATGGCGCCCTGATCCTGGAAAATGGCGCGATAAGATCGGTCCACCTGAAAACACTACTGCCCAATTTTGACGTTTTTGATGAAGAACGCTACTTCACCCGCTGTACTGAACGCGAGGTTGAATATTTTAGCGGCCTGCCTACTGCGATTACCATTTGTGAAGATACCTGGAACGACCGGGATTATTTCGCAGAACCATTGTATGATATTGACCCCCTGGAAATACTTTTTGCCCAGGGAGCCCGACTAATGCTGAATCTGTCTGCTTCACCTTATCACCTGGGTAAACATAAGATCCGTGAAGAGATGCTCTCATTCCTGGCCGGGAAATATAAGGCCGCAATAATATATCTTAACCAGGTCGGCGGTAACGATGAACTGGTTTTTGATGGCTCAAGTCTGGTCCTCAATGACAGGGGCGAGCTTCTTTACCGTGCCGCCGGTTACGAAGAAGAGCTTTTTTTCGTGAATACTGAAGACCTTTTCAAGCCTGCCTTAAAGGTCACAGACCCCGATAGCGACGATATTCACACAGTTTTGCAGACTTTAAGGCTCGGAATAAGGGATTATGTCCATAAATCAGGCTTCAATAAAGTGGTGATCGGCTTAAGCGGCGGTATTGATTCTGCAGTAGTTGCCGCTCTGGCTGTAGAGGCCCTGGGTTCAAAAAATGTCCTGGGAGTTTTAATGCCTTCACCTTATTCTTCCGACCACAGCATGAATGATGCCCTGACCCTGGCCGGCAACCTCTCCATAGAAAATAGAATTATCAATATTGAAAAACCCTACCGATCTTTTCTCCAGATCTTAAACAACGGCGGTCCTGACCTTGTGGATCAGGCTGAAGAAAACCTGCAGGCCAGGATCCGCGGAAATATTTTAATGCACCTTTCAAACCGTGAAGGCTACCTGGTCCTTACCACGGGAAACAAGTCAGAGCTTGCCGTGGGCTACTGCACCCTTTACGGCGATATGGCCGGCGGACTGGCGGCAATCGCCGATCTGCCCAAGATGATGGTCTATGATCTGGCCAGGCATCTTAATGCTTTCCAGGGGAGAGAAATAATTCCCGAAAGCACAATCACCAAGCCTCCCTCCGCAGAGCTCAAACCAGATCAGAAGGATGAAGATTCGCTGCCACCCTACCCCCTGCTGGATAAAATTCTTCAACTTTACATCGAAAATAATCTGTCAGCTGCGGATATTATCAACAGGGGCTATGATAAAAATACTGTAGAAGAAGTAATCAAGATGGTCGACAGGGCTGAGTTCAAACGCCGCCAGGCTGCTCCCGGGTTAAGAATAACAACCCGTGCCTTCGGTTCCGGCAGGAGAATGCCTATTGCCCGCAGTTACGAATCTTAAGTTCGAGGTTGTGACCCCATGAACAAAGTCGAAATGACTGATAAAGAAAAAAACTGCTACGATGTCGTGGTCATAGGGGCCGGGCACGCTGGCTGCGAGGCGGCTCTCTCCGCAGCCAGGCTGGGCTGCCGCACCCTTTTACTGACCCTTAACCTTGATATGGTTGCCCACATGGCCTGTAATCCTTCCCTGGGAGGACCGGGAAAAGGCCACCTTGTCCGGGAAATTGACGCCCTTGGGGGAGTGATGGCCAGGGTCGCAGATGATAATTTGCTTCAGGTTCGCCTGCTCAATACCGGAAAGGGTCCGGCAGTGCAGGCTTTGCGGACTCAGATTGACAAGTGGAGTTACCAGCGCACAATGCGACAGCTTCTCGAAAAAGAATCTTTGCTGACAATCCGCGAAGATATGGCTGAAGAAATTATTGCGGAAAACAATTCTCTCAGCGCCATCCGTGGCCGCAGCGGTTCTCTTTACAGGAGCAAAACAGCTATCCTTTGCAGCGGCGTTTACCTGGCGTCAAAAATATTTTTGGGCGATATCCATTATACGGCTTCGCCGGGCAGTCTGACACCCAGCTTCAACCTGGTTAAAAACCTGCAGCGTTATGGCCTGTCCTTTGATCGCTTCAAAACCGGCACCCCGCCCAGGGTTTACAGGCGCAGCGTGGACTTCAGCAACTTGACCCCCATTTATGGCGACCCGGATGCTCCCGGTTTTTCCCTGGCCGGCAAAGGTCCTCCAGCGGAGCAAATACCCTGCTGGATGACTTACACCAACCAGACAACCCATGAAGTGATCCGCAACAATTTCGACCTGGCTCCCATATACAGTGGCTTGATCAAGGGGCGCGGACCGCGCTACTGCCCTTCCATCGAAGACAAGATCGTCCGTTTTGCCGACCGCGATCGCCATCCTGTTTTTATAGAGCCGGAGGGAGCAGATACTGACGAACTCTATCTGCAGGGCATATCGACCGGACTACCTCCCGAAGTACAGGAAGCTTTTTTAAGGACAATACCAGGCCTGGGAAAAGTAGAGATGATGCGCCCGGCTTACGCCATCGAATATGATTATGCTCCTCCCACCCAGTTAAAAAATAGCCTGGAAACCAAGGCTATAAAGGGACTGTTTTTTGCCGGCCAGATCAATGGAACAACTGGCTACGAAGAAGCGGCAGCCCAGGGGCTGCTCGCCGGCATCAATGCTGTTCGTCTGATCAGGGAAGCAGAACCACTGGTCCTGAAAAGGAATGAAGCCTATATCGGGGTCATGATTGATGACCTTGTCACAAGGGGTGTGCAGGAACCTTATCGTATTTTTACTTCGCGGGCTGAATACCGCCTGCTGCTGCGCCAGGACAATGCTGATCTGCGTCTGACGGAAAAGGGGCGTTCAATTGGTCTGATCAACGATCACTATTATAGTCTTTACAAAGCCAAGGAAAAATTTATCAGAGATGAGCTTACCCGTCTGCAGAAAACCAGGTACAATCCGGGCAGTATAATCGAACCGTTCCTGGCAGCCAGAAAATCTGCTCCTTTACAGGCTCCCCTCACAGCATTGGAATTGATCCGCAGACCGGAGATAGATTATCTTTCTTACCTCTCCTGGGAAAATAAAAACCTGCCGGAATTGCCTCCGGGGACAATAACAGAATTAGAGAACCAGATTAAGTATGCAGGCTACATAGCCAAGCAGGAGCAGATGATCGCCCGCACTGCCCGCATGCAGGAGCGGAAGATCCCGGTAGATTTTGCTTACAGGAAAGCAAAAAATCTTTCCCGCGAAGGCCGCCAGAAGCTGGAGGAAATTCGTCCGGCCACTGTCGGGCAGGCCTGCAGAATGGAAGGAGTATCACCGGCAGACATTTCTGTTTTGTTGCTTTACCTGGACAGACCGGAAATATTGGACCAGCATGATAAAGAAGGTCAAGAAAAAATCCCTGAATAGGAAATGAGTAACAATGCCCCAAAGCATAGCGCAACAGGAACCGGGCTGGTATTACCGTTTAAGCAGCTTTTTCCGCAAACTCTTCGGAAAACCTGTTTACAAAATCCCTCTTCACGCCGGCTTTTCCTGCCCCAATCGTGATGGGACGATCGGAAAGGAAGGTTGCAGTTATTGTTACAACCCTTCCTTTGCCCCTTTTTGCCAAAATAAGCTTCCTCTCACCATCACCGAACAGCTTGCCAGGGGCAAAAAGAAAAAAAATGGCTGCCTTTACCTGGCTTATTTTCAATCTTATACCAACACCTATGGGCCAACTGAACACCTGAAAAATTTGTATGAAGAAGCTTTAGCCGTTCCGGATGTTATTGGCCTGAGCATAGCAACACGCCCTGACTGTGTATCGGAGGAAATCCTTACCATGCTGGAAGAGATTGCCGGGAAGAAGTATCTCTGGATCGAGTATGGGCTGCAGTCTGCCCATGACAAAACTCTCCAGAGGATTAATCGCGGCCATAGCGTTGCCTGTTTTGTTGAGGCTGTTGAAAAAACCAGTAGGCGGGGCATCTTTATCTGTGCCCATATAATCTTAGGCCTGCCGGGAGAGAGCGAGCAGATGATGCTTGAGACAATCGATTTTCTGAACATGTGTGGGGTAGATGGGGTTAAATTCCATCACCTGCAGGTGATCAAAAATACTCCCCTGGCTGAAGAATATGACCGGGGAGGATTCAAAGTCTTCAATAATATTTATGATTACATCGATTTGCTCTGCAACTGTTTGGAGCGATTATCTCCTGAGACAGTCATTCACCGCCTGGCAACCCAGGCCGTCTCAAAAGACCTGCTGATAGCTCCCTACTGGAGTGAAGGAGGGGGACAAATTGCCGCCGCTGTAGAGCAGGAATTAAAAAACCGTGGCACCTATCAGGGCTATAGTCAAAACCAACAGAATCAATCCGCCAAATAACCATGAAAGAGTAGTTTATTAAAGTCAGGCTTATAATTCTGAATAAGACCGGGTTTAATCATACCAGGCCCAGTAAAACCCGGGCTTCGTCGGGAGTAGCGATCTCGCGGCTGTGAATTTGTGCCACACGAACTATTCTCTCCACCAGTTGAGCATTGCTCTCGGCTAAAACTCCCCTGGTGTAAAAGATATTATCTTCAAAGCCAACTCTGACATGGCCACCCAGGATCACAGCAACAGTTCCAAGAGGCAGTTCAAAGCGACCCATACCGGCAACAGTCCAGCTACTACCGGGAGGGATACTCTCCACCAGGTGCAGGAGGTTTTTGAGGCTGGCGGGAATGCCGCCGGGAACACCCATCACAAAATCATAATGCAACGGCTCAGCAAGCAGGCCCTTTTTAACCAGGCTCAGGGCATTGTTGATCATGCCAACGTCAAACACTTCTATTTCCGGCTTAACGCTGTGTTCCTGCATTACCCTGGCAAACTCCTCCAGGTAGGAGGGAGGATTCAGAAAGACATCATCGCCAAAATTAACCGAACCGGTCGAAAGGGTAGCCATCTCCGGCTTTAGGTAAACCGGTTGGAGACGTTCATCAGCTGACATGCCCACAGCCCCGCCGGTCGAGACCTGGATGATCAGGTTGCATTGCTCCCGAATTAAGGCCATCGTTTCTTTAAATAGAGCTGCCGACTGGGTCGGCGAACCATCTTCATTGCGCACATGCAAGTGGACGATAGAGGCCCCTGCCTCATAACAACGGTAAGCCTCTGCTGCAATTTCAGCAGGGGTAATCGGCAGGTTAGGGTTGTGTTCCCTGGTCACTTCGGCCCCGGTAAGTGCGGCAGTTATAATTAGCTTATCCAACTTAATCACTTCCCCTATCTTCAGGCTTGCATTAAGTTTGCTTTCCCCGCTGAAGCTCCCCGGGAACCACACAAGTGCCCGAAGCCCTTGCAACCAGGACTGGTTCTGGCAGCAGGTTACAGGCTGAAGGACAGCCCTTGATTTCAGCATTGGCTATAACCTTGTAAGCCTCAAACTGCATGTGCCTGGAAGTATTTCCTATCCTGTCAATCCAGCCCCAGATTTCCAAAAAATCCCCTGCACAAAGCTGCGCCTTAAACTCAACCATATCATAAGCAGCAAATAAACCCTCATCCCCATCATGGCGAATCAGCAGTTCTGTTGCCACATCTCCGAAGAGCTTAACCACCAGGGCTCCATCTACAAGACCGCCACCATAGTGCACATCATTTTCACTAAGCCGTATACGCAGCATAACTTTTTCGTTTAGCATTGTACAGACCCCTCCCTTCAGGCTAAACCCAACCTATATAATCAGGCCGGGTATTTCCTGGTTACAACCTGTAAAGCTTCATCAATCACCTGCAGCGCCTTTTCGAGATCGCCAGTTGTATGACGGTAAGAAATATACCAGTGGTGATAGGGTTGAATAAAGAGCCGGCGCCTGATTGCTTCCGTGTAAAAGAGAGTGCGGCGCTGCTTATAATATTCATCTGCCTTGTCAAAAGTTAAAAATGGCATCGGCGGAATACCGGAAACAGTTGCCGGAACTCCTGAGGAAGTAACAATTTCTTTCAGTTTTGCAAGAAACAATGCGCCCTTTTCCCAGACTGTCTCTATCACCCGGTCTCTTTCAAGAATATCAAGGCACTTCATTGCCGCTACCATTTCCAAGCTGTTGGGAAAAAAGGTAGAGCTTATAAATACATCATTTTCGACTAATCTCATAAATTCTTTTTTCCCTACACAGGCGCTGATCGGGTAACCGTTAGCCAGGGCTTTTCCGAAAGTTGACAGGTCAGGTGTTACCCCGTAACGCTCCTGGGCCCCACCCATTGACACCCGGAATCCGCTGCGTATTTCATCAAAAATAAGGACAACTTCATATTTGTCAGCCAGGTCACGCACCCCTTCCAGGTAACCTTCCGGTGGCGCGCTGACAGGCTTGGCCAGTGGATGCCCGACAGGTGTAATTATAATCCCTGCCACTTCACCGCTATTTTCCCGCAGCAGTTTTTCCAGTGCATCAAGATCCCCGTAAGGAAATTCAAGGGTTAACTCGCGCACCGCTTTAGGAACTCCACCAGGCACTTCAACACACCAATCCATCCAGCCGTGGTAACCGCAGCGCAGTATTTTATCTTTACCACTATAGCCCCTGGCAATGCGAACCGCCACCCCTGTTGCATCCGAACCTGTTTTGACCAGGATTGCCATTTCTGCCGAAGGGATTAGTTTAATCAGACGTTTTATTAATTCATTCTGAACCGGCTGAACCAGGGAGAAACAAAAACCCTTCTCCATCTGCTCAATAACTGCCCGGTTGATTTCAGGTTCATCATAGCCAAGAATAATCGGCCCGTAAGCACAGAGCATATCGATATACTCATTCCCGTCAACATCAAAGATGTGACTGCCCTTACCGTGGGTCAAAAAAATTGGATATTCCCCTTCAACAAAGTTGTAGGGCCGCCTGATGCCCAACACCCCACCAGGAGAAATATCTTTTGCCTCTTCAAAAAGAGCCAATGATTTTTCAAGATTCAATTTAGGCTTTGCTTGCAATTATGTAACCATCCTTTCTTGATATCAGGTATAGAGATCTTCAAATATTGTCCGCAAGACCGGGCTTTCACGCATGATATGAAGCGATATTTCCGCGTGGTCCCTGGTATAACCATTACCGACGATCATTGTAACATCCTTGCCCACACCTTCTGCACCGAGAGCAGCAGCAGTGAAACTGGTGGCCATGCTGAAGTAATAAACAATGCCCCCGTCGCGGGTAGCCAGGATTGACGAGAGTTCGGTATTGGGGATGTTAACACAGTTGATAGTTACATCGGCCATAGCTCCATCTGTGGCTGCTTCAACTTTTCGCATCAGTTCAAGGGCATCGGCGGCGTCAGCCATGAGAACTACATCACAATAACCAGTTGACTGAGCTCGTTTCATACTCGTTTCCCGCGGGGCTATACCGATCACCTGCCCGGTGACACCGGCTCTTTTTCTCGCCTCATGCAGACACAAAAGACCTGATTTTCCACCTGCTCCGATTATGACAACCCTGTCACCCGGCCTGACCAGCTTGGCCGTCTGGGCAGCCGCACCGGCTACATCGAGCACGGCAAGGGACAAAGTCTGGGGTAAATCTTCAGGCAGTACTGCATAGATACCGCTGTCGAAAAGAATGGCCTGTCCGTCAATCTCGACCTGATCAATATCTTTGTGAATTTTCCTGATAGCATCAATCCGTAAAGGAGTCAGGGATAAGGAAACCAGCGTTGCCAACCTGCTGCCAACTTCCAGCGGTGCTTTGCCCTGCCAGGAGGGGCCAATCTCAGCAACTCTTCCAATCAGCATCCCCCCGGAACCGGTTACCGGATTATGGTGTTTACCCCTTTCGGTAACGATGCCTTTCATTATTTCAGCGATCTTAGCTTCGTCACCGGCGGCTTCTTCTTCAATCTGGGTGAAACTGGCAGAATCAATATTGAGAACCTCAACATCAATGAGTACTTCGTTGTCGTAAATAGTCATGGTGTTATCAATTTTCCAGGCCGGTTGAGGCAATAAACCTTTTGGTTCGAGAACTCGGTGGGTTCCGTAGGGGCAACCTTTCTGCATTAATATCAACCTCCATCATTATTCTGGCTTAAAGGATCACCAACAGCAATACAGGTGGGTAAGTTCATGCCGTTTTATTTAAGATCTGGCAAACAAACCCCTTGCCGTATAAGAAAAAGGCCACCCTTTGATCATTGATCACTTTTCCAGAGGGCAACTTTTTTATCCTTCTTCATATTCGCCAGCGATGGATTAAATCCTTTATACTAAAAAACGTTTTAAGGCCTGGTAGGATCTAAGACAGAAATGGCGAATATGATGAATACAAACTTATGTTTAAAGCGAGGTTCAACTAGGCCGATGCTGGCAGAGATCCTTAAGCAATGGAAAGACGATCCTGAATTTATGAACAACATTACTCGCTGGGAAATAATTCCTGCCGAAGAAGGAACATTTTCTGATTACCCTGACTTTCTGGAAGGAGAACTGATAGCCGCCCTGCAAAGACGCGGCATTGAAAAACTATACAGTCACCAGGCAGCAGCCCTGGAAGCTGTGGCAAAGGGCGATCACACAGTCGTGGTAACGCCCACAGCTTCCGGTAAAACTCTCTGTTATAACCTGCCCGTGGTAAGCGCCATGCTCAAAGAACCCTCCAGCCGCGCGCTTTATCTTTTCCCGACCAAGGCCCTCTCCCAGGATCAGGTAGCCGAGCTTCGCGATCTGACGGCCGGCCTGCAAACTACCCTTAACTGTCAAACCTATGACGGTGATACCGAACCGGGCCTGCGCCAGGGCATTCGCCGCAGCGGGCATATTGTGGTCACCAACCCGGATATGCTTCATTCAGCCATACTACCTCATCACACCAAGTGGGTCCAGCTTTTTCAAAACCTCAGCTATATCGTTATTGATGAGATACACCAGTATCGTGGCGTTTTTGGCAGCCACGTGGCCAATGTTATTCGCCGTCTGAAAAGAATCTGCTCTTTTTACGGGTCCAAGCCTACTTTTATCCTCTGTTCGGCAACGATCGCCAACCCCGGTGAACTGGCCGAACTGCTAATAGAAGAACAATTGACGGTTATCAAGGAAAACGGTGCTCCACGGGCCGAAAAGCACTTTATTCTCTATAACCCACCCCTGATCAACAGTGAACTTGGCTTAAGGCGCAGCTCACTGCTGGAGGCAGAGAAAATTGCCGCGAGGCTTATCCGTAAAGGTGTTCAGACCATTATTTTTACCCGTAGCCGCCTCGGTGTGGAGGTAATCCTGACTTACCTGCGTCAGGGGTTCAAGAACAGGCCCGGCCAGGATAGCGGTATCAGGGGTTACCGGGGAGGGTACCTGCCCCGCGAACGAAGAGCCATCGAAGCGGGATTGCGTAACGGATCGCTTACCGGCGTTGTCAGCACCAATGCCCTGGAGCTGGGTATCGATATAGGCGCGCTGGACGCCTGCATTATGACCGGTTATCCGGGCAGCATTGCCAGCACCTGGCAACAGGCCGGAAGATCCGGGCGCCGCAGTGGAGTATCGCTGGCTATCCTGGTCGCCAACAGCGAGCCTTTAAACCAGTATATCATCTCCAACCCGGATTATTTTTTCGGTAAAAGCCCCGAGCGAGCCCTGGCGGATCCCGACAACCTGATCATTTTAACCAACCATATTCGCTGTGCCGCCTTTGAATTGCCTTTCAACATGAAAGACCACTTTGGCAGGGCGGAAATAGCGGATATACTGCAGTTTTTGGCCGAGGAAGATGTCCTTTACCTCAGTGATAATCGTTATCACTGGATGGAAGATACCTACCCCGCCGAAGAGGTCAGCCTGCGCAGCGCTACCAGAGAGAACGTTGTGATCATCGATATTAGCGGTTCCGGCCCGAGAGTTATTGGTGAGGTCGATCGCTTCAGCGCCCCCATGCTGGTCCATGAAGAGGCCATTTATATGCACGGAGGTCAGCAGTACCAGGTAGAGAAACTTGACTTTGCTGAAAAAAAAGCTTATGTCCGCCGGGTCGAAGTTAACTATTTTACCGACGCCAATCTGTCTGTCGACCTGAAAATTCTTGATATCCTGGAAGAGAAGCATGGACCGGTAACGAGAGCTTGTGGCGATGTTCGTATTAATGCCCTGGTTTCAATGTTTAAAAAAATTCGCTTTAACAGCCATGAAAATCTCGGCGCAGGGCCGGTTGACCTGCCGGAGACAGAAATGCACACGACTGCTTTCTGGCTCTCCTTTGCACCGGAAGCCCTGGGTGGCATGACACCGGCCATGGTGCAGGCAGGCCTGCTCGGGATTGCAAACCTGGTCCCCCAGGTTGCCGCGCTCTATTTAATGGGCGACCCCCGTGATCTGCGTGCTGTCAGCCAGGTTAAAGCCCCTTTTACCGGACAGCCAACCCTGTTTCTTTATGATAATTTTCCCGGCGGGGTCGGTTACAGCCAGGAAATATACCGTATCTACACAGATGTCTTTGAAGCCGCCCGCAGGGTCATAGCTGACTGTCGCTGTTTCGAAGGCTGTCCTTCCTGTACCGGCCCGGCATACCAGAGCAGTGAAGCGGGTAAAATTCCCGCCCTGCAATTGCTCGGGGTGATCCTGCAGTGAAGCATAGTATACGCACAAAGCTTTCAGCATTACGTGATTCCGGGGAAGTAAAGACGGGAAGAGAATTGGTTAACAGTCTCAACAACAGCAAAGAAATGGATCTATTCCCCGGTGAAGCGTTTGTCAGCCAAACTCCCTATGGGAACTGCTACCTCAGAGAACTCAGCTTTCCTCTTGCTTATCGTCACGGCAACAGTACCTTGTCAGGATTGCTTAATTGCAGCGGCAACGACTTTGCTTTGCCTTCGGCAAACCAGGGTTTAGAATGCTTTAATCCGCAACAGGCATTATTCCTCGATATTGAAACAACCGGATTATCCGGGGGGACAGGCACCTGGGTTTTCCTGATTGGCATAGGCTGGCTTGAGGAAAAGCAATTTAGAATGCGTCAGTATTTCATGCGACGCCCCATGGAAGAAAGAGCAATGCTGAGCCATCTTGCCCGGACTGCTGCCAATTACCCGGCCCTGATTACTTTTAACGGCAAAATGTTTGATTTGCCCTTAATACAGTCCCGCCAGACATTGACCGGTTTCAAACACATTAATCCTGCCATGCATCTTGACCTTTTACAATTTGCGCGTATTTTTTGGAAAAAACGCCTTTCATCACGCGCCCTGCGTTCTATTGAAGAAAATATTCTGGGGTTTAAAAGAAGCGATGACATACCGGGTTACGAAATCCCGGCAGTCTACTTTGAGTATTTAAAGCAGGGTGAAACTAAACGCCTAAAGAAGGTTTTTCAACATAACGTCTTAGATATTCTATCAATGGCCACGCTGGTTGAGAGAATAGCCCTTCTTGCTGCCGCAAAAGGAGTTGAACACCCTGCTGAGGCCCTAACACTCGGCCGGCTCTGCCTGAAAGCCGGGCGAACCGATGAAGGGATCAGGCATCTCCGTTCAGCAACCTCAACCAACACCCCGGATCCCCTGGCCGAGGAAGCAGCGCTAACCCTTTCTTTCCATTTTAAACAGCAGGGACAATGGCGGGAAGCGCTGGAAATATGGGCTAATTTAATTGCGAAGGGGACCCATAACCCAACCGCTTTTGTTGAGCTGGCCAAATACTATGAACATTACTGCCGGCAGTACCAGGCCGCTTTTGAACTGACCGAGCAGGCCTTAAGGTTGAGTATACTACAGGACAATTATTCTCGCGGCAGTCAATTGTCTGTTGATGCCCTCAGGCACCGGCTTCAGCGGCTCAAACGACGGCTTTCGGTTTCTGACTCTTGCTGATATTTCCGGATTATTCCTATCTCTGGGCCGGCAACAACCTTCTGGGCTCGGATAAACTCACTTAAGGTTTTAAAAGAGGTGCGTTTTTGAAAAAAGATTTCCTATCACTTTTACCATTATACCTGGTTGTATTCAGCGCTTTCTTTGATACCCATGCCCAGATGCCTGTTCTGACACCCTATGCCCTGACCATGGGAGCAACTCCCTTTATGCTCGGCCTTGTTTTCGGAGCTTATTCACTTTTCAATATTGCCGGCAATTTTACCGGGGGCGCCACGATAGACCACAAGGGTTGGAAAATACCCCTGCTCTGGGGACTTTTTAGCGTTTCATCTATTTTGCTTCTCTACACCCAGGCCAATAATGCCTATCAACTGATCGCTATCAGGGCCGCCCATGGTTTCATGGGTGGATTCCTCATTCCTGCGGCCCTGGCCTGCCTGACTTTAGACGAGGGAAGTAAACCTTTACAGGGTCAACGCCTGGCCTTCTTCGGGATGGCAATCGGTCTGGCAGCGGTAGTAGGCCCTCTTTTTTCCGGCTTTATCGCGAGCAGGTTCAACTATGAAGCTGTTTACCTTGGCCTTGCCTTACTGATGTTTGCGGCAGCATTTTCAGCAATACTTTTCACACGCAATAATTCCTGCCGGATAGACAGACATGAGCTAATATCAATTTCATTTAAGCAAATAGCCTTAGACAGACGGATCAGGGGAGCTTTTATTTTCGCCTTCGGAACAATGGGCTCAACGGGCACCCTGGCCACTTTTCTTCCGGTGCTTGCTGGTGATAGCGGTTTAAGCCCGGCCCAGACAGGAATGCTCTTTGCTACCTTTGCCCTGGTCGCCATGGTTGTCCAGTATATCTGGCCTTTAGCCATAAAGCCAGTGCTCTTGCATAGTTACAGGGGGTGCACAATAGGACTGATCTTTTTAGCCCTGGCCATGATTTTAACAGCATCACTAAAAAACTCTCCTGCGCTATTTTGTGGTTTGGCCCTATACGGGATAGGCTTTGGTCTTTCCTTCCAGGGCATGCTCGGTCTGGTCATCGAAGGTTCAAAGCCGGCCTGGCGCGGTCGGGCTATCGGGCTATTTTTTGCCGTTTATTCGCTGGGGGTAGCCCTGGTTCCACCTTTGAGCGGCCTGATCTGGCAGTATTTTTTAATCCTATTCCCTTTCTATACCGCTGCCTTGATTAGCTTGCTCTGCGCAATGGCCGGTCACATTATTTCTGGTGGCAAAAAAAGAGAGGCCATTAAAAACCTCTCCTGGTTAAGCTCCTGATTTGTTGAGGATAATAAATGTCTTACTCAAAAAGAGCCAGATATTCAGCATACCCTTCAATTTCCAGCTTATCCTTTGGCACAAAATTCAGTGCAGCGGAGTTAATACAATAGCGCAGGCCACCCGGATCAGGTCCATCATTAAAAAGATGTCCCAGGTGAGAATCAGCTTTGCTGCTGCGGACTTCAGTTCTTACCATGCCATAGCTTGTATCTTCTTTTTCAATGATGTTTTTGGTATGAAGAGGTTTGGTAAAACTGGGCCATCCTGTCCCTGAATCAAACTTGTCAAGTGAGCTGAAAAGAGGCTCACCCGAGACAATATCAACATAAATACCCTCTTCTTTGTTATCCCAGTATTCATTATTAAAGGGTGGTTCAGTTGCATCTTCCTGGGTTACTGCATATTGAATTGCGGTTAGGCTTTCGCGCAGCTCGTCCAAACCATCATCCTCCTTTGCTTCTTTTCGTCCGTCACCTGTCTTGGTGACATTGCTGATGTTACTACCGCATCCTGCTGAGAGTAAAACTAACAAAAGCCCCATTACAATTATGTTTGTCAGTTTGAGTAAAAGTTGTTTAATCTTCAACCTGAACACCTTTCCAGAAGGCAACATAATTTTTTAGATGCAAAGCCTTCTCCTTGGGCTGCGGGTAGTGCCAGGCTGCATCTTCATTTTTTTGCTCACCCACGACAACATGGTAATAATGGGCTTCGCCTTTCCAGGGGCAGGTAGAACGTTTTTCACTTTCGACAAGGTATTGATGGTTCACACTTTCCGGCGGAAAGTAGCGATTACCTTCAACAAGAGTTGTATCGTCACTCTCAGCAAGGAGTGCATCGTTCCAGATTGCTTTAATCATTAAAAAACCTCCAATCCTATGATAATTGTTGCATTACAATATTATAATATATAAATGGTACGCGTTTGTCAATAAATAACTATTGTGCTACCGGAAATGGTTACTCCGGCTTTTAGAAGCAGTTAGGGGGGATGCGCTCATTTTTTATTAATTATCCAGAGCATATAAAGGGACAATAAGATCAGCAAAGGAGTAAAAAGCTGAACAGTGGTGAAAAGTCCTGCACCCCAGGTTTCACTGGTAAAACCCCATAAAATTAGGGGGTTTTCGCGAAAAGTCTCTTCAATAAGGCCACGAAGCAGGCTGTAAAACAGGACAAAATGCCAAAAAAGGAAACCCGGTTTATAATCACCTCTGCGGGCGAGATAATTGTGAAGCAACAGCAGTGTAAGGCCGATCAGGGAACCATAAACCTGGGCAGGGTGACGCTCAAAAAAGAATAATGAAGCTTCGCGGCCCAGTATTTCCTGGTTAAAAATATTGGCAATGCGTACCAGGATTATCCCAACCGCAATACCGGGAACAGCCAGATCTGATAAGGCCAGCCACTCTTTCTTTTGGTATCGACAGAAGAGCCAACTGCTGACAATCCCGCCAATTAAGCCTCCATGAAAAGCAAGACCGCCCTGATCTACACGAATGATCAGTTCAGGCCTCTGCATAAAATAAGACCAGTTGGCAAAGACGAAGACTGCCCGCGCACCGACAATGATCGCTACCAGAAGGATAATGAACAAAGTAAAGATGAAATCTTCGTCAAAACCCAGTGCCGGTCCATTCTTACGCATGTAATAAAAACCGGTAAAAACTGCTACGGCAAACATCAGGCCGTACCAGCGTATGGCCAGCAGTCCTATTTCTACTAAGACAGGGTCGATATTCTCTATATACATCGAAGGTGCTCCTTATAGTAACCGGGTGAACACAATATGCTGCCTGATCTTAAATTAATCGTTAGCTATTGTCAAGAAAAATATAAGTAGTATATTGCAATATTATAATATTATGTTATAATTACAAAGCAACCACTAAAAACAAAGGAGATCTTATCATGGCCCATAAAATTGTTATCATTGGCGGTGTTGCAGGGGGAGCTTCGACTGCAGCACGCCTGCGTCGCTTGAGTGAAGAAGCAGAAATCATCATGCTCGAAAAAAGCAATTACATTTCATACGCTAATTGCGGACTTCCTTACTATATCGGCGGAATAATAGAAGATAGAGACAATCTTTTTGTGATGACTCCACAGAAATTCAAGGAATGGCTCAATGTAGATGTGCGGACCAGAAATGAAGTGATCAGCATTGATCGCGACAGGAAAAAAGTATTGATCAGGGATCATCTTAACGACAAAGAATATTTTGAAAGCTACGATTATTTGGTTTTATCGCCAGGTTCAGAGCCTATTCGTCCCCCACTTTCCGGCATTGACAGTGAAGGCATCTTTACACTACGCACTGTAAATGACACAGACAATATTTATCACTTCCTGAAAGAAAATCTACCGCGGAAAGCAGTGGTAATCGGGGCAGGCTATATTGGCCTGGAAATGGCAGAGAATCTACAACATCGCGGTCTCGAAGTTACTGTTGTCGAAATGGCCCCACAGGTTCTCCCTCCCCTGGATGCAGATATGGCAGCTCTTGTTCAGCAATATTTGTATGCGGTAGGCATGAAGCTTAAGCTGGGAAGCGGTGTGAAACAGTTTCAGCACACTGCCAACGGAAACCTGGTGGTAGAATTAAATAATGGAGAAATGATCGAGACAGATCTGGTTATCCTCTCAATAGGGGTCAAGCCGGACCTGAAGCTGGCTCTGGAAGCCGGTCTCGATATTAATAAAGGTATTGTAGTCAACGAAAAAATGCAGACCAGTGACCCCTCAATTTATGCCCTTGGCGACGCAGTAGAGGTGCAGCACCTGGTCACAGACAGACCTGCTTTCATTCCCCTGGCCGGACCGGCAAATAAACAGGGGCGCATTGTCGCCAACAACATCTCCGGATCAAGCGATACTTATAAAGGGACACAGGGCACATCTGTGTTGAAACTTTTTGATATGACTGCTGCCACAACCGGCGCCAACGAGCGGGGGCTGAAAGATGCAGGGGTAGATTATCTTAGCATCATCATACATCCCAATAGTCATGCCGGCTATTACCCCGGGGCAAGCCCTCTTTCCCTGAAACTCCTTTTCAGCAGAGAAGGCTTCATTCTTGGCGCCCAGGCAGTCGGCTTTAGCGGGGTTGAAAAGAGAATCGATGTCCTGGCTACAGCTCTACGCAGCGGCAGCAGCATTTATGATCTGCAGGAACTGGAATTGGCTTATGCCCCACCTTATTCTTCAGCAAAAGACCCCGTCAATATGGCCGGTTTTGTAGCTGCCAATCTTTTAGGAGGTAATTATAAGGTTATCGGTGCAGCTGATATTGACGCACTTGACAGGGAAAGGAACCAGATTATTGACGTCAGGGAAAGTGAAGAATTTGAGCTGGGTGCAATAGCGGGAGCTGTGAATATTCCCCTGGGACAATTACGAAACCATTTAGACAAAATTAACCCGGCTAAACCGGTTATCACTTACTGTAGCGTTGGTCTGCGCTCTTACCTGGCAACAAGAATTCTCACCCTTAATGGCTTCAAAGATGTACGCAACCTGAACGGTGGGTTCCGTATCTATCAGGCCCTGCAAAATGATTTCAAAAACGAAGGAGAAAGCAAAATGCAAAACAACAACGATCAGGACTTACAACCTGTAGCAGCGACAGTAGCTGACTGTTCTATCAAACTTGACGTATGCGGATTGCAGTGTCCCGGCCCGATCATGCAGGTCTTTCGTAAAATGAAAGGAGTCCATGACGGTGCTGTCATTGAAGTCTGCGCCACAGACCCCGGTTTTTCAGCGGATATAGAATCATGGTGCCAGCGAACCGGGAATACCCTCCTCGACAGAGGGCACAACGGAAAGGGTTTTACCGCACTTATTCGCAAGGGTAACGGCCTGGCAGCAAAAACAGCAGATGCTCCGGCAGCAAGTTGTCAGACAATAGAAAATGACAAAACCATTGTAGTCTTCAGTGGAGAGCTTGATCGGGCCCTGGCAGCGCTGATTATTGCCAATGGTTCAGCCGCCATGGGCCGCCGGGTAACATTATTCTTTACTTTCTGGGGGCTAAATATTCTCCGCAGAAACGAAAAGGTTAAAGTTAATAAGGCTCTTTTAGACAGGATGTTCGGTTGGATGATGCCCAGGGGCAGCAAAAAGCTTGGCCTTTCGAAAATGAATATGGCCGGAATGGGGCCGAAGATGATTCGCATGGTGATGAAAAATAAGAACGTCGATTCCCTGGAAGCGCTGCTACAACAGGCAATGGAAGCAGGAGTACGGCTTGTTGCCTGCCAGATGTCGATGGATATCATGGGCATCAAGGAAGAGGAACTACTGGACGGGGTTGAATTTGCCGGAGTCGCCTCATACCTTGATGCAGCTGAAAGTTCTGATGTAAACCTGTTTGTTTGATGCTCTCTATCATAACGCAGTAAATGCAAAAACTGTGGACACAAAGTATCCGGCGATCAGGGCAATGAAAAAGACAACCAGGATATATAGATAGAGAAAGCGACGCTTAAAAACCGAGCTCATAAAAATAATTCCGCTGATGCTTGTTGCAGATCCGGAAATAATGAACGCAATACCGGCTCCAACGGCTCCTGTTGCCCCGATCAGAGGAGCTACCAGGGCAATCATGGCACAGTCACCGGCATAAATAGGAATACCGGCGAGAGCGCCAAGCAAAATATCAAAGGGCGCTCTCGCCGCCAAAGTGCTTTCAATCAGATCTCGCGGAACCAAAGCCTGTAAAAAGGCAGATATAATGATAACTGCTACCATGTATGGCAGGATTTTTTTAAGCAGCAGCTTTGTACCGACCAAAGCTTGACCAGCCGTATTGACAAACCTGCGGTCACCCTTATTGGCTTTTTGCACATCACCTTGATCGCAGCAATGTTCAGGTTTTGCCGATTCAGGACAGCACTGTCCACAGGCTGTAACTAAACTTGTTGTTCTATTTTCATTATAGACTGCAATGCCTTCCTTGAACATTCCCCACTTACCTCCTGCTTTTTCTAACAGAAAGCCTGCCAGGATTGCAGTTGTCATAGTTATAAATAAATATGAAATAGCCAATTGTAAACCAAAAACAGCAATTAAAATCATGAAAGCAGGCATGCTGACGACCGGGCTGACTAAAAAAAAGGTTAAAACCACCCCGGCAGGAAGACCTGCCCGGATCAGGCCAAGCATAACCGGAAAAGCACCGCATTCACAAAAAGGCAGAGAAGCTCCGAGAACAGCAGCGCGCAGGCGACCGCTTATACTGTGACGCCCGGTTAGAATGCTTCTAAGTCGATCTTCGCCAAACCATAACCTGGCAAATTCGGCCACAAAAACTGCAGTAACCATCATTGGTACAACACGCAAAGCCAGGCGCCCGGCATAGGATGCAGCATCTATTAACAAGGCCCCTATTTCCACTGAAAGCATTTATCATTACCTGCCCCTCATATTCCTAACTCTAAACTTCTCCGCTGTGCTCAGTGACGAGTTGAACAAGCCTGTAGATATGATCATCATCAAGATTATAAAAAACCATTTTACCCCGTTTTTCATGGCGGACCAGTCTGAGACTACGCAAATAACGGAGGTGATATGAGACTGCAGCCACCGGCATATCGACAACCAGGGCCAGGTCACAAACGCATAGTTCTTCATGCCAGAGAGCATAAATAATTTTAAACCTTGTCATGTCGCCGAGGGCTTTAAAAATATCAACCATGATATCCAGATCGGCTATCTGTTCTTTAACCCTCTGCACCTTTTGCCGATCACTGCAAAAAAGCTCGCAGCGATCATTACTGTCTAATTCCTTCTTCATGAAACACTCCCATTATTAATCTAATACTTGCTTGAATATTATAATATAATTATCCACCAGATTCAACCCGTACCATAAGAAAACCTGCCTAAAAGGCAGGTTTAACATGATTTGAAGAGGAATAATGAAATGAGTTATGGCTAACAGAAACTAGGCTTCAATAGGCCTTCTTTATTCTAACTCATCCTCTAAGGAATCGGGCTCACTTTCCTCACGTTGACCCATCCGTTCCTGAAGGTATTCTTCGACCAGGTCTGCCGGGAATCCTTGAAGAAGCTCTTCTAACAAATCATCAGGTATATCATCCGGTAACCCTTCAAGCACCTCTCTGAAATAATCTTCTGGAATGTCAGCCAGAATATCATCAAGATCTTCCGGCAGATTATTGCTGTAAAAATTATCATCGGGGTCATTAAGGATTAGTGTTCCCTCACCATAGGTGATATATGCACCTGCAAGCTGGGCCAGGTTGCCAATAAAGTCATTGCCAGTCAATGTTACTACGGAGTCATCAAATGCAACAAGAGCACCACCGGTTTCCATTGATACATTACCTTCAAAGCTGTTATCACTAAACTTTCCGTTAGCATTAGCAATGAGTAATGCGCCACCGCCAGACTCCTCAAGCGCGGTGTTATAAGAAATAATGTTCCTTTCCAAGGACACTGAGGATTGCTGCACAATTATTCCGCCCCCGGCAAATGCCGAGTTTTCGGTTAAGTTATTATCATTAAAAGTGAGTATTGAACTTTCTGCAACGACCAAGCCACCACCATAGCGTAAAGCCCCGTTATTGCTGACTTCATTGCTTATAGCTTCAACAGAGGAATTGTTAATCACAGCAATGCCGCCACCATCCTGCTGGGCGGCATTATTTGTAATTACATTGCCATCCAGTGATGCAGCAGCATCATTGATATAGAGTCCTCCTCCACCGGAATAAACTGCATTGTCTGAAATAACATTGTTGAGGATTACAGCATCAGAACCTTCAATTACCGCTATGCCTCCCCCGTTTTCGTCGGCAAAGTTTCTTATTAACGTGTTGTTGCTGATTACAGGGGAAGACCCACCCACAGCTGCTATCCCGGCCCCGTTATTGACAGCAGAATTTCTTAAAAGTTCATTAGCATCAACTGTAGCCGCTGAATCAGCAAGATGTATCCCCCCTCCGAACCAAATAGCTGCATTTCCGGTAATATCATTAGCTGTAATCAATGGATCCGCATACCAGGCAGAGATTGCCCCTCCGCTGGTAGCCCTATTATCTTCAAAACTGTTATTTCTGATCGCCGGAGATGCAAGAAAGTCAACTGAGATTGCGCCTCCAAGATACCTGGCCCGGTTATTTTTAAAAATGTTTTGCTCAATTACCGGGTTTGCTTCCCAAACGGATATGGCACCACCACTGAAGGCAGTATTATCTTCAAAAGTATTCTCCGAGATCAGCGGATTCGATCCCTCAATGACGGCAATACCGCCACCATCAAGGCTAACGCCATTTCTAGTTATGGAATTCAATTTAATGACAGGAGAACTGCCTCCACCGACGAGAATACCTCCACCATAATAACCTTCGTTAGTGGTTTCTTCACCATCGTACTCATAATCGATAAATTGCATTGTCCCATTACCACCGGAGATTGAAAAACCGGCCAGAACAGCACCATTACCTTCCCCGTTTTGAAACGTTACCACAGTACCCCTGTTTCTTCCATCAATGATCGTATTGGCAACTACCTGAGGATCATCTGGATTGATGCTTCGAACCGTGATGTTTTTGCCCAAAAAGTCAATTCTCTCATAGTAAACACCTTCTTCGACAATGATCACATCACCATCACTTGCCGCTTCAATAGCTTCCTGTATCGTCCGGTGTTGTCCGGGAACAGATATCGTCGGATTGTAAAAAAAGAGGAACGCCAGAATTACCAGCACAATCGCCCCTAAGGCCCCGAGAGCCAAGTAAACCAGTTTAATTTTTCCTGTTTCAGGAGTCAATCTATTTTTGATATAATTCTCATTATTTTTACTCAATAAGCCCATCTCGAATGCTCCTTTCAAAAGCCTTCTGGGAAGATAGAGTTACTCAAACCGAATGTCATCTGGAATATTTTGCATATAGGTGTTGTTATCCGGATCACTTAGATCTAAAGTTGAGTCTTCCGAAACCCAGATTGCTCCACCACCTTCACGATCTTCCGCTTCGTTTCCTTCAAAAAGGTTTTTTATAAATACCGGAGATGAATTGTAAACTGCGGCCCCGGCTCCGAGGTACTCAGATATATTATTAATGAAATCGTTCTCGCTTAATGTAGGTGAAGAACCCTCCATATAAAGGCCTCCTCCGGCTATCGCAGCTAAGTTATCTGCAATACTGTTATTCTTGATTAAAAGGGCAGTACTGACAGAATTAACAATGAATAAACCACCGCCATTTGCAGCCCTGTTACGAGCGATAGAGTTATCTTCAACTATAGGTTCGGATTCCTCAATAAGGATACCTCCACCGTTGCGCTCAGCCCTGTTACCAAATATATTATTTCCTGTTATCATTGGAGTTGAACCAACTGCAACCACTATACCGCCACCAATCCTGGCGGCCATGTTGTCGGAAATAATATTATTAGTGACCATCGGAGATGAATTGGATATAATAACCATTCCGCTGCCCATTTCTGCCCTGTTTCCGATGATACTGTTATCCTCAATGAGGGGAGCCGAAGCTTCGATAAACAAACCTCCCCCTAAGAAGCCGTTATTTCTGATTATCATATTGTTGATAATCGTGGGCGAAGAATCAAATATTGCCAGGCCGGCACCAAATTCTGCGGTGTTATCTTCAATTATATTTTTTTCAATGAGGGGAGAACTACCGCCTGAGATTACAATTCCACTGCCCCTGGTGATTGTAAAACCCTGCAAGGCAGCTTCTTCGCTTTCTCCGCTTCTGAAGGAAACAACGATACCACTGCCTCCTCCATCAATTAT
>CAZVLE010000079.1:0-11694 GCA_964627855.1 uncultured Syntrophomonadaceae bacterium | reverse complement strand
ACGGCATCCTCTACAGCTTCGCTGATGGCGATGCCGAGGCTGCCGGGCATATCCGGCGACTCTTCAAGCAGTTTACGGCCGTAATTAGTGTCCGGACTGGGGCTGGGCACGCACTCTGCTCCCCAGGTATTCATTAACAGCTTACGGTATGGTTTCTGATCAAAGCTGATTCTGACCATGTATACCTTCAAAGGCATGTCGAAAAGAGAGCAGGCAAAACTGAGGGCGCTGCCCCATTGCCCTGCCCCGGTTTCCGTGGTCATTCTTTCTACGCCGGAAATCTTGTTATAATAAACCTGGGCTATGGCCGTATTTGGTTTATGACTGCCGGCAGGGCTGACCGATTCGTTCTTATAGTAAATCTTAGCCGGCGTTTTCAGGTGCTTTTCGAGGTTATAGGCCCTGGTCAGAGGAGTTGATCTCCAGATCACCAGCTTATCCAGCACTTCCTCGGGGATGTCTATCCAGCGCTCGGTGCTGAATTCCTGCTCAATCAGGTTCATCGGAAAAAGGGGTGCCCAATCTTCCGGCACGGTTGGTTTACCGGTTCCGGGGTGCAGGTAGGGTTGAACCGGTGTCGGCATATCGGCGCGGATGTTGTACCACTGTTTTGGGATCTCCTTCTGGTCTAAAATAATTGATTTCTGGTTGATAGTCATTACATGTTCCTCCTTTTTGTTATTGCTTATAATTAGACAAATAAAAAACTCCCGTCCGGGGACGAGAGTTATTCGCGGTACCACCCTGGTTACCTGTAAGAACAGGTCACTCTTGCCAGATGCGAAAAGCAATTTAAACTGCCTTTCAGACCTGCTTTCCTGTAGCGGTGAAAGTTCCGTCCGGGTCTACTCATGCTTAGGCACTTTCGGCCGGCACCTCCGGGAGCCATTCACCTGGTGTGTCGGTGTCGCAATCTCAGCTTCGGAAGGAAATCTTTCCTCTATGCGACTCTCTTAACCGACCCGGTCCGGGTTACTAGTTCCTGTCATCGGCTTAATCTATTTTCTTTAGTTATGAACATTAGCACAGCTAAATGATGTTGTCAAGCCATTTGTAAATTTTTTTTGACGAGCATTTTAATGCTTGTGCCATGTCAATTTATTATATCCCCTTTTATTCTTACAGTTTTTACAAGCCGACGCTCTCAGATCGCTCGCGCCTTAAAAAACTAATAGAGGTATATTTTATTGCTATAATTAACAAGGTATACTCAAAAAAGGCTGTCAGGGCACTAGTCACCGGTCAAAATAAATGCTTTTGCCTGTGGCCGACAGGGGGACACCAATGGCAATTTCACCTTCAATCATTTTTTCACGCAGGGCAACAACGCCGATGCGGTACATGATACGGTTATCCGCATTGAATAGGGAAGCGGTCTTAACTGCAGAGCCGAGAGCGATGCCTAAGTCGACCAGCCGCCAGGCGCAGAGCGGACCGCTGAATTCGGGACCATCTCGCAGGGCTTCCTCCAGCTCGGGACAGGTATCAAAACCGCATGCCCCGCAGTTCAGGCCAAGAGTCGAGGAATCTTTCAGCGACAGTAAGAGCACGGCCTTTGAATGAGCGACATTATTACCATCGCGGTCAAAATTGGGTTTGCCGTATTTTTCTCCATACTGGTGCATTTTATCAGCCAGCCGGGTAACATCACCTCCACTGATTACTTTAATTTCAACGAAGTCTTCACCCTTGGCTTTTGGTGCTGTGCGGGCAGCAACAGCCATCATGCCGGCAATGGTTTGGATCTCCTTCTCCATTTCAGTTACCTCCAGAATTAGATTTGCGCTCAGGCAGTTAATGTTCTAAAAATATCCTACCAGATGCCAGATAAGCGGGCAAGGCAGGCCCGCTTGGGGCGCCCTGATAAATTTTTAGATGTTGAAGGATTATTTTAAGGCGGCGGCGAAAAAAATAATATGAAATGCTCAAAATACGGCTACCGAGGGATAAGAACCCAGGCTGGTATCTGTTCTCAATACCAAAGGGCCCGGGTTTATTTATTTAAGAGGAGGCGATAGATTTGTCGGAAGTGAAGGTAGGGATTGTAATGGGTAGTGATTCAGACCTGCCCATCATGCGAAAATGCGCTGAAGCACTTGAGCATTTTGGCATAGGCTACGAAATGGTTATATCAAGCGCGCACCGCCACCCGGAGAAAACAGCACGCTATGCCAGGGGCGCCGCGGATGCCGGACTCAAGGTAATTGTTGCCGGAGCGGGAGGAGCGGCGCATCTGCCGGGTGTGATCGCCTCGATGACCCTGTTACCGGTGATTGGTATACCGGTGGCCATAGAACCGCTACGGGGAGTTGATTCTCTTTATTCTATCGTGCAGATGCCGCAGGGTATTCCGGTTGCCACGGTGGCTGTAAACGGAGCTTACAATGCCGGACTGCTGGCTGTGCAGATTTTAGCCCTCGCAGATGATGAATTAATGGAGAAATTGAACAGTTACCGTCAATCACTGGCGGCAAAGGTTGAAGAAAAAGATTGTCTTCTGCGTGAGCAGGAAGAAAAGTGCGGAAAAAAAGATTAGGGTGAATAGCAATGATTGAACGTTACACCAGTCCCGAAATGGGAAAAATCTGGAGCCTGGAAAATCGTTACCAGAAATTCTTAGAAGTTGAAATCCTTGCCACGGAGGCATGGACTGAGCTGGGGGTGGTGCCCCGAGAAGCAGCCGGCAAGATAGCGGCAAAAGCCCGCTTCGATTTGAAACGAATCGATGAACTGGAAAGAGAAACCAGGCACGACGTGGTGGCCTTTACACGTTCTGTGGCCGAGTCGCTCGGTGAAGAAAGCCGCTACTTTCATTACGGCCTCACCTCCTATGATGTCGTTGACACGGCCCTGTCGGTGCTGCTAAGCGAGGCATCAAAACTGATCGGCAGGGGTGTGTCTGAGCTGATCGCTGTGCTTAGTGAACAGGCCAGGCGCTATAAAAACACCCCTGTAGTCGGGCGCACGCACGGTGTGCATGCCGAACCGACCAGCTTAGGCTTGAAATTTGCCCTCTGGCAGGCTGAAATGCAGCGCAACCAGGAGCGCCTGAAGCGGGCTGCGGCAACGGTGAGAGTAGGAAAGATCTCGGGAGCAGTTGGTAATTATGCGCACATCGACCCTTTCATCGAGGAGTACGTCTGCCGGAAACTGGGCCTTCAGGCTGATCCTGTTTCGACCCAGGTTATTCAACGCGATCGCCATGCAGAGTATATTTCCACCCTGGCCCTGATCGGGGCATCTCTGGAGAAAATAGCCTTAGAGATTCGCAACCTGCAGCGCACGGAAACCGGGGAACTGGAAGAACCCTTTTATAGTGGCCAGAAAGGCTCTTCGGCTATGCCTCACAAGCGTAACCCGGTCAGTTGTGAGCAGGTTTGTGGCCTGGCCCGCCTGCTGCGCGGTTATGCCACCACAGCCCTGGAAAACGTGGCTCTCTGGCATGAGAGGGATATTTCGCACTCTTCTGTTGAGCGGGTAATCCTGCCGGACAGCACGATCATTACAGAGCATATGCTGCGGCAGATGATCCGGGTAACCAGGGAAGTGCGGGTTGATCAAAAACAGCTGGAAAAGAATCTTGCCTTAACGGGAGGTCTGATCTATTCGCAGCGGGTTTTATTGGAGCTAGTAGAGAGCGGATTGTCGCGGGAACAGGCTTATGACCTGGTGCAAAGGTGTGCCATGGAAGCCTGGGAAAGCGGCAGGCCTTTCAGAGATAGGCTGGGTGAGGAAAAAGAAATTATTGAGCGCCTGGGCATTGAAGGACTGGATAGCTGTTTTGATCCAGCCTACTATTTGAAGCGGGTCGATTATATTTACAGGCGGTTGGGTATTTGAGCCACGGGCCGGTTTGCTGCGACACGGGCATGGCCCGCCATGCCACTACTGAGAAGGGGATTATAAAAAATGCTGGCAAATAGCAAATTGAGAAGGAACTTTAAATGACGAGGTGAGGCTATTGAAGAAAGGACAGTTTTTATATGAAGGTAAGGCCAAAAAGATTTATCAGACTGATGACCCGCTTAAAGTACTGGTTGAATTCAAAGATGATGCCACCGCTTTTGACGGAATAAAAAAAGACCGCCTGGAGGATAAGGGGATTTTGAATAATCGTCTTTCGGCGATCTTTTTCAGTTTGCTGGAAGGACATCAGGTGGAGACTCATTTTATTGAGACGATCAGTGAGCGAGAGATGCTGGTTAAAGCCTTAGAAATTATTCCGGTTGAAGTGATTGTGCGCAATATTGCAGCCGGCAGCATGTCCAAGCGCCTTGGTATAGCAGAAGGAACAGAATTAAAGAAAACCGTACTCGAGTTTTCGCTGAAAAATGACGAACTTCACGACCCGATGATCAATCATTATCACATCTACGCGATGGAGCTGGCCACAGAGGAAGAAATGGCCGAGATCGAAGCGCAGGCTTTAAAAGTCAACGAAATTCTCCTCCCCTATTTAAAAAAGCACAATATTAACCTGGTTGATTTCAAGCTTGAATTTGGCCGCCACCAGGGGCGGATCATTTTAGGTGATGAAATTTCTCCTGATACCTGCCGCTTCTGGGATAGCAGCAGTGGGGAGAAATTGGATAAAGACCGCTTTCGCCGTGACTTAGGAGGCGTTGTCGATGCTTACCGGGAAGTGCTGCGCCGGCTGGAGGGAGGGGGCAGTGCTGCGCTTTAAAGCGAAAATAGAAATTACCCTCAAAAAAGCGGTTCTCGATCCCCAGGGGGTGGCGGTGGAAAATTCGCTGCGGGCGCTTGGTTATGATAATGTAACCAGGGTGAGAGTGGGGAAGTACATCGAGTTAACCCTGCAGGCAGAGAACCGAAAAGAGGCTGCCGGTAAGGTGGAGGATATGTCACGCCGCCTGCTCAGCAACCCGGTTATTGAAGATTTCAGCTACACTTTAGCGGAGGCCGAGTGATGAATTTTGGGGTAATAGTTTTCCCTGGTTCAAACTGTGATCTCGATGCTTATTACCTGGTCAGGGATGTGCTTGGCAAAGAGGTGTCCTATATTCGCCATGATGCAGTGACGCTCGGCGGATGCGATGTAATCATACTGCCCGGTGGCTTTTCCTACGGAGACTACCTGCGTTCAGGAGCGATAGCCCGTTTCAGCCCGGTGATGGATGCAGTGAAAAGTTTTGCCAATGCAGGCGGACTGCTGCTTGGCATCTGCAACGGTTTCCAGGTATTAACGGAGGCAGGTTTGCTGCCGGGTGCTCTCTACCGCAACAACCACCTGCAATTCCGCTGTGAGCAGATTCAGGTGAGAGTTGAAAATAACAGCCTGCCCTATACCTGCCAGTGCCGGCAAGGTGAACTGCTGCGGATTCCCGTAGCGCATGGTGACGGTAATTACTATGCTCCGCCGGAGCTGCTGGCCGAACTGGAGAGTAAGAGGCAGGTGGTTTTCCGTTATTGCGACGAAGAGGGAGTAGAAACAGCAGAGGCGAATCCAAACGGTTCGCTAAACAACATTGCCGGTATCTGCAACAGCGAAGGTAATGTGTTGGGACTGATGCCCCACCCGGAAAGGGCCGGGGAAAATGTGCTGGGCTCAAAGGACGGCCTAAAAATATTCAACTCCATAATTCACTGGCTGGAAAGGGGTGAGGTCACAGCAGGTGGCTGAAAAACTGTGGCGACAACTGGGCCTGACTGATCAAGAATACGCAATGATTACCGACCAAATCGGGCGTGAGCCGAACCTGGTCGAATTAAACATGTATAGTGTTATGTGGTCAGAGCATTGTAGTTACAAACACTCACGTTCATCGCTGAGCCTCTTTCCGACCGGCGGGCCCAGGGTAATCCAGGGTCCGGGGGAAAATGCCGGTGTTGTAGATATGGGAGGCGGCTGGGCGGCCGTTTTCAAGATTGAGAGCCACAATCACCCCTCAGCGGTTGAGCCTTACCAGGGAGCGGCCACAGGTGTGGGCGGCATTTTACGCGATATCTTTACCATGGGTGCACAACCGGTGGCTTTCTTAAATTCACTGCGTTTCGGCAACCTGGAAGATGAGCGGGGGCGTTACCTCTTTGACGGTGTGGTGGCCGGAATCGGTGGGTACGGAAACTGCGTGGGCATACCGACTGTAGGCGGGGAAATATATTTTGAACCTTCATACCAGGGTAATCCCCTGGTCAATGCCATGTGTGTGGGGGTCATGCCTGTAGAGAGGCTGATGCTCGGCAAGGCAACAGGTGAAGGTAACCTGATAATTTTAGTCGGAGCGAGGACCGGCCGGGACGGAATTCACGGCGTTACCTTTGCCTCGGAGGAACTATCCGAAGAGTCAGAGGAAAAACGGCCGGCCGTGCAGGTGGGCGACCCCTTCATGGGCAAACTGCTGATGGAGGCTACCCTGGAAGCGATTGAAAAAAAACTGGTCTGCGGGGTGCAGGACCTGGGAGGGGCCGGTCTGACCTGTGCCCTCTCGGAAACAGCAGCTCGGGCCGGCACGGGGGTTACGGTAGACCTTGAAAGGGTGCCCCTGCGTGAAGAGGGTATGGAACCCTTTGAAATATTGACTTCTGAATCGCAGGAAAGAATGCTCCTGATTGTCGAGCCGGCAAAACTACCCGAGCTGGAAGAAGTATTCAGACGCTGGGAACTGACACCGGCTGTGCTGGGCCAGGTCAGCGGAGACGGTTTACTGACGATAAAACAGGGCGAAACTGTGGTAGCTTCACTGCCGGCAGAAAGCGTGGCCAACTGTTCCCCGGCCTATGAGCCTGAAGGCAGGGAGCCTGAATATTATAGGCGCCTGGGCGCGTTTGATCCGCTAAACCTGCCACCATCAGAAGATTATAATCAGACTTTGCTTACCCTGCTCGGCAGCTGCGACATTGCCTCAAAAGAGTGGGTCTGGCGACGCTATGATTACATGGTGCGCACCTCAACGCTGGAGGGCCCGGGGGGTGATGCTGCGGTGATCAGGTTAAGGGAAACGGGCAAAGCCCTGGCCATGTGTGTAGACGGTAACGGGCGCCTGACTTACCTTGATCCTTACCGGGGCGGGATGCTGGCCGTAGCCGAGGCAACGCGCAACATCAGCTGCACCGGAGCCGAACCGCTTGGCATTACCGACTGCCTTAATTTCGGCAATCCCGAAAAGGCGGAGATCTTCTGGCAGTTCAGGCAGGCAGTTGATGGAATGGCGGAGGCCTGCCGGGTCCTGGAAGTGCCGGTGGTGGGCGGAAACGTCAGTTTCTACAATGAAGTTGAAGGTGAGGCCATCTATCCCACCCCGGTTGTGGGGGCTGTAGGCCTTCTTGAAAACCCGCAAAAACAGGGTTCGCTTGCCTTTAAAGAAGAGGGAGACCTGGTACTGCTGCTGGGAGCGAGGGAGGTTTCGCTGGGTGGCAGCCAGTGGCTAAAAAGTTTGCATGAACAGGTGGCAGGCAGGCCGACTGCAGTTGACCTGGAACTTGAGAAACGGTTGCAAAAACTTTTACGGGTCCTAATCAGTGAAGGGCTGGTTAACTCAGCCCATGATCTTTCTGATGGCGGTTTGGCCGTGGCCCTGGCTGAATGTTGTATCAGCGGCCACATCGGTGCTGCAGTAGAGATAGCAGGAGGTAGCAACAGAGACCTGGAACTCTTTGGCGAAGGCCCTTCACGGGTTATTCTGTCCGCATGCAGGGATCATTATCAGCGTATCGCGGAACTGGCCGACCAGGCAAAAGTGGCACTGCACAATATTGGTAAACTCGGCGGTGATTCTTTGCGTGTAAGTTGTGACGGTGATATAATTATTAACCTGGGGCTAGAAGAAATGGAAATAACATACACGGAGGTTTTTTCATGGATCATGCGTTAACCTCTTCGCCAAAATTGCGGGAAGCTTGCGGGGTCTGTGGCGGGTTTGCTGCTGACCAGCCGCTTGCTTTTCTGACTTGCTTTTCACTTTATGCCCTGCAGCACAGGGGTCAGGAAAGTGCCGGCATAGCAGCCGGACCGGGAGAGGGACGCAAGATCTGGGTGAAGAGAAATACCGGCCTGGTTTCGGAAGTTTTTCCCGATAGTGCTGACCTGAAAGGGATAGTCTGCAAACTGGCCGTCGGCCACGTGCGCTATTCCTACGGGCAGGAGGGTCAGAGCCCGGAGAATACCCAGCCCCTTAAATTGCGTTACCGTCACGGCGAACTGGCCGTAGTTCACAACGGACACCTGCTCAATGCCCTTGAATTGCGCGAAGAGCTGGAATGCCAGGGAGCTATTTTTCAAACTGACACCGACAGCGAGCTGCTGGCGCACATGGTGGCCAGGCAGGGCAGCAGTTGTCTGGAAGAAGCCCTGGCAGAAGTGGTTCCCCGCCTGAAAGGAGCCTTTGCCTTTATCGTAACCGATGGGCACAAGGTGATTGGCCTGCGTGACGGTAATGGTTTCCGTCCTCTTTCCCTGGCCGCGCTGGAAGGGGGCTATTATCTGGCCTCTGAAACCTGCGCCTTTGACACCATCGGAGCTCAGTTTATGCGCGACCTTGAACCGGGCGAGATGGTTATCCTTGACGAAAAGGGCATGCGCAGCAGGCAGGTGGTAGAAAGCAGGAAAAGCAATCTCTGTGTCTTTGAATTTATCTACTTTGCCCGGCCGGACAGTAATTTACAGGGTAAAAACGTGCACCTGGTCAGACGTGAACTGGGGCGCAGGCTGGCCCGCGAACACCCTGTTGATGCCGACATCGTCTCAGGAGTACCGGATTCAAGTATTGCCGCCGCTTCCGGTTTTGCCGAGCAGGCGGGTTTACCCTATGAGATGGCGCTGGTTAAGAACCGCTACATCGGACGGACTTTTATTAAACCGACCCAGAAGATGCGCGAGGAAGGCGTGGACCTGAAGCTGAATGCGGTCAGGAAAATTGTGGAAGGCAAAAGGGTGGTTCTGGTCGATGATTCGATAGTGCGCGGAACCACCAGCCTGAAGCTGATCCTGATCATGCGCCGGGCCGGAGCCCGAGAGGTCCATTTACGGATCAGTTCGCCACCGGTAACCGGTTCTTGTTACTACGGGATCGACATACCGGATCCCCATGATTTGATTGCCCACAACCGCAGCGCTGCTGAGATTCCTGCCTTAATCGGTGCTGACTCGGTCGGCTACCTGAGCATGAAGGAAGTGATCAGTGCGGTGGGCCTGCCGGCAGAAAGCCTCTGCCAGGCCTGTTTTAACGGTGAATACCCTGTTTTACCGGATCAATAAAGGTTTAGTGCATTACGAGAAAAAGATAATGCTATTGCGATCAACAATTAACCACTAGCTATTGATTAGGAAGTTCGTAAAGACGTGATTGTAAGCATGGGTTTCCAAGAATAATACAAATAAACGAATTAATTAAGAGAGCGTTAAATACAAATCGACTAAATAATTGAAAATTGAGGAGGTTGAAAGAAATGGATTATTTAATGTACGTCGCGCCTGCTTCAGCCCTTGTTGCCCTTGTTTTTGCCCTCATCCTTTGGATTAAGCTGGGCCGGGCTGAAGCAGGCAGTGAAAAAATGCAGGAAATAGCTTCCGCTATTCACGAAGGGGCGATGGCGTTTATGAAGCGTGAATATACTTACCTGGCCGCCTTTGTCGTCATTTTAACGATTGTGCTGGCCCTGGTTATCGATCCCCTGACTGCTGTCAGCTTTGTAGTGGGAGCTTTATTTTCAGCAACTGCCGGCTACGTGGGTATGACCGTGGCGACAAAGGCAAACGTTCGCACGGCCCACGCTGCTCGTTCCGGTATTAATCCGGCCCTGACGATTGCTTTTTCCAGCGGGACGATCATGGGTATGATGGTCGCCGGACTGGGTCTTTTTGGTATCGGCACTCTTTTCCTGTTGATCGGTGATCCCAATGTGATCAACGGTTACGCTTTAGGAGCCAGTTCCATTGCGCTCTTTGCCCGTGTCGGAGGCGGTATTTATACCAAAGCCGCCGATGTTGGGGCCGACCTGGTCGGCAAGATCGAGGCTAACATCCCGGAAGATGATCCCCGCAACGCCGGTGTGATTGCCGATAATGTGGGAGATAACGTCGGTGATGTTGCCGGTATGGGGGCCGATCTCTTTGAATCTTATGTAGGTTCGATGATTGCCACGATGACCCTTGGAGTGGTCCTTTACGGTTTAGGAGGAACTCTTTTGCCGTTACTGGTTGCTTCTATCGGCATCATTGCTTCAGTTTTTGCTTTTTTCTTTGTGCGGGCCAAGGATGGAGTCAGGCTCGGCGCAGTCCTGGAAAGGGGGATCTGGATCAGTGCCATAGTGGTCCTGGTGGCGTCCTTCTTCCTGGTTCGCTCTTTCATCGCCCAGGGTGTTTTTCCTGATTACGGCCCATTTTTCGCCGTTATCGCCGGTCTGCTAGCCGGAGTTATTATTGGCCGGGTTACCGAGTACTATACATCCGATCATTATAAGCCGGTGCAGGATATTGCCAAAGCTTCGCTTACCGGTCCGGCAACCAACATTATCAGCGGCCTGGCTGTTGGCATGAAGAGTACTGTTTTTCCCATTTTAGCCATTGTGGCGGCGATTCTGGTTTCATACCAGGTGGCCGGCATCTATGGGATTGCTATATCGGCCGTGGGCATGCTTTCAACAGTTGGTATGACTGTAGCCGTGGATGCTTACGGACCGGTGGCTGATAATGCCGGTGGAATTGCTGAAATGGCTGAACTGGAACCGGAAGTGCGGAAAATAACCGACCAGCTTGACTCGCTTGGTAACACCACTGCCGCTATCGGCAAGGGTTTTGCGATCGGCTCGGCAGCTTTAACGGCCCTGGCCCTTTTTGCCGCCTATGCCAATGTAGCCGGACTGGAAGTGATCAATCTCACCAGCCCACAGGTTATTGCCGGGTTGCTAATCGGTGGTATGCTTACCTATTTCTTTACATCCCGGACCATGGAGGCGGTTGGTAATGCCGCTTTTTCGTTGATTGAAGAGATTCGCCGCCAGTTCAAGGAAATTCCCGGGTTAATGGAAGGGAAGGCCAAGCCGGAATATGCCCGTTGTGTAGATATCAGCACTAAAGCAGCATTGCGGGAAATGGTTGTTCCCGGTCTGATGGCCGTGATCGTGCCTCTGGCCGTCGGCTTGATTCCCTTTCTTGGCAAGGAAGCGCTGGGAGGCCTCTTGGCCGGGGCGCTGGTTGCCGGAGTGCTTCAGGCCATCTATATGGCCAACGCCGGTGGCGCCTGGGACAACGCCAAGAAATTTATCGAGGCCGGCAACCTGGGCGGCAAGGGCAGCGATCCGCATAAAGCAGCTGTAGTTGGTGACACGGTGGGCGATCCCTTCAAGGATACGGCCGGACCATCTTTAAACATCCTGATCAAGTTGATGAGCATTGTGGCCCTTGTCTTTGCGCCGCTTTTCTTTTAAATGACTTTAAGCCCGGCTGTATGGCCGGGCTTTTTTATACTGACGTTTTTCACTTTCATTGTGGATATATACATTAACCGGGGCGATATTGACGTTTTAGGGCATGACACGTCATGCCCCTACAGGGTTTTAGTGTGGGAAATTACACTGGCAGGCTAAACAAAATTGTATGTTCGTTTTGGTGCAATAACTTTTCGGGCCGTTTTAAGAGGGGGTGGGTTTGAGGTGAGCGAAGAAATGGATTATAAGAAGGCCGGCGTCGATATCGAAGCGGGGGAAGAGGCCGTGGAGAGAATCAAGAAAATGGCC
>CAZVLE010000078.1:0-20639 GCA_964627855.1 uncultured Syntrophomonadaceae bacterium | reverse complement strand
GAAGTTAACCCGCAGGAGGTAGATCTCAGCCGCCTGGCCGAAGAACGCATCCAGTTACTGCAGGAAATAGAGCCGGAACGCCGGGTTGAGGTTAAGATTGCCACAGAACTGTCAGCCCGGGGCGACCGGGCCCTGCTGCATGCAGCACTGCAAAACCTGCTCGAAAACGCCTGGAAGTTCAGCTCACAAGAGGCGCAGGCTGAAATTGAAGTGGGCCGCACAATAATAGACGGAGAAGAGGTCTTCTTCGTGCGCGACAATGGCGTCGGCTTCAACATGGCTTACGCCGACAAACTCTTCGGCGCCTTCCAGCGCCTGCACGGGACGGACGAGTTTCCTGGCACCGGTATCGGCCTGGCCACGGTGCAGCGGATCATCAACCGTCACGGCGGTAAGATCTGGGCGGAGAGCGAAGTGGGTAAAGGCGCTACCTTCTACTTTACCCTGCCTGTTTAAAAAACTTTGTTTCCTCATATAACTTGCCTTGGATCACAGGGCGCCATCTTTCCCTGCACAGCTATAAGTTCACCCCCCTCACCCGCCCCCGCCGGGGTCGAGTTTGAAGAAGCTGCAGAAAAAGTCCTTCATCAGGCATTCGCAGGGCGGCAGCTGGGCTATTAAAGCGTCGCGGCTCATGCCGACAAACTTTCTGCCTATAAGCTGCTCCGGGCTACTCAATACGAATTGGTATGGCCTTGCTGGATATTAAAGGCTTGACCCATATGGATATTTACGGCAGGCAAGGTATTGACATATATATAATAAATATATATATTAAGTATATACTAGAAAAAGAGGTTCTTCTGATATGTCAATCAAGTATGCAATACTCGGTCTCTTACATTACTCTGACATGCACGGTTATAAGATTAAGGAGCATATTGAAAACAATTTTGGATACATGTGGACTATCAATTTTGGGCAAATATATCCAAACCTTAAAGAACTCGAAAAAAACGGACTGATCAAGATGAAAGTTATTTCACCATCTGACGATGGGGGACCCCAGAAAAAATTGTATACCCTTGAAGAAGCGGGTCGGGAGGAATTTATCCGCTGGTTGGCCCAGGAACCTGAACGTCCAATGATTTTAAGAGACTCATTCCTATTGAAATTCGCATTTTTCGGATTTGGTGATCACGAACGGGCCCTGGAAATAATCGATGAACAGATAGCTATATATGAAAGCAACCTTGCTCGCAGAAAAAAGAAAAGTGAAAAATGGTCGAAACAGGGAGTATATGTAAACCTATTGGCAAAACTGGGTGTAACACAAAATGAGATGTATCTGAACTGGCTTCTGGAAGCCAGGGATGAAATTGAAAAGGCAAGTAAGGAAGCTGTTTTGGGCAGCCGCTAGTTAATAACTTATGGAATGGGTGAATGTCCATGGAGTTCACGGGTATCACACTTGTAACAGGTGCCGCCGGTTTCATGGGAAGCCATCTGGTTGAACTGCTCTCGAAAATGGGGGTTCAAGTGAGGGCTACGGCAAGAGCCCGCAGCGATACCTCTTTCTTTGACCGTTTGGGTGTAGAATTCATTCCTGCCGATTTAACAATTCCAAAAACCCTGCCTCCACTGTTTGATGGCGGTGTAGACAGGGTTTTTCATATGGGAGCAATCTGTAATTTTTCTACCCCCTATGAAAAGCTTTATCCTGTCAATGTGCTGGGGGTAGAAAAGATAACTGCACTTGCCCTGGAGCATGATGTTAAGTGTTACGTGCATGTTGGTTCAACCAGTATTTACGGCCATTACAGAGGTAAGCCTTTTATTGAAGAAACAGTTCCCACCCCTGCAGATTCTTATGGCAGAAGCAAATTCGAGGGCGAAAAGGTTGTCTGGAACAGAATAAAAGAAGGCCTTCCGGCCATCATCACCAGACCCTGCACCGTATACGGCCCCCGCTGCAACGATGGAGCGGGTAAAGCCTTTTCCAGACCGACGAATATCTCTGCTATTCCTGGAAATGGAAAACAGCTTTTATCAAATATAAGGGCGGAAGATGTTGCCGCCGCGATTTACCACCTATCACACCTCGACTCAGCAATCGGCCAGGCCTTTAACCTGGCCGATGACTCACACCCAACCCTGGAAGAAGCCCTGCTTACCGCAGCAAAAGTTTTTAAAACCAAACCACCTAAAATGCATTTACCTCTATCACTGGTCAGGATCGTCGCCAGAATCGATGGCATCAAAGCCGCCCGTAAAAACCAGGTTCCTGACCTGGAATATGATGCAGTTAATTATCTGGCCGATGACTATATTGTTGACAACAGCAAGCTTAAAACTGCTGGGTATAAGCTTCTTTACCCGGACTTTATAGCTTCAATAGAGCAGCTTGGTCGGCTGCAACAGAAATAGCGTCGGGAAATAGGGTTATATACATTTCATAATCATTTAAAATGCGGGGGTGTAGTGATGAAACAGGTTGTGGTAATTACCGGGCTGGCTGATGGTATGGGGCGTGTTGCGGCAGTAAAACTTGCCCGGACCGGCTGTAGTGTAGCCGGTCTTGATATTGATGAAGAAAAACTATCTACTCTGAAAAATGAACTGCTTGAAATTGGCGGCGACCACCTTCTCGAACATTTTGATATTACCAATCGTGAAAAGATAACGCAATTCCGTGACCAGGTTTTAGAAAAGTACGGACATGTAGACACGGTATTGTCGAACGTGGGTATCGGCTTTTTTAGTCCCTTCGAAGAAGCAGACCTGGAAAAAGCACTTAAGTGTCTGGAAATCAATGTTATTGGCGCTGCTGCAATATTTCAAGCCTTTATTCCTTCCATGCGTGAACGTAGCCGGGGTAAGCTTGTTGCCATGTCTTCGCTTGTGGGACGGATTCCATTTCCCTTTGAATCAATCTATACAGCCAGTAAATTTGCTATTACCGGTTTGATGCAATCGATCAAGTTTGAAGTAGAGCATTTTGGGATTAATGTTGCTCTGATAGAGCCGGCACAGGTTTCCACAGGCTTTGCTGCTAAAATTCACGTTTTACCATCCGAAGGTTCGCCATACCGTGAAAGAGTGAAAAGATTTATCAAACGTGATGAAGATTTAATCAAAACAGCGCCCACCCCCGATTATGCTGCAGACAAAATTGTAAAAGTAATTCTCACCGACAAGCCGCCACTTTTTAACCAGATAGATTTCCAGAGCAAATTTTTCCTCTGGTTAAACCAGTTTTTGCCGCGGAAACTGCGCGATGCCATCCTGGTGAATCATATGGATATCAAAGTTTAAGGATATAATATTTTCATCTTTTACAGTATTCATGATCAGGTATACAAGCTTATTGTAATTCAGGAATAAGCTTTCGGGAGGGAATAAGATGGAAAAGCAGGTTTATTATATCTCCGAAAAATACCTTGAATCAAGAGTGGGGCGTTTAAGATGGAGAATTATTAATGCCCCGATGGAAGTATGCGTGGAAAGAGCGCGATATCTTACAGAGGCGATGAAGGTTAATTGGGACAGGGACCCCCTGGAAAGGATAAGCCTCGCTTTTGAGCATATTTTAAATAATATAACACCAATTATCAGGGATGATGAACTGATTGTTGGCTGCAGGACAAGTAAACTGAAAGGAGCCCCGCTATTTCCGGAAAATAAGGCACGATGGATCGAAGGAGACCTTGATGGTTTCGATCAGCGTCCTGTTCAGACTGCCTTGATTGAAGAAAAAGAAAAAGAAGAACTGCGCCGGGATATTTTACCCTTCTGGCAGGGGCGAACAGTTGAGGATGTAATGGAATCCAGGATGCCGGATGCAATCCTGGTAGATATGGACAAGTATATCTTTACCATGATGCTCGAAATAACTTATGGCATAGGCCATTTTACGATTAATCATTCCAGGGTGCTTTCTAGCGGGCTTGAAGGTGTTATTGCAGAAGCGGAGAAGCACCTTGCTGGTTTAAAGGGCAGTAAAGATAATAAAAAGAAAAAGTATTTCTACGAAGCTGTGATCTGCTCTTGCCGGGCGGTAATTAGCTTTGCTGATCGCTACAGCAAGTTAGCCTCCACTATGGCTGACGAAGAAAAGAATGAAAAAAGGGCTGCAGAGCTGCGTAAAATTGCAAGGGTATGCGGCCGTGTGCCCCGCTTCCCGGCTGAAAACTTCTATGAAGCAGTCCAGTCGGTCTATTTTATCCATCTTACTTCCCAGATAGAATCGGGCGGCAACTCAATCTCACTTGGAAGAATTGATCAAATACTTAAACCTTACTATACCCGTGACCTTGATTCAGGCTCTATCACACCGGCAGAAGCCAAAGAATTACTTTCCCTGCTCTTTATCAAGACAAATGAAATATGGAATGTTTTAGAGGAAGCTTTTATTCCCGGGGGCGAAGGTACACAGGGGAAAACCACTCAGAATGTGATTGTTGGGGGAGTTGACATCGACGGCAACGACGCGACCAACGAATTAAGTTATATCTGTCTCGACGCCTATAACGATGTTCGAACCGTGCAGCCAAACTTTGGGGTTCGCATATCGCCTGAAACTCCCGAAGATTTCTTCAGGAAAGCAATTGACTATGTCCGTGATGGAGCCCTGCTGCATTTTTTTAATGATGAAACAATAGTCAAAACCCTGCTCAATGGTGGACACAGCCTGGAAGATGCACGTGATTATGGTATTGTCGGCTGCCTTGAACCAAATGCTCAGGGTAAAAGCTTTGGCTCTACCTTTGCCGTTCAGTTTAACGGTCTTAAATGCCTTGAATTTGCCCTGTCAAATGGTATTGATAATATTTTTGGCTACTCTTCAGGGCTGGAGACAGGGGATCCGGCAGGTTTTAAAAAATTTGAGGATCTCTGGAATGCTTATGATACCCAGGTTAAGCATTTCATGAAACAGGTAGAAGGCGGAATGATGGTTCTTGATGAAGCAATAGCTGATAATGTTCCTTCTCCCTTTGCCTCTGCCGTTATTGACGGTTGCCTGGACATGGGTCTGGATCTGACTCGTGGTGGAGCAATCTATAATTCTACCGGTATACAGCTGATGGGTTTTGCCAACGTAGTCGACTCCCTTTATGCTGTAAAAAAGGTGATTTTTGATGAGAAACAGCTCACCCTGGCCGAGCTATCTGAAATTCTAAGCGATGACTGGTATGACGATGAATACTGGCGATCCTATTTCCTCAATAAGGTGCCCAAGTTCGGAAATGACATTGATGATGTTGATGAGATTGGATCCAGGGTGGCCAGTCATTTCTGCGACACAACTTCTGCCCATAAAAATTTTCGCGGTGGCCACTTCTGGCCGGGTATTTTTTCCGTCGGTTTTCATATTTCCTTTGGCGCCTTTACCGGTGCTACCCCAGATGGCAGGTATGGTGGTGATGTACTCGGTAATGGCATTACACCAACCACGGGTAATGCCATAGAAGGTCCTACTGCCTTATTTAGCTCGGTGACCAAGCTACCCCTGACAAGTATTTATAACGGAGCTAATTTAAACATGCGCTTCCAGGGCAGCAAGGTTAAAACTGATCATCTGTCAGGCTTGATCCGTGCCTACATGAAGAAGGGCGGAATGCAGGTGCAGTTTAACATGCTCGATTCGGACACATTGAAAGCGGCGAAAAAGGAACCTGAAAAATACCGTGACCTGATTGTGAGAGTCAGCGGTTACTCGGCCGAATTTACCGATCTAAGTGAAATAGCCCAGGACGAAATAATAAGTCGCACCGAATTCCAGTAGCAGTTACCGGCATAATAGTAGGTTGGGGCTAATCTAAGTAACCGGGGAGGATATTAATGAGCAAAGTAATGACAACCGCTGAAGCGGTAAACAAGCATGTAGAAAACGGCAATTTTCTTTTTATCGGTGGCTACATTGCCCGCCCGCCATTTGCCGTAATCCATGAAATAATCCGCCAGGAAAAACGCGATCTTACGGTAACTCGCAGCAATGCTGCCGATGACTTCGACATGCTGGTCGGTGCCGGCTGTGTAAAAAGATTTATTTCCACATTCATTTCCCTGGGCTTATACGGCCTGGCCCGCTGTTACCGCCGTTCAGTTGAAAAGGGGATCCCGCATAAAATAGAAATAGAAGAGTTCACAAATCTTTCCCTGCCCCTGATGCTAATGGCCGGGGCGATGGGTTTGCCTTTTATCCCCGTTAAAGATATGGTCGGGACCGATTTAATGAATGTCAGCTCTTTTCTGGGCAAAGATAAGTATAAGATGATTGAATCACCTTTCGACGGCAGTCCGGTGATGGTAGTGCCGGCCCTGAAGCCGGATGTTGCCATAATTCACGTTCAGCAGGCCGATGAAGAAGGAAATGCCCAGATGTGGGGAATAGGCGGAGACTGCAAATGGGGTGCCAATGCAGCCCGCAAGGTAATTGTCAGTTGTGAACGCCTTGTCAGCCGTGAAGTAATTGGTAAGGATCCATCCCGGACAATTGTGCCCGGGTTTAAAACCGTGGCAGTTGTAGAAGAACCCTTTGGCGCTCATCCCGGTTATACTCCCGGTTTTTATGATGTCGATTTTTCCTTCGGCTTTGATTACCAGCAAGCTTCGAATAGCGAAGAAGGGTTTGCTGATTTTCTTGAACAATGGGTTTTTGGGGTAAAAAACCGGACCCAATATATAGAGAAATTCATCCAAAAATATGGGTATGAAAAGTTTTCCACCCTCAGTGCAGATTTCGACTTCAGCTATCCTGTGTCCTATGCATATTAACCGGGGAAGGGGAATAGATAATGATGGTCAATAAAAATGACTACAGCAAACCAGAACTGATGGCCTGCTGCGGAGCAAGAGAAATAAACGACGGGGATATAGTAATTGTAGGAACCGGCTTTCCTTCCATGTCGGCAAATATTGCCGTTCACACCCATGCCCCCAATGCCAGGATGATGCAGGAGTCCGGAGTTTACGACGCCAGGCCTACAAGGCCGGCTCTTTCAGTGGGCGATCCCTGTCTGAACCCGGGGGCGGCAATGATCGGCGGCCTGGTAGAGGTAATGGGTATGTTTCTCCAGGGAGGCTGGGTAGACGTCGGTTTCCTGTCAGGTAGCCAGATCGATAAATACGGCAACATTAATACAACAGTTATCGGGGACTATAAGAACCCGCGGCACAGGCTACCAGGTTCCGGTGGGGCTAACCCGATCGGCGCTCTGGCCAAAAGAACTCTGATTATTGCTGTTCACAATGCCAGGACATTTGCCGAAAAAGTTGATTTTATAACTACCCCGGGCTATATAGACGGTGTCGGCAGCCGCGAGAAGTGGGGGTTGCCGCCTGACACAGGGCCGGAAGTAATTATTACCAACAAGGCGGTGCTCAGATTTGACAAAAACACGGGAGAGGCTTACCTGGCCAGTTATCACCCCGACAGCTCGGTTGAAGAAGTAGTAAGCCTTACCCCCTGGGAGCTGAAGGTTGGCGATGATGTGCATGAAACTGAACCGCCAAGAGATGATGAACTAAGAGTTTTAAGAGAAGTTCTGGATCCGAACAGGATGATCCAGATCTATGAAAGCCGCGGTTATATTTAACTCTTCAAGTGGAAAGAGGTAGGGCTAGGATGAACTATACAAAAGAACTTTCCGCATTCTGTGCTGGTCTCACCTATGATTCAATTCCCCGTGATGCTGCCAGTAAAGCAAAACTGTGCCTGCTCGATTACCTGGCAAATATCTATGGCTCACTCGAACTGGAAGCTGTCAGGTCGGTTGTTGATTATATCCGATCCTTAGGTGGGCCGGAAGCTGCAACTGCCCTGGGTTGCGGTTTTAAAACGGGCCTTCATAATGCAGCTTTTATCAACGGAACAACCGCAGAGGCCTTAGAAGCTCAGGACGGCTTAAGGTTTGGTGGAAATCACCCAGTTTCGGCAGTAATTCCTGCCGCCCTTGCTGCGGCCGAGCTGACTGGCGCCGATGGAAAAAAAACAATAGAAGCTGTGGTTGCCGGCTATGAAGTGGCAAATAGGGTAGCGTCGTCCATGCATCCCCATCACACCCTGTCAGGGTTTTTGCCAACAGGAACTTGCGGCACCTTTGGCGCTGCAGCGGCAGTAGCAAAAATTAACAATTACAGCGAAGTTCAAACTTTAAATGCTCTCGGTAATGCCGGTTACCTGCTGCCAATTTCGATGGCAGAACAGCTGATGGGCGGTCATACAGTTAAAATTGTCCAGGGAGGGCAGGCGGCAAACGCCGGAATTATGGCGGCCGGCCTGGCCAGTTCAGGAATAACCGGCTGTCCGGTAGTGCTTGAAGGTTCTCATTTAAACGGGGGCTTTACCCAGATTACAACAGGCTCAGAACCGAACTTGGACAAACTTACAGAAGGGCTGGGAACCCACTTTACGATCAACGATATTTATTTTAAACCTTACACGGCCTGCCGGCATACTCATGGTGCTGTTCAGGCTGCCCTGGAACTGGTTCACAAAGAAAAAATAGATCCGGCCAGCGTAGAAGCAATTAATGTTTTTACTTACGGGGTTGCCCTGATGGCTGTTGGCAAAAGTGTGCCGGAAGGGGGCAGCTTTGTTTCAGCCCAGTTTTCTATTCCCTACCTGGTTGCTGCGGCCATAACTGATGGTGAGCTGGGACCGGCCCAGATAACGGAAAAACGGATTGCAGATCAAAACTTAATCAATCTGGCTGACCGGGTCAACGTAGCTATTGATGATGATTTGAACTGTCTTTATCCTGACAAAACTGCTTCCCGGGTTGAAATTAAACTTGCCGGTGGTGCAAGTTTTGAAAACCAGGTGGAAATTCCGAAAGGCGACCCACGCGACCCGATGCAGGGTGATGCTTTGGCTGAAAAGGTTAAGGCCTTTGCCGGGAACAGAGAAAGGACTAAGTTAAATAGGGTGATTGATTTGATTATGGATCTTGAAAAGCAGGACAACCTTGATGAACTTTTACCCCTTGTATAGTCACTACTAAATAAGGAGATAACCGAATACCTGATGGATTTTCAATTGAATGAAGAACAGAACATGTTAATCGATATGATCAGAACCATGGGAAAGAAGGAAAACTTTAAAGAACTGGCAATGAAAGTAGACCAGACCGGTGAATTTCCCTTTCACCTTCTGGATATGTATGCCGAGCTGGGGCTGCTGGGAATGACCCTGCCCTCCGAATATGGCGGCAGTGATCAACAGGCGATCAATGCCATTCTCTGCATCGAAGAACTGGCCAAGTTCAGCCCCATGATTGCAGCTCCTGTATTTGAATCTAATGTGGGACCGGCCAGGGTGATCGGCTTTTTCGGCACCGAGGAGCAGAAAAAATCTATCCTACCCGGTGTTTGCAGCGGAGAAAAAAGTGTATCTGTTTGTATGACCGAACCAGAGGCAGGCTCCGACCTAACTTCCCTGACAACAAATGCTTACGAAGATGGCGATTATTATATCTTAAACGGCAGTAAAACATTTATAACCGGCGGTGGTCATGCCAGCCATTATATGGTTTATACCAGGTTTGACAATATCAAGGGATACAAGGGGATAGGCGGTTTAATTGTGGAAAAAGGTCTTCCCGGTTTTGCTTTCGGTAAACAGGAAACCTACATGGGGCTGCGCGGTATGCCCTCCTGCGATCTCTTTTTTGATAATGTTAAGGTGCCAAAAAGCAACCTGGTCATTCCTGCAGGGGAGTTTGCCAGGCTGATGCAGACATTTGATATTGAACGCTGTGGAAATGCAGCCATGTGTCTTGGCGTGGCGGGCGGCGCCTATGAAGAAGCAAAAATGTATGCCCAGGAGCGCAAGGCTTTCGGCAAAGAAATATGTAATCACCAGGCGGTCCAGTTCATGGTAGTAGACATGGCAACTAAGCTGGATGCGGCCAGGCTGCTTGTCTACAGGGCTGCCAGTGGGGCAGGGCAGGGCTTGCCCTCAATTTATGAAGCATCGATGGCCAAAGCTTTTGCCAATGAAATGGTTGTTGATGTAACCAACAAGGCCATGCAGGTATTCGGAGGTTACGGTTACAGCACCGAATTTCCGCTGGAGAGAATGTACCGTGATGCCAAAGCCTGGGGTGTCGCAGGCGGGACGATCGAAATGTTAAAGATCGGTATGGCCAGTATGATCTTCGGCAAGCGCTTTGATCAACGCTGATTTGATCGGTTCATAATAATAGGGGGGATTGAAATGAGTAAGTATTACAAGGATGCTGAACAGCTTTACGAGATTTACGGTTACTTCCTTGGCAGGGTGCTGCAGGATCAAAAAATAGGCACCAAGATGTCGAAGGCCGGTATAATAATCAAGTTTATTTATACCGATCCGGACGCCGAAATAACTATTGACCTGAAGAATAAACCTGAGAAAGAAGGTTACTTTGGCACCTTTTACCTCGGCCCCTGCGATTTAAAAGAAGATGTCTGGTCGAAACAGCCGGCTGACCATTCTCACAGCTTCTGGCACGGTTTTGAAAACCCCATGGCAGCGATAACCAAGGGTATAGTCCGCCAGGGCGGCAAAGTAACGGCCATGTTGAAACTGCTGCCGGTAGTAAAGCCGGCATTCCAGCTTTTCCCTGTTATTCTGGAAGAAATGGGCTATGAAGATAAAATTATTACAAAAAAATGATCATGGAGGAACAAGATGAAGGGTAATAAAGGTGTTATAGCCGATATCAACCTTTCTTCCGCTGCAATAGAAGAACTGAAATATTCTCCAGAACTCTATGCAGCTTACATCGGTGGCAGCGGTATGGCGGCTAAACTTTACCTGGACATGGCCGATCTTGACGCTGCTCCTCTCTCGCCCGGGGCACTGCTGATCTTGATGAACGGGCCAATGGCCGGAGTCAGGTTGTCGGGGGCAAGCAGAATGAGCGCTGCCGCTCGCTCACCGCTGACCGGAACCTTTGCCGATTCTTCCTGCGGGGGATATTTTGCCCCTGCCCTAAAACGTCACGGGTTTGACGGCCTGGTTATACGAGGCAGGGCGGAAAAGCCTTCCCTGCTGGTTATTGAAGAAGGCAGTATTGCCATTGAAGATGCCGGTGATATGTGGGGCCGTGGCAACTACGAAACATTGCAGCTGCTGAAGGATCGCTATGGCAAAACTATAACGGCACTAACCATCGGTCCGGCTGGAGAAAAGATGGTGTCCTATGCCTGTATCTTAAACGATGCACACCATGCTTTCGGCCGCTGCGGAATCGGCGCTGTGATGGGTTCAAAAAATATTAAAGCTTTAGTTGTCAAAAAAAATGGTGGAAAAATAGATTTTGCCGACCCTGACCTGTTAGAGGAGTTAAGGAAAAGTTTAACTCCGAAAATCAGGGAATCGATCATATCGCAGGTGCTACACGATTTTGGCTCATCGGGTAACTTGGAAGGCCATATTTATACCGGCGATGTGCCAATCCGCAACTGGACATCAAATTTTAACGAAGAGATGGGAGAAGCACTGACCGGCAGCACCCTGACCGAAAAATACCTGGTGCGGACAGGGACCTGTGCATACTGTGTTGTAGCCTGCAAACGAATTGTAAAAGTTGACGAGGGTCCTTACGCCCTGCCCGAAAATCCGGGGCCGGAATATGAAACAACCGTTGCCTTTGGCACCTTGCTGGGTTCGGACGATCTTGCTGCTGTCTGTAAAGCCAACTACATTTGTAATGACCTGGGGTTAGATACCATATCGGCAGGATCGACCATTGCCTGGGCCATGGAGGCCTGGGAAAGAGGCGACCTCGGGGAAGAGCTTACTGGTGGAATCCCTTTAGAGTGGGGTGATATGAATCGCGTGATCAATGTTCTGCTGCCGACGATTGCAGCCAAAGAGGGTGAACTTGGACAGCTGTTAGCGGATGGCAGCCTTTCTGCAGCTCGTAAAATTGGCAAAAACACCGAAAAATACACGGTTCAATCGAAAGGTTTGGAAGCACCCATGCATGACCCGCGCGGTGGTGGACACGGACATGCCCTGGCCTATGCCATCAGCCCACGCGGCGCCTGTCATGTGGCTACGGCAATGCACTTTATGGAAACAGGAGCCTGTAATTACCCGGAGATAGGTTTCGAATTCGACCTTGAGCCGATGACCCATGAAAAGAAGGCCGAAACAATGGTGTTGGCCTGTGCTCTTGGCATGATCGAAAACAGTGCCTGTTTATGTCAGTATGCCGACAGGTCTTTTACCATAAATGAAATGGTTGAATTGCTTAATGCGGCGGCAGGCTATGGTTTGAAAGTGGAAACAATGATGGAAGCAGGAACCCGTATATTCCACCTGAAAAGGTGTATCAACTACTTGCTTGGCTTCAGGGCAGTCGACGACAGTTTAACGGAGCGCATGCTTGAGCCGGCACGGGATGGAGAACCAGAAGGTGTGGAAATAAACTTTACGGAAATGAAATCCCGGTTTTACAGTCTGATGAGAATCGACCTGCAGAAAGGGGTCGCTGTTGCGGAAAGGCTGCAAGAATTAGGTCTGGGAGAAGAATCCAAATTAATATGGGGATAGACAGTGAAAATCTACCTGCAGGGGAAAGGTTTCATTAAAAACATCATAACAGAAACCGAAATGGAAGTTGAACCGGGCACCCTGCTCGGCCAGCTTCCTGCTTTATTAGGCCTGCCAGTGCAGCAAAACCTGATCTACATTGTAAATGGCAGCCATAAAAAAGCCGATGCAGAAATTTGTGATGGCGATCTTATCTGTCTTATATCAAGACTTTCCGGTGGCTAGGCTATTTTAGCTTTAGGGACACAATGATCATTTTACTATATGACCATTTTCCATAAAAGAATCAACCTCTGCCCCGTTCCCTCTTAACCTGGCCATCGTCCCTTAGGGGACAAGGCTTGAGGAGGACGGAAAAGCCGCCTTCAGGGGGAAGGAGTTAGCATCAATGCTTTAGGAAGTGGGAACCATAGCTGCCTGCTAAGATAAGTAAAGTATCCACTGCGATGTAATTTGATATGAGAACAAAACTGGATCTTTGCGTATGCACAGTCTGATGGCTTCGTTGTCAGTTAATTAAATCAAGGAGGTTTCTAATGGCGGTAAAAATCCCCGAATTCATCCTTTCAGGTATGTTCGAAAAAGGCAGCCTGCAAAACCGGGAGGAGGGTTTCAGCTTTGTTCTGAAGAACAGCTATGCTCCAGCAACTATCCTCGGCTTTTCGATGAAACTTGATGGCAAGGCTATCCCCCCGTCTGAACTTTCCCTGCAGCTTGATGGTGGATTGGCCATTTTGCAGGCAGAAGAGATAGGTGATACACGACCTTTAGCCCTGCCGGTTAACCGGGCACTTACCATCATGGTCGGCAGGCCCCTTGTGGGCGAGGGGAAATTGCGAATTTGCGTACTAACCCGCGAAGTGGGAGAACTGAGTTTTTCAGTTAAAACAAGTGAATCGGCCCGGAATAAACCGGGTAATGCCGATTCCGGGCTATCGTTGTTGAAGGGATTTTTCTATAAAGTCAAGCCCCCACTTAAAGCTTTCCTGAAAATCCGCTCCGGGGAACCCTCGGGAACGATCGATCCTATGGTCTACGGTCACTTTGTTGAGCATCTGGAAAACTGTGTCTACGACGGGATTTGGGATCAGGAAGGGAAAAGCATCAACAAGGACGTAGTGGAACTGATTAAACAGGTGGCTCCACCGGTCATACGCTACCCCGGAGGCAACTTTGCCAGCGATTACCACTGGGAAGATGGTGTAGGCCCGGCAGAAGCGCGACCTATCTGTTATAACCACGCCTGGCATGTGGAAGAAACCAACCGGATAGGAACCAATGAATTCCTGCAGTTCTGTAGAGAGGTCGGTGCTGAACCTCTCTTGGTGGTAAACGACGGGTCAGGTACTGCGGAAGAAGCAGCCCGATGGGTAGCCTACTGCAATGAAAGCGCTGCAGAACCTATGGGTGCATTACGGGCATCCCATGGTTTTCCTGAGCCCTGGAATGTTCGCTACTGGGGCCTGGGCAACGAAGTCTGGGGTGACTGGCAGATCGGTCATACCGATGCCTCCGGCTATGTCGAGCGAATCGGCGCCTTTATCAACCTGATGAAGAAGGCCGATCCGGACATCCGCCTGGTGGCGGTAGGTCTTGACCATCTTGAGGGCGATCCGAGGAACGCCGAAGGATGGAACCGGAGAGTGCTGGAGAGTATTGGCAAACATATTGATTATATATCATTTCATATCTACCAGCCTTCGGAAGAAGGTTATCGACCTACCTACGATCAGGAAGAACTTTTCCGCTGCATGATGGCCGCTCCTTTGAGTGTGGAAGATGGGATAAACCGTATGGCCGGACTTATTAAAACAATTTTTCCGAACCGGATAGAAGGGGCTCCCTTTATTGCCTTAGATGAATGGAACGCTAAATATCCCCCTCCGGCAGGGGCAAAAACCATGCATCAGCAATATTACACTCTGCGGGATTCCCTATATGTGGCGGGAATGTTCAACGTTTTTCACCGCTGTTGTGAGGTATTGAAGATGGCGAATCTTTCCATGCTGGTCAACGTTCTTCCGGCTATTCGCAAGGGGAGAGGCAGCCCTGCAGAATTGACCCCAGTGGGGCTCCCTTTTCAGCTTTACCGGAAGATGGAGGAAAAAACGCTGCCATGCATGGTGGAATCGCCGCTCTTCGACACACCGGCTTTAGGACTGAATATCAGCGAGAAGAAGGGTATTCCCTTATTGGATGCAAGCGCTACCTGCAATGCAGAGAACACCCGCCTGGCCATTTCCCTGATTAACCGCCATCCCCGACGCAGAATAAAGGTACATATTTCAGGTCTCCGGCTAGGCTGTATTAAAGGGACCTGCTTGCAGAGTGCGCATTTTCTTTCTAATAAAGTGGAGCTTGTAAGCATTACCATTAAAACCGGGGCGCGAGGGGAAGCGAGGTTGATACTGCCGCCCGCATCAGTCACAGTTCTGGAAAGCGACGATAACCGGACATGAGGTTAACATAGGACAAAAAGAAAAGGAGCTATGAATGAAAAAACTCACTATAAAAACAAAACTTGGCTATGGTGTATGCGACCTAGGAGGAAACCTCTACTTTACTGTCATTGCATTTTGGCTTCTGAACTACTTTACCGACACCGTGGGAATCTCAGCAAGTCTGACCGGCATTATCATCATGATCGGCCGGATCTGGGATGCCGTCACCGATCCGGTGGCAGGTTTTCTTTCGGACCGAACAAAAAGCCGTTGGGGTAGAAGGCGCCCCTGGTTGTTCTTCGGTTCCTTGCCCCTCTTTCTTTCCATGATACTAATGTTCACCAATCCTGGTATAACTAACCAGGGTTTGCTCTTCGCCTGGGGCCTAGGGGTCTTTTGCCTTCTTTCAACCTGCTATACGGTGGTCAACGTACCCTACTCCTCTCTAACCCCAGAACTGACCAGTGATTTTCACGAGAAAACAAGTCTCAACGGCTACCGCTTCGGCTTCGCCGTGTTGGGCACCCTTGTAGGCGCCGGAGCCGCCCTCCCCCTGATTAATGCTTTTGGGGACAGGAACACCGGCTTTATGGTAATGGGCACTGTCTTTGGCGCAATAATGATGGCCAGCGCTCTCATCACATTTTTCTCCGTCCGGGAGCCGGAACACAAAGCGCAAGAAATAGAAAAGGGTTTTTTCAATTCCTACAAGGCGGTTTTCCACAACCGCCCCTACCGCAGGATACTCTTCACTTACACCTTGCACATTGTAGGAGTTACAATAGTGAGCGGCATCCTCGTCTATTACTACAAGTACCTTTTTTCCGATGAAGGGCTTACCACCATAGCACTCCTCTTTCTTCTGGTTACTGCCATGATCTTTATTCCCGTAAGCGTTATTGTCTCGAAACGAATTGGTAAAAAAACTACCTACGCCGGGGGTATGGCTATTGTTGCTTTGACTGCACTTGTACTTGCCTTTACTGGAGAGATGATCGGAGTTAAGGGGACCTTTGTCTTGATGATCGCAGGCGGAATCGGCCTGAGCACCACCTATGCCATCCCCTGGTCGATCATGCCCGATGCCATTGAGTTGGAGGCGGTAAAGACAGGTAAACGGAACGAAGGAGCCTATTACGGCATCTGGACCTTTTGTTCCAAGATCGGCCAGGCCTTGGCTATTGTCGTCATGGGCTTTATTCTGGATCTTTCCGGTTACGTCCCCGAAGCAGTTCAGAGCCCTTCTGCTATAATGGGTATTAGGATAATTCTCGGCCCTCTGACTGCTGCTGCTTTCGTGGTCGCCATTATCATCCTCTGGGGTTATCCCATTACTGAAAAGGTGTATGCCGAGATGATGGAACAACGGCAGCAGTGAGCTAGGGTAGGCCGGTTACCAGCTCACGCGTTACAGACCCTGCTGGTAGGATCGTTGATTTCTATATTTTAGTGCTTTGCTCCCAAAATCCTTCGCAATTGGTAAACTATTTTCAGCGATCCCATAGATTGAGGTCAGGTCTTGAATTATCACTTTTTCTTTTGCCGCACTATCTTACTGACCGTAGTATAGTGAACACCTAACAAGTCAGCAATCTCCTTCAAAGTATATCCAAATTCTAAGTGGGCTCTGGCAATCTTTTGGTTTCTAAGCTCTTTAGTTAACTCAGTAGTATCAGAAAATAACTCCTCCAGGCTTTGCCTACCAACAAAACGTTGCTTACGTGGAATCTCCACTACGACCCCTTTGTCCTTGATCATTTCCTGGATCTCTAGAACAAATGTTTTATCCCCTATAATTATTTGCTCCTGAAGGTCTTCCATGGGAGACTGACCATTTATAGCTTGTCTAACAAATTGTTGATAATGCTTTTGGTATTGCCTGCATTGCCGCAAGTGGTAATATGATATACTGCTCCGTGATACTCAATGCGTAGTGGTCTGACCAAGTTGAGAGTTTACCTCATAAGAACTTATAATTCAAGGCCTGACCCGATAAATTGCTAATTTGTATTTATCCTTTATTAGTGTTATACTGATAACAGTGTTAAAAGTTGAAGAAATTGGACATCTCAAAGCCTCCTGATTAGTGGTTAGGCATAAGGTGCTTGATGTAATTCCACTTTTGAACAACAACTATTTAGGAGGCAATAAAATGGACGGAACAGTAAAATGGTTTAACGCAGACAAAGGTTACGGATTTATCGAAAGAGAAGAAGGGGACGATGTGTTTGTTCACTTCTCAGCTATTCAGGGTGATGGTTTTAAAACCCTTGATGAAGGTCAGCGGGTTGAATTCGAAGTTACAAGCGGAGATCGTGGACCTCAGGCTGAAAATGTAACACGCATCTAAAAGGTTTTATTTGCAACGAACTAAAAGCATTCCCGGCATAAGCCGGGAATGCTTTTTTATAGAAATATCCGAATATCTTACAGGATTTCATTTAGCTTCTGTCTATTCTTTTCAACACGAAAGAACCGTCCCCTTGTGTTAACCCCATTTGATTCTGGCCTGGCAGGATATGTTGTATGTTTTAGCTAATGATTATACTTGAGGAAATTGTATGAGGATTGAAGGGCTTTCGCATCATGCTTCACGGGTAATGATCTGGTCTGGAAGCAGATGAAGGAGGTTTTTGGCGATGGGTAAGAGGTTTGTGTTGCACGCACTGGCACTTGCACTGGCACTGGTAGCCCTGTTTCCAGGGGGATGCGGTGAGCCGGAGCAGCCGACCGCTGTTGAACCGGCAGGAACGGGTGAAACCAGAGTTATCGCCGTTGCCCAGCTGACCCAGGAAACAAATATTTTTTCACCGGTCGCCACTACGCTTCATGATTTCGAAGCGGCGGGGTTGCTTTACGGCAGCGAGATGCTGCTGGCGGATGAGCTTAGCGGTGAGCTGGCCGGGTTTATGAAGGCGGTAGAGGATCTTGGTAATGGGGATATCGAGGTGGTGCCTATTTTCCGGGCCCGGTCGATGTCCGGCGGCCCCATTGAGGCGGCGGTCTATGAACGGTTCAAGCAAGAGCTGCTGGAAGGTCTGCGGGAAATTGAATCGCTCGACGGCCTCTACCTGATCCTGCACGGCGCCATGGGGGTCGAGGGGCTTATTGATCCGGAAGGAGACCTGCTGCAGGCAATCCGGGATGAACTTGGGGACGAGCTGCCCATCGGTATCTCGTACGATTTGCACGCTAACGTCACAGAGGCCAACGCGCAGCTGGCCACATTTATCGTTGGCTACCAGACCAACCCGCACCGCGATCAATTCGCAACAGGTTATACTGCAGGGGAGATTCTGATCAAGACCGTCCGTGAAGAGGTGCAGCCTGTGATGGCTTTCCGCAAGATGAAACTGCTTATAGGCGGTGGCATGACCATAGACTTCCTGCCACCGATGAACAAGATCTTTAAATGGATGGAGCAGGTACAAGAACAGCCTGAGGTGCTCGCTATTTCCAACTACATGGTGCACATCTGGCTGGATGAACCGGAACTGGGTTGGAGCACCGTTGTAGTCACCGACGGAGACCCAGGTCTGGCGGCTGCTCTGGCCGAAGAGCTGGCGGACCGGAACTGGACCGTGCGTGACTACGCTCAACCCGAGGGTTATACCCCCTCGGAAGCGATTGCCCTGGCACGCAGCAAGTGGCTGGCCCGGAAGCTGGGCACGGTGATGTTCTGCGACGTCTCCGACGCGGTAGGTGCGGGGGCACCGGGGGAGAACACCTGGATTTTAAAAGCACTGTTGGAGGAAGGTTCCGATTTGATCTCCTATATCCCCCTGCGGGACGGCAAAGCGGCGCGGGAAGCCTACTCAGTCCCGGTGGGCGAGACGATTACCGTAGAGGTGGGAGGCAAACTGGAGCAGACCTATAACCAGCCCGTGGAGGTAACAGGTAGGGTGATCAGAAAAGTCGATGGGCTATACGGACAGACAGTAATCCTGCAAAGCGACGGGGTGCACCTGGTCCTGACCGAACTGCCACCCGCCGCGATGAGCCCCGATTTTTATACAGATCTGGAGCTTAACCTGTGGCAGGCGGATATCGTAGTAGCGAAGAATCTCTTTCCCTTTCGGATCTGGTTTTTGCTCTACAACCGTCAAACCATCGACGTAGTTACACCGGGAACAACCAACGTGAATGTTTTCGAGCTGGAATACAAGCAGATTCCGCGTCCGATTTACCCCTTTGATGATCTTGAGGATTGGCGGTGAGAGGGTTTTAGTTAAAGGCTGAAGCATGACAGATTAATTCTGTGAAGGAGGATATCTAAATGAGCGATATTCTTGCGCAATCGGATCCCGCCGCCGCGCCGGCGAAGCTAAAAGGGTGGAACTGGGGCGCCTTTCTGTTGAGTTGGGTCTGGGGCCTGGGAAACAAAACCTACATCGCCCTGCTGGCCCTGATTCCCGGGGTGAACGTGGTGATGGCGTTTGTGCTGGGGGCCAAAGGGAACCAGTGGGCCTGGCAGAACCGGCGCTGGGTGAGTGAGGTCCAGTTCTGGCAGGTTCAAAAGCTCTGGTCTGCTTTCGGTTGGGGGATGCTGGCCGGCTTTTTACTCGGTGTAGTTTGTATACTACTGGTCGTAGCGTATATGGTAACCAGTGTATTTTTCTAGCAGAGAAGGTTGTTTACAAGTTCAGGGGATTATCAGTGAGGACATCCGTACAAAGACAAAGTTAATTTGATTGTAACAAAGCCCTTTGAAACACGGGGCGTCACCCCAAACCGTTTCTCCCTTTTGCTTTAGCCTTCTTATAACTCAGATACCACATAACGGTGTCAGGCCAAAGGAGCAAGCAGTTCGGGCAAGCGATAAAAATGTATATAGTTAAACTTTGTGCTGCCTACAATTTCAGTTTTATCCAGAGATAGATTGATAATCATGGCATCAGCGGGGTTGTACCTTTTAATGCTTTATTATTCTATAAGTCAGAAGAACAGCTTCTTTGCATAAGCCACATTAGGCTATCTAATATATCTTAGATAGTCTGAGTAGTCAGGCTAGGAGGGAGAAAATATGACCACGATCAATCAACCATAGCAGCTCAAAAACGCAAAAAGCAAGTTTAGTGTGGTAGTTAACAAAGCTCTTGAAAGAACTCCGCAATTGGTGGCAAAATAGGGGAAGCCAGCTGTATCCGAACTTTAACTGGCAAAAACTGCCAAGCTTCATTTAGCGCACTCAAGATCTACCCTTATGATTTAAAATCTTTCAAGTTAATTATAAAAAATCTGTCATAAAAAATGAAGACAAGTTTTTCTTAATAAACAATTGATTAACCAAAAACATAACAACTTTACGCAGATATGTATTGCCGATGTAATTTTTAAAATTTATAATCACCGATTTTGAAGCATTACTTGATTCTACATTCTTAACCCTGGTCCCTGCCTTGGCTGTAGACTTGCAGTCGTAATAAGCCTTGCAGGTAAGGATTTCTGTGGTGAATCTCGACTAAAAGTGCCCAGATTATTTGTAGTATTAAATATGGCACATTCTTTTTGCGAGTCACAGATTTTTATACCATAAAAGGTCTAATTACGATAGATTATAGGCCTTGTTTACCGTTTTGAAGCGAGTTGTCCCGATATATTGTGCCATAAACATTCCTACATTTACTGTTGACTTCACCCGACCTTCTGCTACAATTAAAGCAGGAGGCGATAATATGGCAAAGACGGTCCTGATTCAGGGGGAAACCCCG
>CAZVLE010000077.1:0-12353 GCA_964627855.1 uncultured Syntrophomonadaceae bacterium | reverse complement strand
GGCATAATTTGCAAGTGCGGCTATCTTCTTGTAGGACAAATCGGTGTCAACATAATCCCTGTATATATTATAAATTAAAGGGATATCGGTGAGCCGGCCTTTTTCACGTAAATATTGGTAAGTTTCCCTGAGCAGATTCTCCTGACGCTCAATTCTGCCATATTCCTGGTTAGATTTAGAATCACGGTATTGCAGGTAACGCATGTAGTCAGTGCCGTCTAAAAGCTGTGGCCCCGGTTCTATTGGAGGCAGCAAAACACCGAATATCCAGACTTCGTCAACTATCTCTTCCTCGACATCGTAATAGATGCCACCTAAGGCATCGACCAGGGCAATGACTGAATACATATCGACCGATACATAGTAATGGATCGGAATGCCCCCCAATACATCACTCATGGTAAGTAGAGTGGTATATATCCCATCAGCGTGCTGATCTTCGCCATCGCCGGTGTAATAACCATACGCATAGGCATGATTCATTTTATCATGAAAACCTCCGCTATCATGAACCGGCACATAGGAGTCACGGAGGATCCTGATAACCGAGATCTCATCTTGTTCAAAATCAATTGAAATTAAGGCCACCACGTCAGGACGAAACATATAGTGGCCCCGTCCTTCACGATCCCAGCCACGATCGAATCCGAGCAGCCCGATATTAACAATGTGTTCGGGAAAGACCGTATAGATCTCGTTTAGATCTGTTTCTTCCTGTTCAACTGTCACGACTCTATCATAGCTTGCCAGGTCAGAGGTAACTTCGTCTAAAATAACTCGCTCTGTCTCCTGAATTTGTTTGTAAAAGACAAACAACCAGATTCCCGCTGCAACAAGGAGGAAGGCCAGAACCAGACCGACGATGCAGAGCATTCTTTTTAGCCTGCCGGATAGATGTTTCTTATCATCTTGATCCGACAACTCTGCTAACTCATCGCTACCACCAGCATCCTGGCTTTGCAGAGTTTCTTCAGCTTCTCCGGATGCAATCTTTATGATCTCTTCACCGGGGATAGCGGTATCCACCCCATCCTTCTTGCTTTCCGGCAAACTTTTGCCATCCCTTTTCTCCTGATCTTCAGACACAGTCACTGCCTCCTGGAAACAGCATACCTATAAACCAGATTATAGCACATTGTAATAACTGCTACCTTAGAAATGGCATGAAAAGCCTAAATATCTGCCGGCAAATTAAAAAATCTGCAGATTATTTAAGACCATAATTTCACATAAAGAGGAGTTTGAAAAAAAGAGGCGAAAATAGATTATGAACAAGTTGTGAGAATAAAAAAACTGAGAGACCAGGCAATGTTAGTGTTGACTTTTCTCATCGAGCAATAAGCACTCTAAAAACAGCGGGGGGAGTTGATTGGAAGAAGCAAAAAGAAAATGGGCAGAAGCTATAAACAAGCATTAATGCATGGCAGAAAAAAGAAGGAGGCAAGCATGATGACGAAAGAAAGGCTAACATTTTTTATTCTAATTGTGATGTCCCTATTATTAGTGTTAACTCTGGCCGGTTGTGCTTCCGATACACCAGCAGTTGAACCGGAAGCTCCTGCTGAAGATGTTGAAGCTCCGGAGGAAGATCCTGAGGCCCCTGCCGAAGATGCTGAAGCTACAGAAGAAGAGCCGGAACCGGTAGAGCTTTCCTTCGAGGCAAGCGAATATGTCAACCCTGAATACGGCTTTTCCGTACAGTACCCGGCAGAATGGAGTCTAAATCCGATCGAAGAACCATCAACTATCGTGCTCTATGCTGTAGCCGAAGCTGCTGTTCCTCTTACATTTGTTAATGTTGACGAGGCAGAAAACTTCGAGGCTGCCCTTGATGGAGCAATAGCAGCCGCAGATGGATCAGGGGTTGACATTAAATCACAGGAAGATACCACTCTCGCAGATGGTACAGCTGCCACCAAAGCGGTTTTTAAATTTAAACACCCGGCAGCCCCCCTGGCTCTTGACGCAGTTGCCGTTGCAGCAGAAAAAGACGGCAAGTGGATCACTGTCACTGTGGGTACAGTGGGCTTGCTTGCAAGCTTTGATGAAGATCTCTTTTTTGAAATAGCCCATACCCTGTATTTCGATTAGCAAATAATCTATCCGGCCAGAGGATCAGAAAGCAATTCGGCCATTAAGGGGGAGGCTCTGTCTTTATTACAGGGCTTCCCCAGCGTTTTTAGAACATAATTTAATTTTTAGCAGCTCCTGGTTATTTAATGATTTCCGACACCATCGTCTCGGCTTTAAGGTTCAAGGCAGGGCGAATCCCTAATTCGCCATTGCGGTTAAGGTGACTGATGTAAAAACCACCATCATCCGGACTAATATTACTGGAGTATTGCCTGCGATCGGCAACAGGTGTGCGGGTCCGGTACCATGACCTGGACCCTCCCAGTGAAGCAATCCGATTGACATGATTACTTTCTGCAAAATAAGGAAATATTTTGCCGATTGGATAGCTTCTCTGGTGCACTGTTTGCCCTAACTCAGTTGTTGAAGGAATAAAAACTCTGTCTTCAGTATAGTAGGCAGCACCGGTTTGCCCATCATTATTAGGTAATGTTGTAACGACAATTGCTTGCTTGAATTCTTCTGAAAAAGCCTGGGAAAAACCTTCGCCACTATGGATACCCGTAGAATTTAACCAGGGGCGTAAACCCCATGTGGCCGTGGAGTGAGAACCGCTTTCTCCCCAGTGATTATTTCCATATTCATTCAAATGGGTGCTGTTGTCATAGGCAACTCGGCCGATTAGTTCATCTGAAAGTAAAGTTACTCCCGAATCTGAACCATAGTGATCCCTGGCTACAACAAGCCAAATGACAGGCTTTACCTGCCCCGTTCCACTGTAGTTTGCCCCAATTCTATATTCCCACTCCCAGGAAGGATCTACAACCCGGGAGCCGATCGGCAGATTGCCCAGGGGAATTGTCCCTCCTGTATAATCAATGTAGTAATCGGCGTCGAGACCTGCTATTTTGGAAGTATCAATAGTCTGCGCTGTAATTTCCAAATCAACAGTCTGGCCAGCCCCGACGCTATCACCCATATTAAAAACACCATCTTGATTGGCAGTTTCAGGCTCTGTTCCGCTGCCGAATAGAGCAATACCGCTTACCAGCAAAACAACGCCAACGACAAGTGCAGCAGTATATTTAATCTTTGAATTACTCTCTTTTAAGCCAGGCCTTTTCTCTTTTTCCAATCTATATTCTTCATCACTGTAAGCTTGATAAGGTTTCACGTCGTCCAGCGAATCAGCACTATTTTGGTCATCTTCAAATTTCTCAGATCCTAAAACGGGCACTGTGCCATCAAATAAAGAAAGGTTCTCTTCATGATGGGCATCATCGCTTTCATTGGGTCTCAGGTCGGCCATGAAATCTTCAACCGACTGATAACGGTCTTCAATTTTCACTGCCATAGCTTTAAGCAGGGCCTGCTCCTGGGCAGGATCAATCTGAACATCCAGCATTGAAGGAGGCTTTAAGTCGTCATCAGACAAACGATCAATCGCATCCAGGGGAACCTGCCCTGTAATGGCTCTGTACATGGTCGCCCCAACAGCATAAATATCGGTCCAGGGTCCCTGCCTGCCTCTACTTTGGTACTGTTCAATAGGTGCATAACCGGCTTTCAGAATAACCGACAAGCTTTTACTTTTCTCTCGCATTTCCTGACGACTAGCACCAAAATCTATCACTACTACACGGCCATCATTATCTATACATATGTTACCGGGGCTGATATCCCGATGCATAAATCCAATCTGATGAACCGCCTTTAGAGCATCAAGAACTGGAATTACTACATCAAGGGCAGTGCTGAAAGATATTGAACCACCGCAATAACTCAGGTATTGCTCGAGGGTTAAACCTTCGATGTAGTTCATAATCATGTAAGCAGTATTGTTGGCCTCAAAGAAATCACGCACCGAAACAATATTAGGGTGGCTTTCAAACTGAGCCAAAGTTTTAGATTCTTGGACAAAGCGATTCAACCAGAAGTCGAACTGTTCGGCTTCCGTGCCGGCAAGCGAAATAACTTTACTCTGACCGGGCATTCTTGAAACATGGCCCTGTGGAAAATATTCCTTGATCGCCAGCCTGGTTTCAAGATTTAAGTCCCACCCTAGATAGGTAATACCAAAACCACCCTGCCCCAGCACATTGCCAACCAGGTATTTATTGGCCAGGATGGTACGCGGTGCTAAATAAATCGATTCCTCCGGGTTGTAATCAGGAATATAGCCACAAACCGAACAAGGTTTAAAACCACCTCCCGTATCAGCGAAACAGCCCATACAAAGGGTATCTTGATTCATAAAATAGCTCCTGCCTTTTTGAATTATTGCTCTATCTCGTTTTTTACCTTGCCATGGTCCTTAATTTGGTTCGGCAGGCAAGGGTTATTTCCTGCATTAGCAAACAAAAGGTTCCGGGTAAGCTGCTTTTAAGCCATCTAAACTTATAGCGAAGTTTTACCAACAAATAATATGGTCTAATAAACCCAGGTGAATGTGAAGACCAAAAATGAAAAAAGGGATGAGCCAGATCCAGAACCTAAAATGTTATAATTGTCCTATTGAGGGCAAACTGCCAAATGAACAATCTTTATGACAGTATAAAATATAAAGGCGGGATGATTGTTTGGTAATACTATTATATTGCGGTCAAACAACCCTGGAAGTTAACTGCAAATGATTAGGAAACAGGAATATGAGCTATCTCTCCTCAAAGCCATGCTCGCTTTATATATCATCATGGCCTTCGTGCTGGCCGGGTTAAATTTTGGTTACGCCCGGCAGGCTCCTGAAGAGGTTGCCACCCTGATCAACTCTGTCTGGCATTTTTATGAGAATTGGCTCAAAACAATTTTCATAGCAGCAGGTGGTTTACTGACCTTGCGCCTGAGCCACAGGGCAGGCAGAACATCAATGCGCAGGAATAATCTAGTGGGATTCTTCATCACCGCCCTCTTGATCCACATTATTGGACCATACCTGTTTAACAATCCCAACCTCTACTATTTTGCCATGCCCATACCCTGGACCAACCAGCCTCTGCAGCTTATGGTGTCAGGGACGGACTTTCGTGAAAGCTTTTTAGCCCTTCATGGAAAGGCCGGTGTGCCAGCAACCCTGCTCTTATATCTCGTCATTACAACTGTCGTCTTTGCCGGAACCATAATCAGGGGCAGGCGCTGGCAGTGCTCAACCCTTTGCCTCTTCAGCGGTTTTATTTCCGAAGTATTTGCCCCCGCCTTTCCCCTGGTCGGAAAGCGGAAAAAGGCCGGCCCCTTTGCATTAAAGCTGTTTATAGTCCTCAGGTGGGTGTTTCTGGCTATAGCTCTCTTCTTTACCGTTTACTGGCTGCTGATTATTGCCGGATTAATCTCCACAAGTGATTTTGCCTTTTTCAGCCAACTTGAAATTTACAAGTATCTATTTTTCGATTTGATAGCTGCCATGCTGATCTGGACTTTCTTTACCGGTCGGGGCTACTGCTATTACTGCCCGCTTGGCACCGTGACCGGCCTGCTCGCCCATACATCAGGACAGGGCATTGTAACCAATCTTAAAGAATGCATCAGCTGTGGCAAGTGTAACAAAGCATGCCCTATGGCTATTGACATTATGAGCGGTGCCAGAGAAGGCAAGGTCGTCAGAAACTTGAACTGCGTCGGCTGCGGTCATTGTGTTGACACCTGCCCGACAGGAACACTTGCTTACGCAACCCGCTTTTCCCAACCCAAGGTTTGACGCACATGTAAACCCTGGAAGAGAGAAAACAGGAAAAGAGGGGTTACAATGTTTGTATCCAAACTAATCAATCCAATGCTAATAGAATTCGGTCTTACCCTATCTGCAACCGGGCGATGGTAAAAACACCTTTAACAAAGACCTCAGTGGCTGGAAAAGCGGGCAAACAACCAATAAGACAGATATAATTACCCTCATAACCATTCAAGCAACTGGTGGCTGCGCCTGAAATTCGCGCGACCACCAGCTCGATACATTCGGTATTATTCTTTCTACTCTTGCGCTCCATCATCCCCATTTTTTACAGGCATGTTGATCACTGTTTCCGGCTTAAGCGAGCCAAAGCGAGTGACCAATGCTGCCCCGACGGCTAAAACAAATACAGCCAGGGAAACAAGCGCTCCAACGAGCGGAATCATTCCAATCAAACCGACAACCAGGACCCCGATGGCAATGGCTCCTAGCGGATTGATCTGCCTTGCTGAAGTGGTGCCGACAATTCTTTCACCAATGGCTAGAGTCAGACTGCAGTAACCAAGGACCCCTGCAGCGGCAAGAAAGATTATTTCAACAATAATCAGCGGTATCCCGATTATTGTTATAGCGAGAAGAATCATGAGGGGAATGGCCAGTATGGCCGCAAGAAGACCCCAACCGATTACGGGACCGGTTTTTTCAGAAATAGCATCACCGGCTGTCCTGGTCTGCTTTGGAAAAAGAGTAAAAGTAAGAGCCGCAAGCGCAAAAAGTATTAACATGTTTATCACGTTACGGGCAATACTGCCATAGAAACCGGGAAAGGAATAACGATGAAAAATCCAATCGCGTGACATTCCAGGCATCAAATCAACATTACGCAAACCACGGTTTACTTCCCTGACAATTCTCTCGGCTATGCTGTTGATATAATTATCATCAATTCCATCAAAGTTGTAAGCAGGATCTGTTTCTGTACCTTCGGCCTCTGCAAGGCTAAGCTCTTCACCTACTTCAAGTGAACCGACCGAAGCGGAAGCAGCCTTGTTCACAACTCCGCGGGCAACATAAACCCGGCCCGAAACGATCGCTTCGGGACCAAGTTCAACAACACCCTGATCGAGAATAACATCCCCCTCAACAACACCGGTTACAATCACCTTTCCGCCCTTGCTGTGCACATCACCGGCTACCACACCGCTAATCTGCAATTCGCCGAAGCCGGACCCAATGTCACCACCAACTGATCCGCCAATTAAAGCTGCGCCAAGGTCTGAATTGATGTTGCCCCCGACCGATCCATCGATAACAACTTCACCCATGCGCGTTTTTACATTGCCACTCACATTCCCGGTAATAAATACCTTACCCATGTTGGTTTCAAGGTCACCGTTAACATCTCCAGCAATCGTTACCTGGCCCATGTTACTGTTAACATTGCCGTTAACAATGCCCAGCACGGTCAATTCGCCTACATTCAAAGTAACATCACCGTTGACTATTGTCTGCCGCGGTATTTCCAGATCCCCTACAGCCTTATTGATATCCTCGTTTATAAGCGTTTCTCCCTGACCCAGGGCTGAAAGGGTAGGTATAAGCAGTAGACCCAGAAAAATTGCCAGGGGAATTAACCGCTTCTTTGTTAACTTGTCTTTAACCATTAGTTTGTCCCTCCGCGTTTCTCAAATAGGTTAGTAATACAACTTCCAGCAAAACAAGCACCGTCAGGGCTGTAATAATCCCGACCGGTCCGGCGGCATGACCAATATAGAGAAAGTGAAAACTCAAGTCTATCAGGTAACCCAACTGGTGGGTAATGCCGGCAGAAAGCCACCATTGTATGAAGCCGGGATTGACCAGGTAAGCACTGAGAATGGTTATGAAGAAAAGCAACGCTGCAACCAGGGCTGTCGGAAAAACCCGGGGCCTGGTTTTTGTGACCAGTCCTGCAAAGAAGTGCTCAGGTAGTTTTGCATTAGAATTGATACTGGCAGCTATATTGACCATAGTATTGAGCTCCTGGTATTTCCGGCTGCATCTTGTGCATTCCTTAAGATGGGATAATATCTGCCTGTTACTTTCTTCCCCGTCAATCACGGCCTGGATAGTCAAAATATCAGGGCACTTTCTCATTAATTCATTCACTCCCCTTCAACAGCAGGTCTTTCAGCATCAGGCGGCCCCGGTAAAGCCTGTTCTTAACCAGGCTTAACTCAAGGCCCAGGGTCTGACAAATTTCCTGGTAGTTTAGTTCACCGACATGCTTGAGTAAAATCACTTCCCGGTAAATCTGCGGCAGTTGATCTAGCGCCAGGACCAATTCACGTTCCTTTTCTCTTTCAAGAATTATTGTCTCAGGACTGTTTCTCACTGCCTGGCTGAAATCTTCAATTCTTTCAACAGGGGTCTCCCGGTTGTCCCGTAGCCAATTACGGCAAATATTGGTGGCTATCGTAAAAAGCCAGGGCCCTGGTTCTCTGGTGCTGTCGAAACGATCCATATTTTCAAAGGCTTTCAGGAAAGTATCCTGAGTTATATCCTGGGCCTGATTACAGTCACCGGTATAGCGCAAGGCCAGGCGATATATGCGATCTCCGTATCTTTCAACCATATCCTGCAGCAAGCTTTGCAAAAAGACACCACCAGTTTCAACTTCCACCTGTATATACACAACAGCTTGAAAAAAGTCTGATCAAATTATATATTTTTTTGCCGCTTCATAGTCATGTCAAAAAGGTCTTTTCATAGTGTTTTATGTTGCAGGAGATAAAGACAGCAGGAAAAAATCAGGACTGTCTTCTGAGGTGATTAGAATAGCAGGGAAAATGACGTTCCTGGTGAATTTCTTTATATACGAAGTCCTCAGGTAATAACTATAGGTGATGTATTGTTTGGCTTAAATGTACTCTATCAACAGGCAAACCAGAGAGGCCAGGCTTAAATGAGCAAGAAACCCGGCAAATGGATCACTATAATATCTCTTCTTACAGGCGCTCTAGTATTATTTCTGTCAATTGCGGCATCTACAGCGGAAGCACGTTCACTGGATATTATTGAAGTAGAAATACAGGCCGAGATCTTGCCGGAGGGCGACCTGAAAATTACAGAACACCGCACCGTTGATTTTACCGGTCAATATCGGGGCTTCGAGCAAACAATCGATTTTGCCGGAATCGCCCTCTACAACCAGATCATAATCCGTGAAGACAACTACTATTACAGACTTGTTGAAGATTTCCCAACCTTTGAACCTGGAACTTATTCGATTAAAGTTTTCGGCGCCGACTTTTTTGCCGTCGACTGGAGCTTTGATGCCTTGAATGAAGAAAGAACCTTTACCCTTGAATACATAGCCAGGGATGCCGTAATTGCCCATAACGATGTGGCAGAGCTCTATTATGTTTTTATTGGTGATGGTTGGGATAACCCTACCGGCAAGGTCACGGTTACTCTTACCCTCCCCGGGGAAACCTCTGAAGAAGAGCTTTTTGCCTGGGGACACGGTCCCTACCACGGCGAAGTGGAAATAGTCGATTCCCGAACAGTCACCTGGACCGTATCGCCCCTGCCGGCAAACACCTTTCTTGAGGGAAGAGTAGTCTTTCCCCTGCATCTTGTACCTGAAGCCACCGATTTTAGTGGAAAAGAGGCCTTCCCCGCCATCCTTGCTGAAGAAAAGCACTCTGCCACCCAGGCCAACATTTACCGTCTAGCTGCCAGGTACCAACCCTACTACACTTTGGCTCTCTTGCTTATTGTTATCTTTATTCTCTACAAGGTGTGGAAGAAGGCCCTGAATAAAAAAAATGCTTACAAAGGCGAATATTATCGCCAGTTACCAGGCACCTATCCGCCGGAAATTGCCGGTTACCTGTGGTACCGGAAAAAGGTGCGCAACGAATTTCTGTCGGCTGCAATTCTTAATCTGGCCCGCCAGGGTTACCTGCGTATTGAAGAGTTCAGCCCCGGCGGCAAGAAGAACCAGACTGACTTCCGGCTGGTTAAACTTATTAATAGCAACACCCCTTTACCGATCGAAAAAGAGGTGTTAGATTTTCTTTTTGATACGGTATATCAGGAGTATGCCAGTAACCAGGAAGATGGAGGGGAATCCTCAGAATCGGTCGCCTTCACCCAGGTTGGCGCATTTGCCCGTAAAAAACCGAGGATGTTCCACAGTTTCTATCAGAGCTGGCAAAATGCACTCGTCACCCTGGGCGAAAAACAGCAGTTCTATAGAAAAATTTCTTTTCTCAAATGGGGTTGTCTGCCCTTACTGGCTATGTTCATCCTCAGCTTCTTTGCCCTCTTCCTCTGGGGGCTCTATATGCTAGCCATCGCCTTATTTTTATCTCCCCTGGTTCTGGCCTTTGCCTCACCCAGACAAGGCTATACCGAGTACGGAGCCGACCAACTGGCTAAGTGGAAAGCATTCCGGCGCTTTCTCCTGCATTTTTCCCGCCTTGATCGCAGTAGCGTCCCTTCAATTTCAGTCTGGGAACATTACCTTGTTTATGCCGTAGTATTGGGTGTTGCCAAGCAAGTTATCGACCAGCTTGCTATCGTTTTTCCCAACCTGCACAAGGAATCTACCATTAGCCAAACCAGCTGGTCTGCCCTCCCGGCAGCAAGAGGCGCTTCCATGTTCAACAGCATCAATACCATGACCAGCTCCCTAAATACCACCGTAAACAGCGCCAGCAGAACGGCTTTCAGAGCAATAGCCACCGCCTCAAGCGCCAGATCATCCGGTAGTTTTTCTTCGCGGTCCGGTTCCAGCGGCGGGTTTTCCAGGGGCGGGAGCAGCAGTAGAGGCCGGAGCGGCGGAGGCGGCCGTGCCCGGTAGAAAAACCCTTAACGGGTATTAAAGCAGAGCTGCCAGGCGATCATAAAAAAGCATGCAGAGCGTGAGTTTGCGGGACCTGCAAAAATTTTAAACTGTCCTGCAAGCAAGAAGAAAAGACCATGATCACAAAAATAAGATCAAATGTGGGTCGCGCACGGAAGCCGGTTTGCCAGTTGAGGGGAGCCTTACCGGCATTGCACCTATCGTTCCGGAGCCGGGAAGGTAGCCCGCGGAAAGCAATCACCTTTGGAATGAGTCCTTTCACCTTTATCATACTCTGGGCTCCAAGCAACCTTTTGGCGCCCAGCAGCTTTACTTTATCATTTCTGGCGCTCTGAGGGAGCCTTTAGATTGTCTTTTTTTGCGGCAGCCGCTTGGGCCCTGAAGGCATGAGGCGAATGAATTGGGTGGAGTGAGGGTGACCGCACCGCTGGCCGGGGCCATACTGAAAGACTTAACTGGCCATGGCGTTTGCTTTTTCAGCAAGGCCATAATATCATGAAATGTATTAAGGCTAGAAAACAATAACAGGAGTAATTGTTGATGGAGATTATCCTGCTCTTTATTGTAGCAATTGCGCCACCGCTGGGATTCATGTACTTCATTTACTGGATGGATCGGCATGAGCCTGAATCGATGCGCACTATCATGGCGGCCATGGCGGTTGGGGCTTTAAGCACTGTTCCGGCTATAATCATTCAACTTGCCTTTGAAAATATGGCTCTTTTTCAGATTAGTGGCTTGACCGGGGCCTTTTTCGAATCTTTCCTGCTGGTAGCTCCCAGCGAAGAACTCTTCAAGTTTTTATTCATCTACATCTACCTGCGCAATAAGCATTTTTATAATGAAATAAATGACGGCATTGTATTTTACGGGGCCGGAGCCCTCGGGTTTGCCCTGTTCGAAAATATTTTTTACGTGCTTGATTACGGTTTTTCTACCGGAGTATTGCGGGCCTTTACTTCAATCCCAATCCACACTTTTTGCGGTATTATTGTCGGTTATCACGCAGGACTGGCCAGATTTTCAGGCCAGGCAAAACCGAAGGCGCTTATTATGCGCGGCCTGCTGATAGCCTACCTGATCCATGCCCTCTACAATACCCTGGTATCAGCCGAGAGCCTGCTGGCTTTGCTCTTTATCCCCCTCATGTTCGGCGTATATTTTTTCGGCTATAAACTTTTACATCGCGGCAGAAAAATTTCAATTGCCGCATCCTATGAACAGAGGGAACCAATTCATGGTTCACCACCCGGGACTGAGCCATTTATTGTCGCATCAGCCACTACGAACTCGCATAAACCACAGGCTTCAGCCCCGCAAAACGGGGAAGTGCCCACGGACTCAATTGACGCTCATGTAATTTCAGCGAAAAAGGAAACCTGGAAGGCTGTCCTGGGCAGAATAATATTGGCGATGACAATCCTGCTCTGGTTTTTAGCCCTTCTCGGCACTTATGCAGGAAGCAACGCATCCGAAATCTGGGATATTTTTATCGGCTTGATCATCATTACCTTTATCCCTTTTACGATCGGTTTTCTACTGGAACTCTCTTACAGGCGGGGGAAAAAGGAAGCGAATAAGTAACTGCAGCAATCAGTTGGTGGAACTGCCGCCAGGTAGATAACCGGGTATACTGCTTTAACTGCGCCAATTTTATTGTATTTTTGGGCGGCAGCAACTTTAAATTGCTCACCATAAAGCGTTAGCTCTTCACCATCCCTTAGCAGGTAGCAGCTTCCGAATGGGTAAACCCGGCCCGAAGAA
>CAZVLE010000076.1:0-7748 GCA_964627855.1 uncultured Syntrophomonadaceae bacterium | reverse complement strand
GAGGGGTACGTCTCGGGTATGCGTCTGAGAGGAAGCGACAAAGTTTATGAATGGCTGAAAGAATTTGATCGCTGCCTGGAAGCGGGCATTCGCGGTTTTCTGATACCCGATGAAGGATTACTCTACCTGGTGACGAAAATGAGGGCTGACGGGGTTATTCCTGATGATGTCAGGTTTAAAGTATCGGTTTTTGCCGGGCATGGCAGCCCCCATGGCGGAAAACTGCTGGAGGAAATGGGTGCGGACAGTTTTAACCCCCTTGGCGATCTTACCCTTCCGATGCTGGCGTCTATAAGGAGTACGGTTAAATTACCGCTGGATGTATATGTTAGCCTGGTTGAATCGATGGGCGGCTTCCAGCGTTTTCATGAGTGCCCCGATATTGCCCGGGTCAGCGCTCCGGTTTACTTCAAAATCGAGCCCGGCCGCTCCGAAGCTGAAATGTATAACTCCTGGGTAGACGATTCCCTGCTGAATCACCTTGCCGCACACCGGGTCAAAATAGCCCAGATCTGCATCGAGTGGGTGGAGCGTTCAGGTTTAGGCCTGGTTTTGAAAAAAGGTGGAGACGATCTCTCTATCCCAAGGCCTTAAGAGGATTGAATCAAGAGCTTCCATGAGGGCAGAGTCTCATGAGTACATCAGTTAGAAAGATAGGCAGTTGAACGGCTTCAGACAACCATCTTCCGGCACTCAATAATCCCGGGTGCCGGAAGATGGTTGATATGAGGCCTACTCAATGCATTTTCAAAGTGGGTTAAAACCGGGGCTTTTTTGAAAATGATGATTAATTAATGAAGGGACTGGTTTTTTATGGGTGCAAATCCACTGGATACGGCCCTCTACTCTTTACAAGAGGCAGCGAAACTGGCTGGACTAGACCAAAAGGTAATAGAATTGTTGAGCGTACCCAAAAGAACGATGGAATTTACCTTTCCCATGCGCATGGATAATGGTGAAGTACGCATCTTCACGGCCTACCGTGTTCACTGGTGTGATGCTCTTGGCAATTTTAAGGATGGTACCAGGTTTACCGCTAATCTAACGCTTGATGAACTGAAGGCTCTGGCTTTGTGGATGACAATAAAGCACGGGGTAGGCGGTATCCCGGCCGGTGGTGGTAAAGGCGGGGTGGTTGTCAATCCCGAAGAACTAAGCCGGTGGGAACTGGAACGATTATCGCGCAGTTTCATGCGCCATCTCCCTTTAAAAGGGGCCTGGGTTGATGTTCCCGGTGCTGATATAGGAACCAGTGAGCAGACGCAGGCCTGGATGCTCGACGAGTATGAGTCGATTGTCGGATTCCACAGCCCGGCTGCAGTTAATGACAAGCCCTTTGAGGTAAGCGGTACTGTGGGCAGCGGGGAAGCAACCGGCCGGGGAGTCTATTATGTTTTTGAGCAGGTGGTCAAAGATTTTAATTTTGCCGGGGACTGTACTGTTGCTGTGCAGGGTTTTGGCAAAGTCGGCTCGGTTTTAGCCGGCCTGTTAGCTGAAGGTGGCTATAAAGTAATTGCAATTAGCGATATTTATGGAGGGATACACTCAGCAAATGGCATTGATTGTTTGAAAGTGCAGGATCACGTGTATGAAACAGGTTCGGTGGTCGATTTCCCCGGGGCAAAACCTGTTTCAAACGAGGAACTGCTGGAATTAGAAGTTGATATCCTGGTCCCTGCCGCCACCCAGAGTGTCATTGTCAGTGAAAATGCTCCGCGTATCAAGGCAAAAATGATTATTGAGGCCGCCAATGGCCCTGTAACACCCGAAGCAGAAGAATACCTTCAGGGTAAAGGGGTTCCTGTAATTCCCGATGTGCTGGCTAACGTTGGCGGGGCGACAGTTTGCCATTTTGAGCGTATTCAGGGGCTGACTGACGAATACTGGGATCTTGAACGGGTCAGAAGCCAACTGCAGGAATGGATCCTCAAAGCGTACCGGCAGGTGATCGAAACAGCCGGGGAACACAGTGTGTCTTATCGCATGGCTGCCTGGATGAACGCTCTCATGAAGATAGAAGCCGCTGTGAAAAAAAGAGGCTGGGTATAAAATACCCGGCCTCCGGCAGATAGAGAAGATGAAAGTTTGACTATCACAAGAAACATGAAGAGGTCTTAAAGGGAACGGCAGACGCAATAGCTAAATCACTTTATTAGATTTTTCTCAGGTAACGAACCAGGGAGCAGAGTTCCCTGGCGTAAAGACTTCCGGTTATTCCCACTTCCATCGAAGTGCCATCATATTTTTTTATGGCTTAATCCCAATTGATATGGTATGATAATCCAACTTTAATGAAGGGGGTAAATTATTGGCTTTTAAACCGACTATCCCGAATTTGCTTTCTGCTTCAAGGATTGTATTTTTGCCCGGCCTCTTTCTCTTACTTCATTTTGATTTACACCTGGCCTTTTTATTCGCCTATATCCTGGTTGGCTCGACAGACTTGTTTGACGGTATCGCCGCGCGCAAGCTTAACCAGGTATCCCATTTTGGCAAAGAGCTTGACTCTCTGGCCGACCTTTTTTTCTATATTTCATCGGCCTACTTTTTGTATTACCTGCACCCGGAGGTTATCGCGGCCAATAAGATTTACCTGATCGTCTTTTTCTCCCTGCTCGGTTTTTCTTTTCTGCTGTCAGGGATCCTCTTCAAGCGCCCTGTCATGATGCATACTTTTATTCTGCGCTGGAATGCGGTCATGGTATTTATGGTGATCGTCTGTTCTTTTATTTTTGATGTAACGATTATGACCAGGATCATTCTGTTGATTTATATTGTTGGTTTTAGCGAAGAGATTCTCATATTTTTAATTTTCGGCAACGTAGATCCAGACACAAAATCCATCTTGCACCTCTTTGCAGAACGCAACAGGTCTGCCTGAGATGAGGTCTTCGAAGTTAGCTTGCAAACTTGGAGGGTTACATAAGACATACTCAATTCTTTGTGCCCAGGGCGTTGATCAGGACTCCTTTGTAATTGGCGAATTCGGCTGTTGTGAGCACTTTTTTTGAGCGGGGGCGGACCAGGTTTATTTTCTGCTCCATGGTAATTTTTCCTGGTCGTTCAGAGATGATATAGATCCGGTCGGACAGGTAGATCGCTTCATCGATACTGTGCGTAACAAAGAGGATAGAACGCCTGAAGCGGTCCCAGATAGTTAACAGCCAGTCCTGGAGGTTTTCCCTGGTCAGGGCGTCGAGGGCGGCAAAAGGTTCGTCAAGCAGGAGCAGATCACTATCGATCAGCATGGTCCGCAAAAGGGCTGTTCTCTGGCGCATGCCGCCGGAAAGCTGCCGGGGGTAATAATCAGCAAAACCCTTTAAACCGAAGAGAGGCAGTAATTCTTCTACCCGGGCATACGCGCTCTTCTTGCTCATGCCGGCGGAGAGCAGGGCCAGGGCCGCGTTTTCCTTGAGGGTTTTCCAGGGGAAAAGCAGGTCTCGCTGGGGCATGTAGCCAACCAGTCTTGTCAGTCCGGCCATATCTTTTCCGTCGATCAGAACACGACCCCGGTCAGGTTTAAGCAGGCCGGCGGCAATTTTTAGTAAGGTACTTTTCCCGGACCCGCTGGGCCCCAGCAGAGAGACAAACTCACCTTTTTTAACGGTCATGGTAACATCTTCAATGACGGGCAATATTTGATCCCCGGCATAATAGGTCGAGTATACCTGTTGCAGAGAGAGCTTTGCGATTACTTTCACCTCAGAAACTCATTTGTAAAGGCTTGGTCTGATGCAGGAAGTTCTTCGATCAGGCCATGGTCAAATAGCCACTTGCTATAGGCATCCCACACTTCCTCTTTTTGCAGGCCCCATTTTTCAGCATCGCCACGGAATTTATCGGCCAACCATTGCTGGCTGGCTTTAACCAGGGTTTCATCAAGTTCGGGGGCATACAGAAGCAGGTGTTCTGAAGCTACTTCCGGTTCTTCGATGGCCAGGTCGTAACCTCGTGCAGTGGCACGCATGAAACGTTCAACCAGTTCAGGGTTTTCGGAGATCAGTTCTTCACTGCTGATCAGAACAGGGGTATAATAATCAAGGGCCGGATCTTCAGCACGCAGTTCGATGAAATTTAGCTCCTTACCTTCCAGTTCGGCGGCGATGCCATCCCAACCGTAATAAATCCAGGCAAAATCAGCTTCTCTTTCAATGACAATCAATAAGTCGACTTCACCGGTGGTAATGATTGTTACCTCTGCAAAATCTGCACCGTAACGTTCCATTAAAGCTTTGATCGTTGCTTCTTCAACTGGTGAACCCCACCCGCCGTATCTTTTACCGGCGAAGTCTGCAGGGGTTTCGATTCCCCTTTCCCTGAGGGAGGCGAAACCGGAAGTGTTATGCTGGATTACGGCGGCAATCGAGACAACGGGTATTTCACTGAGGCGGGCGTAGGTAACTTCTTCCTGGTAACTGAAGCCAAAATGAGCCTGTCCGGCGGCAACCATGGTTACAACACTGCCGGGAGCCTGAACAACCTCTACTGCCAGGCCTTCTTCACTGTAGTAACCCTCTTCCATGGCGGCATAGATGCCGCTGTAATTTGTGTTGGGGGTCCAGTCAAGTAAAAGGGTTATCTCTTCCTTACTTTCCGGATCGACTTCAGCGCAGCCTGCACTGAGCAGGAGAAGCACTGTCAGAACTGCGCAGAGCAGTAAAACGGGTCTTGATTTAAAAAATCTTTCAGGCATTACTGATCACTCCTCAAGGGTTTTTTCTTTTTTTCTCTGCCAGGGCATGGCCAGCCATCCGGTCAGTTCAACCAGCTTAAAAAGCAACAGGCTTAAAAGCACTACGACCAGAACAGAGGCAAAAAGGTGGGTGGTGCGGAAAGAATGCATTGAGCGGAGCATGAAAATGCCCAGCCCGGCCCTGGCTGCCAGCCATTCACCGATTATTGCCCCCAGAACACTGTATGTTGCTGCTATTTTTAGGCCGGAAAAAAAGTAGGGCATGGCCGACGGCAGCTGGATCGATCTCATGATCATCCAGCGATCGGCCTGCATCGTTTTCATCAATTCTACCGCCTCCGGATCGACCTGTCCGAAACCTTCGACCAGGTTGACGGCCAGGGGAAAGAAGCAGACCAGGGCAACGATTAGAATCTTGGGCAGCAGGCCGGCGCCAAACCAGATCAGAATTAGTGGAGCCAGGGCAAAGATAGGGACTGCCTGTGAAATGACCAGGAGCGGGTAGATGCTATCTTTGATCACCTTCCAGCGATCCATGGCCAGGGCCAGGATTAGTGCCACAACGATGGCCAGGGCCAACCCTCCGATCACAGCAGTGAAGGTGACTCTTGTATGCTCGATCAAGAGGGGAAAACTTTCACCCAGGGCCCGGACAATGGCAGAAGGAGCAGGCAGGATGTAGGCAGGAATGGCGAGCCATAAGGTGATCAGCTCCCAGGTCAGGATCAGCGCTGCGATAAAGATAAAAGGCGGCAGGATGGTTCTTAACTTAACTGTACCAGGCAAATTCAAATCACCTCGCTTTACTCCGTTATAAATAAGAAACTGCCGCCAACGATGGCGGCAGTCTTTTCGCTGCCGGGAGGATCAATCCCTACGCTGGCATTACCCAGATCAGGTTTAAGGGTCAGAACAGCTACAGTTCTTTCTCAGCCGGGTTCCCCCAGCTCCCCTTATCCATATTCTCTAAACTGATCATAACAGTACTGGTGCTTCTTTTCAAGGGTTTACGGGGCATGTCCCGCCTTGATTAGTGCTTCAATTAAATGGTATGATTGGTCTGAATTGAGATATCGATTATTCCTGGCACCCTGACTACAGGATGAGAGAGAGATAACAAATTGGCTCCGATAACTGCTGATGCTGCTAAAGAAAAAGGAACCTTTGCCAAAAGAATCATGCTATTGTTAGTGGCGGCAGTTGCTTCCATTCTCATTGTTTTAGTACCCCTCGATTTATTTAATGCCGGCAGTCCCCAGGTATTGCTGACTGCTGATGGCAGGGCTGCCCTGGCCATTTTAGTATTTGTGATTATTCTCTGGGTCAGTGAAGTGGTTCCCTTTGCCGTGGCGGCCCTGACTGGCCTTTTACTGGTTCCCTTCTTTGGGCTTTATTCTTTTCAGGACACGGTGGCTTACGGTTTTGGTAACACCGTTGTTATTTTTTTTATCGGTATTTTGATCATTTCTTCGGGTTTAACCAGGTCAGGACTGGCAGACCGTCTGACCGGCCTGATCATGAGCAGGGTTGGCCATCGGCCGCGCAGACTGGTTGTGGTCTTTATGCTGGTTGGCGCTTTTCTCTCGATGTGGATTGTCAACATGTCGGTTTCGGCCATTTTGCTGCCCATGGCTGTGAATATATTGCAGAAATACCGGGTTGCCCCACTGAAAAGTAACTTTGGCCGTGCCCTGATGATTGCCGTGGCCTGGGGGCCGGCTATCGGTGGTGTTTCCACGCCGGTTGGTAACGGGGCGAACATTGTCGCACTCGGCTACCTGCGTGAACTGGCCGGGGTGCAAATTGATTTTTTGCGCTGGATGGTGGTCGGTGTTCCCGTGGCAATCCTCATCTTACCCCTGGCCTGCCTGATTCTTTTAAAAATCTTTCCACCCGAGGAACTGCCCGTTGATCTGCAGGACCAGGTTGGAGCGGAACAGAACAGGGCTGACTCCCGTTTTGCCCGCTCAGAAATAAAGGCCCTGGTTATTTTTGCCCTGGCCGTGATTTTTTGGATAGGCGATCCTTTACTGGCATCCCTGACCGGCTTTTCTCTACCCATAGAAGTGGTTGCCCTTGCTGCAGCGGTTCTGTTTTTTTTACCGGGTGTTGATCTTTTAAACTGGAAAATGGCCCAGCAGGATATTGACTGGGGTGCCATCATTCTGATTGCCGCCGGTTTGTCACTTGGTGCAGTTGTTTATGAAAGCGGGGCTGCCCACTGGCTGGCCACTCTGGCTTTTTCACCGCTTGGCGGTTTATCATTAGCGGCCCGTATATTTCTGGCCGTCCTGGCTGTTGAAATGATTAAAGTGTTTTTCTCGAGCAATACCGTAACCGGGGTAATCATGGTTCCCCTTGTCATTGCCCTGTCGATCGAGCTTGGTCTTGATCCCTGGCTGTTGGCCGGCCCGGTTGCTATTGCTACTTCGCTGGCATTTTTACTGGTTACCTCAAGCCCGACAAATGTTATCCCCTACACTGCCGGCTATTTTTCGATCAGGGATTTCCTGGCGGCAGGCATACCCCTGACCCTGCTGGCCCCTCTGTGTGTAACGATTGCCTTTATCCTTTTCGGTACACTTTTTTGATCAATTGATGGTAGGCTCTGTAAGGGTTATAATATGACAAACATTTTTTATAAGAGCAGCAGCCAATAAGATGTAACTTTTAATATAAGCGGGAGGTCAGAAAGCGTGGATAAAAAGCAGGTATCGATCGTTAATTACCGGGACCCCTATCAATCGCTCAGGGAGGCTGTTGTCAATTGCAACGGCCTGGCTAACCTGCCGGCCGGGGCCCGGGTTTTCATCAAACCGAACATAGTTTTTTGGACCAAGGCCTGTAACTTTCCCAAGTGGGGGGTTATTACTACCTCGAGAGTTATTGAAGATGTGGTCCGGCTGTTAAAGGAATACGGTATTGAGGATATTACCATCGGTGAAGGAATTGTTGCCGATCCCGCCGATAAGGAAATTCCGGCCCATGCTTTTAAAACCCTGGGTTACGAAAACCTGAGCAAACGTTATGGCGTGAAATTTCTCAATGTTATGGA
>CAZVLE010000075.1:0-12823 GCA_964627855.1 uncultured Syntrophomonadaceae bacterium | reverse complement strand
ACGGTAAAGTGATGGAATTTTCCGGGAGATCAACCGCGCCATGATCACAGTGAGGTGGTCCAAGCAAATTACGGCTGTTGTTGTTTCAACGACACCGGGGGAGGGTGCTTTTAAGGCAATATCCACAATTTGCCTGATACCAAAGGCTGCATCCTGTTTTATCGTCCGGAAGTTATCAATATAGAAAGCCTTCTGAACGGCAGCCCCCGACCGCCAACCCACAGCAGATCCGCCGGCCCGTATAAACATTATCATTACAGAGCTTGCGAAATACTAATGCTCCCGCTAATGATGAGATAGAAACCGATGAAATCAGATTTTATCTGGTTCCCTATACTATCAACTTGGATGCGCAGAATACTATAAGCAAGGTCTCCATATTTACTGTCCAGGCTGATTGGAGTGTATTACCCGAAATAAGGGGACCAAAACCGCAATCACATAATAGATTCATTCCAATATCTGCGCTTTTCGTTGGGCAAAGCAAAACTTGCACCATTACTATCGCTGTAAAAGATCAGAAATAGGGTGAATTTTGCTGTACGGGATGGCGTGTGCGGTATTGCTCCCCGGGGCCTGAGACCATGGCATGATAACAAAGGGAACTGTCAGGAACTTGGGAGAACCAGGTTGCTCCTCTAGAGGGTAATCCGCTGACAACCGCAGAGGGAGAAGGCGGACTGGTTCTGTGAGGGGCATAGTGAATCTCTCGCGTTAACACTGTTAGCGAAAACAAGAGGTTCAGATATGTATACGCGGCGTTATAAAAATTTCATCTTTTTAAAAAGATATAGTTTTGCCAATAGGACAGTGGTTTTACCCTTTGGTTCAGCAGGGATCAAACAGCTTTTAGCGAAATGCTATTAAGGTTAGTTGTCTATTAATTGAAAAAATACTAAAGCTGTCAAGTATTTACGCCTGATAATTTGTGCAGAAATATATAAGTAAAAATAAAGTGAAATGGAGAGATAAGAATGCCTAAAAATAAACAGGCTGAACCGAATGCAGGGCTTTGCTTGAACGATGAGCCCCAAGAATCTCTAAAAGAAGAGATGAAAAAAGCAGCCTTTCCCATCATTGGCATCGGTGCCTCTGCCGGCGGGCTGGAGGCATTGGAACTATTTTTGAAGAACATTCCGAAAGATAGCAAAATAGCTGTTGTTATTGTTCAGCACCTGGATCCAACACGCAAAGATATGATGGTGGAGCTGCTTCAGCGGGTCACCACCTTACAGGTCGTGCAGGTCAAGGAACGCACTCTTATCCAGCCAAATTATATTTATATCATTCCGCCAAACAAAGATATGTCTGTCTTCCACGGGACACTGCACCTTTTTAAGCCGGCAGAGCCCCGCGGACAGCGCCTGCCTATTGACTTTTTCTTTCGCTCCCTGGCTGATGATCAGCAGGAGCGAAGTGTTGGAGTAATCCTCTCAGGCATGGGTACCGATGGAACATTGGGTCTTGCTGCCATCAAGGAAAGAGGCGGAGTCGGTTTTGTCCAGGAACCGGCTTCAGCTAAATTTGACAGCATGCCCAATAGTGCAATAGAGGCTGGTCTGGCCGATGTTACTGCCCCGGTAGAGGAACTGCCGGCAAGAATCTTTGCTTATCTCCAGCATAAACCTTCCTTCGACAGCAACGAGCCAATCCTTACAGATAAAACCCAAACTTCGCTTGAAAAGGTTATGATCCTGCTGCGGTCTAAGACAGGCCATGATTTTTCACTTTATAAAAAAACCACCATCTACCGGCGCCTGGAACGCCGTATGGGCATCCATCAGCTAGATAAATTGGCCACTTACGTCCGTTTCCTTCAGGAAAACCCTCAGGAGCTTGAACTGTTATATAAAGAGCTTTTAATCGGAGTAACTAATTTTTTCCGTGACCCGGAAGTATGGGAAGAGCTGAAAAGCGAGGCCATTTTAAAGCTTCTGACTAACAATGTAAACCAGTCTCTACGAGCCTGGGTGCCAGGGTGCGCAACCGGAGAAGAAGCTTATACCTTAGCTATTATCTTCAAAGAGATGATGGGACAAATAAATCCCATCCAGGATATAACTCTTCAGATCTTTGCTACCGACTTAAGCCAGGAAGCGATCAACAAGGCTCGCGAAGCTACTTATCCGGCCAACATCTCTGCTGATGTTTCGTCGGAGCGGTTAAGTAAATATTTTATCAAAGTAGAAAATGGCTTTCAGGTTGTCAAACCAATCCGGGAGATGGTGATTTTTGCCCAACAAAATATCATCATGGACCCACCTTTTACCAAGCTCGATATCCTCAGCTGCCGCAATCTGCTGATCTACATGACTCCGGAATTGCAAAGAAAAATTATACCCCTTTTACACTACAGTTTAAACCCCGGCGGCTTTTTATTATTAGGCAGTGCTGAAACTGCTGGTAATTTCCCAAACCTTTTTGAACCGCTAAAAGGCAAATCCCGAATCTACCGGCGGCTTGATTCTTCAGCACAAGCTGATCCGCTTATATTTCCAACATCCCGTGTTCCAACCCTCCCTCCACCACCCTTGAAACCTGTGGATAATTTACAATTGCTGGCAGACCAATTGATTTTGAAGCGCTATGCACCGGCATCGATACTGGTCAATAGTAAAGGCGATATTCTTTATACCAGCGGACGAACAGGCAAATTTCTCGAACCGGCAGCAGGCAAGGCCAACTGGAATATCTTTGCCATGATCCGTGAAGGTCTCAGCTATGCCCTGCACAGTGCTTTTCAGAAGGCTGTTCAGAAAAACGAAATCGCTACCGTTAAAAACGCAGTCGTAAAGACCAATGGAGAAACACAAGCAGTAGATATCATTGTTCAGCCGCTTGATGAGCCGGAGCCATTGTGTCAGATGGTGTTGATCGTCTTTACAGAATTGGCTAAGCCTGGCAAAAACAAGCTGAAGGATAAAACGGGTTATGAAGCTGTCTACAGTGATCAAGTGCCGACTTTAAAAGAAGAACTCCGTCAAGCCCAGCAGGAGCTTAAGAATACTCGCGAAGAGATGCAGGCATCTGAGGAAAAACTTAGCTCCACCAATGAAGAGCTGCAGTCAACCAACGAAGAATTGCAGTCAACAAACGAGGAACTGACTACTTCCAAGGAAGAAATGCAATCGTTAAATGAGGAGCTGCAGACGGTCAATCACGAACTGCAAGCTAAAGTAGATGAGCTGTCTCAGATTAATAACGATATGAAAAATTTACTTGAAAGCACTGATATTGCAACTTTATTCCTGGATAATGCGCTCCGCGTAAGGCGTTTTACTGCTAAAACAGCTAAGATTATCAAATTGATTCCAGATGATACGGGCCGATTAATTACAGATATTGTCTCAGACCTGGATTATCAGGATCTGGCAGAAGATGCCCGGGAGGTGCTACGCACGCTGTCTTTCAAAGAGAAATCAGTTTCCGCCACCGGGGGACGCTGGTTTACGGTGAAAATTATGCCATATCGCACACTTGAAGATAAAATTGACGGTTTGGTAATCACATTTATCGATATTACAACTTCCAAGACCCTGGAAGCTAAACTAAGAAAGACCCAGGCTGACTTGGAAAAACGCATGGTGAAAAAAAACCTGGATCTGAACAAAGCTGAGCAGAAATTTAAATCTGGTTTGCACCGGGCTGATTAGAAAGTAGGCAACTGGATAACTCAGAACTATAATGAAACAGGGAAGGAGGGGTTGGCATGAGCAAGGACAGATCGGCTGAAGAGTTACGCCGCCAGGCAGAGAAGCGACTACTGAAAAGCAAACAAGATATAACAACACCAGTAACTCCGGAAGAAGCGTATCGCCTCATACAGGAACTTGAAATACACCAGATCGAGCTGGAGATGCAAAATGAAGAGCTGCAGCAAGCACGTTCAGAACTGGAAAAATTTCTTATTAAATACACAGATCTCTATGACTTTGCGCCTATTGGTTATTTTACACTAAATCAAAACGGTATAATCCTGGGTGTTAATCTGACAGGCACTCGCATGCTCATTATGGAACGCAGTCGGATTGTAAATCAGCGTTTAGATAATTTTATTCTTGACTCATACCGGCCTGCTTTTTCAGCGTTTCTTAAAAAAGTATTTCAAAACCGAACCCAGGAAAACATTGAGGTTGTCCTGCAAATAGAAGGAGGTAAAGAACTCTACGTTCATATGGAGGCCATGGCTTCCGGGGATAACCGGGAATGCCGGGTTGCCTTAGTGGATATCACAGCGCAAAAAAAGTCAGAACAGAAATTGCAGGAAAGTGAAGTAAAATACCGCAGTTTATATGAAACTATGTCACAGGGGGTTTTGTATCAGGAGCCTGACGGTAAAATTATATCGGCTAATCCCGCAGCCGAACGGATTCTTGATACGCCCATCGAGCAAATGCAGGGAAGAACACCTAAAGATCTTAAGTGGTTAACTGTCCATGAAGATAGAACCGACTTCCCGTTAGAAACCCATCCCGCCATGGTAGCCTTACGAACCGGTGAAACTGTTGAAAATGTGGTCATGGGTATTTTTTCATCGCAGTCTGGCAGATACAGGTGGCTTAGAATTACTGCAGTACCACAGTTTATGCCCGGTAACGATAAACCATATCAGGTTTTTATAACCTTTGAGGATATTTCTTATATAAAGCGTATGGTAGCATTTAATAAGCTTACCCCCAGAGAAAAAGAAGTTTTCAAATTACTGGCCAAGGGTCATGGCCGGCAAATAATATCTGAAACTTTAAATTTTAGTCCCAAAACCGCTGATAAACATAAAGAAAACTTGATGCATAAGTTAAATTTACTAACTATGGAAGATATTAGAGAGTTCGCTAAGTTGATCAAGCTAATTTAAATTAGACATAAGTAAAATAATAACCGGTAAACCAAAAGAAGCCCTATAATCTATAGGGCTTCTCGCATTATAAAGTGCACAAGAATCAATAAGATAAGATGATTTTATATTGAGAATATTGCTAATAGACATCTTAGCACTATGCCGGATACGATGTAAGAGCAAGATAAAAAAGAAGAGCCGGGTTAACTATTCTTTACTGAGACTGGGTTGCGCCTCTTATCTTAAAAAGCACCTCGCAGTGAGAGGCGCAACCGACTATCTTAATCAAAAATTATTAAACAGTGCGCTTGAAGCGCTGATTTTCAGAAAGGAGAGACAACAATGAGAATTATATTTCTTATGCTGGCACTACTGCTTGGTTTAGTTATTGCCGTAGCAGCGTTGATTAATACTGAAGTTGTTACAGTGAACTATCTGTTCGGCCAGGTTAGCCTCACTCTCTTTATGCTGATTTTGGGTTCTGCTGTTGCGGGAGCATTGTTTATCGGTTCTTTGGGAATCTTTCGCGGCATCCAAAATTATATGAACTCCCAGGGTGAACGAGGTCACAAAAAAGATTTGCAGCACCGCGTAAAACTACTGGAGAATGAGAAGAAAAAATTGGAAGATGAGTTAAAGAAACAGCAGGAAGAACGTGAAGAGATAGCTGCGAAAGCGCATACCGTTTTAGAGGATGAAAAGAAACACTTAGAAGATGAGCTGAAAAAGCAGCAAAAAAACCATGAGGATGCATTTGCGAAAGTAAATAATTGATATAAAAGTAACGTATATTATAAAGCTTAATGCGTCTAAGGTTGTATGTAGTTTTTTGGATTGCGGTTATACTGGCTGTTGTTGGATTCCTGTCATTTTTAGGTATTGTTCCGATTGAAGTCTCTACTGGATTCTGGGCGTTGTTTATCGGTTTCGTGCTACTGGCGGCGTTGGGAACCTTGTTAAAAGGTTTGTAGGATAATGGAAAAGAGCTGGTCAAAGAGCTCAGAGATTGAGAAATTGGGGATGAGAAAATTGAAAATATAAACTGGTGAGCTAAGGAGTTAAGAATAATAATTACTGTTATTAATAAAAAGGAGCGTGAAGAAAGTGATTAAGTTTAAAAAGATTTACCTGCTGGTTGTTATTGTTTTGGCCGTTTTGTTTGTCTTGGGAATAGTTACTCCTGTGGCGGCTCAAGAACTAACAGAAAAAGAAAGAGAACTCGAAATAGTGCGGTCAGCCATTAGAGCTCTTCCTGATGCCTTCTCAGTTACTGAAGCTGACAGACCTGCTGTTATGGAAGCGAACAGGCTGGCTAACAATTGGTTAGCTAAATATGACGAGAAAAAACTTGAAATTTGCACACTATCAGGAAGGCTTAGTGTGGCACTGTCATTGCTTGGTGTAGGTGATGCACAGCCTGCCTTACCGGCAACCGGGGGCTTCTCTCCAATCATTCCGGCAGTGGGCCTGTTATCGATCTTTGCAGGGAGCATTGTGTTCGTAATACCGCGGAAACGCTCGCATTAGTTTTCCCGTTTCCCAAAAGTAATATGACTTACCTGGAGAGTCGCGCGAACTACATCGTGACTCTCCAGCTCATTTTTCCCCATCAAAATGCTTTTAGCTCGGTGTGAGTAATTTTAGAAGTGAGCCCGAAAACTGCTGGGCCTTTTACAGTACCAATTAGATGAGAACTTATAAGATAATTGTATATTGTGAGTATTGCTAATTGATATCTTAGCACTATGCCGGATACAATGTAAGAGCAAGATAAAAAAGAAGAGCCGGGTTAACTATTCTTTACTGAGACTGGGTTGCGCCTCTTATCTTAAAAGCACCTCGCAGTGAGTGGAGCAACCGACTATCTTAATCAAAAATTTTTGAACAGTGTGGTTGGGGCCAGGAAGAACGCGAAAATAAAGCTAAGAAAGCCTATACCGCTTTAGAAGATGAGAAGAAAAAGTTGGAAGACGACTTAAGAAAGCAACAGAAAGACCATCTAGATTCAACAGAGAAAGCGCATAATCGTTAAAAGATATTTCAATAGAGGAGGTAATAATTATGCGTAATATTATATATGTAATCGGGCTGATCGTAGTTGTTTATGTTGTTCTTAGATTTCTTAACATTGTGTAAATAGTCTAGCAGAATTAAATATTCTAAATTGTTTAGTGAGGAGAATCGAATAAATGAAATTTAAAAAAGGTTTGGGGTTTTTATTGCTTGCTATATGGTTGATTGCAATGGGGTTGTTGTCGTTATTACAAATCAGCATTCCTTATTCGGATGTTATCCTTGCCCTGCTGGCCATAGCTGCAGGGGTGCTGATCATTCTGAAGTCTTAGAAAGAGAAATATCGGGGCACAATGAAAATTATTGATTGCTCATAGGAATGGTTTTACAGTATATACAGGGGTGCAAGGTTTTTCACGGCATGGTTGTTTAATGAACAGCCATGTTGTATGCCTTATCATATATTATTTGCCGGGGAACACTGAAAGGGAGTGTTAGCAATGAAAAGTATTATCCTGATTGAGCCGCAATCAAAAGAAGACCATGTCTACAAGCATGTCCGCATGCCCCGCCTTGGCCTGCCTATTCTGGGCACACAGCTCCAGGAAGCCGGATACAATGTAAAAATGTTCATGGGAACCGGCGATTCACTGCCATGGCCACAAATTTTGCAAGCCGACCTTGTTGGTATATCCACTACAACTGCTACCTGTCGTGAGGCCTATCAGATCGCCGGCATGTTAAGACCCAATCGCATTCCGGTTGTAATCGGTGGAATGCATGCCACCTTTATGCCTGAAGAGGCGCTTCAGTATGCCGACTACATAATCAGGGGCGAGGCTGAATACAATTTCCTGCCCCTGGTGCGCGCTATTGAAGCAGGTCAAACCCCTGAAGATATTCCCGGTGTATCATTCTGGAAAGATAACAGTCAGGTTCACAATGATTTAATGAAGGAACCTGTTGATATGGATACCCTGCCCATACCTGACCTTTCACTGCTTGCCAATTCTTCATCAATGCTAAGTACACCGGTGATGACTTCACGGGGCTGTCCCTACGACTGCACTTTTTGCTGCGTAACCGAGGTATTCGGACGTCGCTATCGTCATCGCGCTACAGATAGTATTCTTGAAGAATTAAAACGTTACAGGGGTAAAAATGTCTTTTTCTGTGATGATAACTTTGCTGCCAGGCCAGAGCTGACTAAAGAGCTGCTGAGGGGAATGATAGCAAATGGTATCAAGCTGAAGCGCTGGGGAGCACAGGTGCGGGTAGACGCTGCCCGTGATGATGAACTGTTATCGCTGATGAAGCGTTCAGGCTGTGGAATAGTATATATCGGTTTTGAATCAATCAACCCTGCCACGCTTGAAGGCTACAACAAGCAGCAGACAGTTGAAGATATTGAAGCGGCAATCAGTCGTTTTCACGATTACGGTATCAGGATTCACGGCATGTTTGTTTTCGGCGCCGATACAGATACAGTTGAAACGATCAGGGAAACAGCAAAATTTGCCCTGCGTACACGTATAGACAGCATCCAGTTTATGACCCTGACACCTTTTCCGAATACTCCCTTTTATGATAAGCTCGAAGCAGAGGGCAGAATCCTTACCCGTGACTGGTCTTTATATGACGGTCATCACACTGTGTTCCAGCCCGCGCTGTTATCGCCCGAGGAACTTCAATTTGAAACAATAAAAGCGATGAAGAGTTTCTATTCGCTGAAAAATATTCTGCAAAACCTCACCCTGACCGGTATTGGCTCGGTCATTCACAGGACTATCGGGTGGGGCTTGACCCGTCATTTTGAACGTAGAAACCGCTGGTTTGGGAACCTTTTACGGCATAACCAACGGGGTGAGACACGACCTGTTGCCCTGCTCTACCGGTTGCTAAGGGCAACCGATCAGAATGAACCTGAAACAGTTTCCGGCCAGCTGAAGGTTTCGTTAACCGAAGAAAAAGGAATAGCCTATCTGAAACTAAGAGGGTTAGCCGACAAACTGCATATAAGAGAATTACAAAAAGCTCTAAAGGGATTATCGACGAGACAATACAGTCAGATGGTAATAAATATTGAGGGGTTGCGTTTTGCCTCAGATAAGGCAACAGCGGTTTTCAGCAAATATCTCAATAAACTCGGGTCCAGGGTACGCCGCTTGCAGGTTGTGACTGCCGCCGAAAAGCAAGCTCGCTATCTCACGGGGGTGGGAAATAAAAAGCGTTTGCGCCTGCAGCGATTTGAGTTGTTAATTAGCAGGTCATAGTTAACCTGCTTTAAGTCTCAGTTACCTCATCTATAATTACCTGGTGATTGTCTGGTATATCGATCTATTTTATTCCTTCAGGGTCTTTAACTCTACTTGGACGAGGTCAGAAATGCTGCCGTCCTTAGGACTGACGGTGTAAAACTCCAGCAATAGCTTTGGTTCCTCTGTTCCTACATCAATTATATCTATCTCAAAAGAAAAATAGCCCCAGTCACCCATCATTCCGGTGGTATAGCCTTCTGACAGGGTTGAACCGTTTTGCTCAGTCAATCTATAAAGAACGTTACCTTCGAAGACATTGGCAATTCCTTCGACGGTAATAGTTTCGGTAATTATAGCGGCAGGAGAAGGGTTGAAAATTTTAATCCCCTCTGATCCGGCAACGATGGGGGGAAGATAATCAAGCCCGTAGAGAGTGGGCAGATATGTTTCTGCTCCTTCAGCAACGAAGACTACCGGCAGGTTGGGGTCTTCGATTACGACCAGGTCATAGGGGTAGGTCATGGCTTCGGTGACCGGTGCCCCTGCAGCCGGCTCAGTAAATTCTGCGGTTACGGTAATTCTTTCTTGATCCATTACAATTGGTCCGATTTCCACTGTATAGCCACCGGTCGGTTTGAGGCCGTAGGTGACCAGGATATATAGATGGTCATCAATAGCATAAGCCTGTCCGAGAAACATTTCCAGGGAGCGATTCAACCAGTCCTCAACCTGTGGAGGCAAATCTTGATCCCCTTCCTCTGCTAAAGGTTCGCCATCGTCATTAATCGCGCAGCTAAAGACTATGATCATCAATAGGAGCAGAAGCGCTGTCAGGGTAATTGTTTTTCTCACAGGAAAAACCTCCGTCAAATAGTCCGCCATCAAAGCTTTTTACCCGGCCCCCAGATTCAGCTGAGTGTTGGGCGCCGTTATTTCTATTCACTTTCCAGGCGCATGATCTGCTCCACAAGCAAAGCAGCGCTGTAGACAGCCAATTTCTTAGTCAGTATGCCGGCTGTGCTATAGCAGACTACCGGGTAAATCCATTGCAGCAATGCTAACAGGTAGGGTGTGAGGTCGGTTTCAAAAATAACTGTTTTGGCAGCGTACTCTCGCAGGCGGCAGATTAGACGGTGAGCCTTGAAAACCATGGGGTCATCTCCAACGTAAAACAGGGGAGGCGGTTCACCGATCATTGAAGCCAGGGCCAGGCCTGCTTCAAAACTCACCAGGTCAGAAAGGTCTTTTTCGTTATCAAGGCGGACCATCTCCAGGCGAAAGATCGGTTCCAGGCGGGCGAAGTCAGAGACAATGTTGAGAAACCCAGTTTCGGAAAAATCGATGATGTAGATGTTTTCATGTTCATCGAGAAGAATATTTTGCATGTTCAGATCGCCGTGATTGATTCCCCTGTACCAAAGGCGTTCTTCACTGCTCCTGGACCGGTAAATATGTTTGAGATAGTGGTAGGGGTTAGGCAGTTCCCGGTCCAGGTAGGGGCAGAAAAGGCTGTCTTGATCGGAAGAAAATCCGCTGACTTTTTCCGCTTCGTCGTGAATGGAAGTGAAAAGATCCAGCGGTCTATGTTCCTCAAAAAGATTAATAGGTTCCCAGCGTGGTTGTCCATACCAAGGTTTGAGGATGGAGGTGAATATTTTATCAAAGATAGGCAGCAGCTCTTCAGCCGGTTTTTCACGGTAGAGGTTGGTCAACCAGGTTAGCTCACTGTCAGGACCGCTGATGCCGACGAAGTTGTAGCGAATTCCCTTGGAATCTCCGCATTCAGCTATACCCATGATGGTGGTGGAATTGTTGAGGATGTACTTTTCCACGTAATTTTTGTAAGCCCGGTATTCTCTATCTATTTCGGCATAGGGGCCCATTTTCAAGACTGTTGGCAGGGTACGGCGATTGTATTGATCGTAACCGGTAACCCGGTAAGGTATGGCCGGACTGAAACCGCCTTTAAGCTGGTGAAGCATAACTCGTTTATCATCAGAATAGAGACGCCTGACGATCAATTCCCACTCAGGGGGAAGTGGTTCCGGGTTTTCTCCGTCTATCTCGATCTGCAGCAGCTTTTCCTCGCCCTTTCTGATCAGACTGGGCCAGTAAAACCAGAGTTTTTCCAGTTCGACGGTTAGATTTGCACAGATTTCCAGGAGGTCTTGTGGAGCTTCGAGATGGCTGCTAAAAAGCCTTTCCGGGGAGACATCCTCTGGCAGCGATTTCCAGGGTTGTCCGTTTTTTTCAGCTAAAACTATAATCTGGCCTAGGAAAAAAGGAACTCCCTGCTTCAGGCCTCTTTTAGCTAAAAAATGACAGGGCAGATTTTCATCCGGCGAGCCCCCGGGGTAGTAAACTGCCACTCCTACCAGTATTTGGCCCGGCTGAAGATCCTTTTCTGTAAAGGATCCGGCCAGTAATCCGGACAAATTTTTATAGTAACGGCCACAGTTATCATCGCTGCTGCGGGCAACAAAAATGAAGGCCAGGGGAATATTGCTGTTATCCGTTTTTGCCTGAATCTTGAGCTGAACGTATAATTCACTGGCCAGTTTCTCAAGTGATAGCGGTTTTTTGTCCAGCGCTTCAACCATGCCTGCACTGTGTCCTGAAATACTGATAGCTTCCTTCAGGTGAATAAATGCTTCCCGTGGCTGTTCTGCGAAGAGATAGTCAGGCTGATTGATTTCATCGGCCGGTAAAACCACTGCCATGGTGCCGGTTGTTACAAAGGTGCCCACACTGCTTAGATCCGAGGCCGGATCTACACCCAAACCGCCAAGGCCAAAGGCAAGACCCAGGTCTTCAAGATTTAATGCCATAAATTCTACCGGCCCGGGTTGTTTAAAGCAATGATCTGGTTTGAGGTTCCAGATCTCAAGGAAGCTTTTGGCTTTTCTGTTAAAGGTTAAAGCGCATTCACAGCCGCTTAACTGAAGCGTGGTATTTACTACCTGGGCCGGTTCGCTTTCCTTGATCATTGCCAGGCCTTTTTCTACGCTGTCTATTATCCTGAAAAAGACGAGCAGTCCCGATATGTTCAAAATATTTTCTACCTGGGGAGCCATTGCCGCCAGTAAGACTTCACCTTGCCTTGCCGAAGCTTTTTTGGCCAGCTTAACCAGGGAGCGGATGCCCGCGCTTGAGATGTATGCAACCCTAGCCATATCGATTATATAGTAAGGTCCTTCAACTTCGGTGTTGGATAAGACATGGTCAAATTTTTCCGCGCCAAGGCCGTCAAACCTGCCCTCGATTATCATTAAGAGATAAGAGCTATCTTCTTTTAAATCGATAATCACAGCTACAAACCTCCACGTGATCCGGTGCTGCTGATAATTGTTTTCAGATGTCTGATTTATTTAGACCTTATAGGAGTAAAAACCTTTAATTAACCGTGGGTTTATCATTCTTGAAAAAAAGTTATCTGAATTTACGACCAATGTAATTCATAGGGTCAACCGGTTGATGCTGATAATAGGAGTGCCATTCGCCGGTACCGTCATCGACCCTGACTTCAAAATGCAGGTGCGGTCCATAAGCCCGCCCGGTGGCGCCGACCCTTGCTATTACCTGGCCTTTGCTTACCCGGTCTCCCTTTCTAACCAGGTTTTCACTGTTATGGAGGTAAAGGGTCCAGTATCCACTGTGACGAAGGATAATATAGTTGCCCTGGCTGCCACCGAAACCGGAAAACCAGACAATACCG
>CAZVLE010000074.1:0-12437 GCA_964627855.1 uncultured Syntrophomonadaceae bacterium | reverse complement strand
GCAGGGCATTAAAACATTATATTTTTCAGAAAGAGTCTGAAGGTGTGGCAAGAGGCGGGCAATATTGCTGACCGGAACGACAATGTCCTCAACGCTCTGGACCGGGTTAACGGCCTTAAAAGCCTCAGCTGCACGCTGCCGCACTTGCCAGATTTTCTCCTGGTCAGCCGGGCCTTCAGCAACAAAAGCGTCAAGAGCGCCGTTATCGAGGCACAGCTCACCGATAGAGAGGCAGTCTTCCCGCACCTGCTCGCTATCGTTGCCATCTACTTCGATGATTAGAATGGCCTCGCAATCCTGGTGCTTCTTTTTTTCGCCGAGGTAGGCATAGGTAGTATCGATAGAGAGTTTGTCCATGAACTCTATACTGGTTGGGATAATGCCGGTAGTGGTCATAATCAGGGGTACGGCATCAATGGCTCCCTGTGCGTCCGGAAAGAGCACCATCATATCTATTTTCGCCTTCGGCAAAGGGATCAGCCTGACAAATATTTTGGTGAAGATCCCCAGGGTTCCTTCGGAACCGATCATCAGTTGAACCATGTTATAGCCGGTGACGTCCTTGACCCTCTTGCCGCCAAAGGTGCATATTTCACCGGTAGGCATCACAACTTCAAGACCGGTGATATAACGACCGGTAACCCCGTACTTGATGGCCCGGCCGCCCCCGGCGTTCTCGGCCACGTTGCCGCCAATGAAGCACATTTCCAGGCTCATGGGGTAACCGGCAAAAAAGAGCCCCTCTTTTTGGACTTCTTTGTTAAAGTCGTTGGTGATTACCCCCGGCTCGAGAAGGGCAATCATGTTTTCGCGGTCGATTTCGAGGATGCTATTCATTCTTTCAGTTGAAAGAACAATACCGCCCTGCACCGGCACCGCCCCTCCGGAGAGTCCGCTGCCCGCTCCCCGCGGGGTCACGGCAATATTTTCCCGGTTGGCCAATTTCAGCACTGCCGCTATTTCCTCAGCACTGCGCGTTTTTACCACCACAGCCGGCATGGCGGCATAAGCGGGATCGGCTACCTCATCATGGGCATAGGGTTCAAGCCTGCTTTGATCATCAAAGATTACATGTTCGGGGCCGACGATGCCGATCAGCTCTTCAATAATAATCCGGCCGACTTGATGGTAATGATACACTATTAACTCCCCGTCAATATTTTGAGGGTCCAACCCCGCGAATAGGCACTTAGGCTCCCTTTAATCTACTATATCATTTTGCTTTTTAAAAATGTATCTTTTAACCTTGCAATAACATGGCTTGATTTTATGTTGGCTAAACAACCTTCACCTTATCACCAAGCAGCTGTTTTAGCACTTTCTCAATTCTGCTCTTTATTTTCTGGTAGTTATATTGATCTGCATCTGATAAGGGTCTTTTTGAATCACCCATCTTGAAACCGCGAACTTCGAGGGCTGCTTTAAACCCGAGCGGGAAAGGCAAAGCGAACATAGCCCTGATCAGTTGGAGCACCTGGAATTGCAGGTTCAGGGCCTTATTACTCTCACCTTCCTGCCAGTAACGGTAAATAGCAGTCATGATCTCGGGGGTTACACCGACAGTTGCCGACATTGAACCCCTGGCTCCAACTGTCAGTGAGGCAAAGAGCATTTCTTCACGGCCGGTTAAAATATTCAGATCAGTACCGACAAGCCTGATCTTGTCCATAAAATGCATGAAATCGACCATGCTTCCACTGCTGTCTTTCATGCCGACAACGCAATCATAGCGGCTCAAACGCTTTACAACGTCATAGTCAATCGGGGTGCTGAAAAGTGGAATGTTATATATAATAACGGGATAATCACCCAGAGCCTGAAAAACCTGCTCATAGTGCTCTTCGATCTGCTCCTGGCTCGCTGGCATGTAATAGGGAGGAGCAATTACTGCGGCAGCACAGCCTAACTCCCTGGCTTTTTCTGTTAACTTAATGCAATTTGCCGCACAGCTGTCCGTGGTTCCCGGGGTTACAGGCAAACGTCCATTAGTTTCGTTAATAATAAGTTCGATGATCCTGACCTTTTCCTCGAAGGAAAAATGGATAAATTCACCTGAACTCCCCAAAGGGAAAAGGCCGCTTACACCCTCTTCAATCAACCACCCCACCAGTTGCCGCAGGACAGTTTCATTTACAGCCCCATTTTCATCAAATGGAGTTAACATCGCAGGATAAACACCTTCCGGTCTGTATTGTTCCAAGGTTATCCTCCTCCTAATTTGGGTAACACCACTAGTGTATCTCCATCCCTTAACCGAAAACCATCTTTTTGCAACAACAGGTAAGAACGACCGTTAATCATTAAAGAATAGCCCTTTTGTAATTTTTGACCCAGAGGAAAACCGGTTTGCTTTTCGATTTCCCTGATAGCATCAGGCAAGTTGTTCGCAGTTTTGAGCATTGTTTTTTTAATACCTGCTTCCGCAGAACTATGAGCTAAAAATTTAACTACTACCTGTACTACCGCAGTCACTTACTTCAACCCCAATTGCGCCAGTTTTTCCTCGGTAGGCACTCCTTCTTCACTCCAACCCCTGACTATGTAGTACTCATTGAGCATAACTTTTAGAGGCACGGTAACACCTTTTGCCGGACCGCTTGTGTGAGGTTCTTCCAACAACCTCGGTGGAAGGGTGTCATCGGCTGAAGTTATGCCTTCCCTTAAGTTAAAAAGGCGAATTAGATTATTTATTCTTTCGCCTATGGTTAGCAGTTTGGTCGCTGATGAAAATTCCTCAATTCCTGTTAAAGCATGAACTAGATCGGTTAGCTGGTTATGACCCAAGGCAAATGAGCTGAACAGGCAGACACCCAGTGAATTGATTACCGTGAACCAATCCTGATCAACTTTAACCAGTTCGGCTTTAAACTCGCTTTCCAGGGGATCAATTCTACCGGCATGGGCAAGAACTTCGGCGCCGACAGGCCAGGCTCTTAAATGGCACCCGCCTCTGTCACTGGTGGCATAGGCAAGACCCATGCCGACAGAACCCCGGGGATCATAGGCCGGCAATTCCATTCCTTTTACATGCATAGCAAATTTTTCACTGCTATGACCAAAATATTCAGCTGTTTTTCTAACACCCTGACCGATTATCTTCCCCGGCCCTTCATCTTTACCAATTAATTTAATTAGACTTATAATCGCTTCATGATTACCAAAATTAGCTTTCATACCGAGAAACTCTTCCGTTACAATGCCCTTTTCAAAACATTCCATGATGAAACCTATAACATTTCCGGTAGAAATAGCATCAATTCCGTAGTAATCGCATAGATATTCGGCATAAACAATGGAACCAAGTTCGCTGTTACCGCACTGGGCGCCAAAGCTCCATAAGTTTTCAAACTCCGGTCCCTCTACATGTTCACCTTTATAGGGGCCTTTTTTTACTTTAGAGTATTTACTGCAAGCGATGGGGCAGGCAAAACAGGCCCGATCTCTTTCAAAAAGTTCTTCTCTTAAAGCATGTTCATCAACGTTTTCAATACCGGGGTATTCGCCGCCCTGAAAGTTCTTAATCGGCAATACCCCTGCCTCTTTAATGAAAGTGTATATGCTGCTGGTGCCAAACATGGGCCTGGAACCACCGGTATCGGGATTGATAACAATTTCGTTGTAAGCTTCCTTGTTCTCTTTGATGAATTCTTTATAATTGGCTATTTTTACTCCCCTGCTGCCCCTGACAGCAATAGCTTTTAATTTTTTTGAACCGAAGACAGCTCCACTACCCCCGCGCCCGTATGAGCGTCCTTCGGCCTGAACTGCCGCAATAAGAACCTTTTTTTCTCCGGCTTCGCCAATACAGGCTATTTTATAATCTTCACCAAGTTCTTTTTTTAATTCTTCGCTAACAGTAATTGTATCTTTACCCCATTGAGCAGATGCATCTTCAATGGTAACCTGATGGTCGTCAATGATAATTTTTACCGGCTTCTCAGCACAACCCTTGATCATAATTACATCAAAACCAGATGCTTTCAATTCCGCTCCATAAGAACCGCCACAGCTTGAATCAAGCCAGATCCCGGTTAAGGGGCTTTTTGTTGCCAGGGTGCTGCGACAGCCGGTCGGAGCAAGTGTACCCGTCAAGGGCCCGCAGGACAGGATTATTATATTTTCCGGAGCAAAGGGGTCACAACCTTTTGGTAGATTGTCATAAAGTAATTTTGCAGCCAACCCTTTTCCGCCCAAATATTGCCTGGCCAGGCTAGAATCCAAAGTGTTTATTTCAAAACTCTCTTTACTTAGATCAATATAAAGTATGTATCCAGCATATCCAGGCAGATCAACCATTTTTTTCACCCACCTTTATCAACGCTTTTGCAGGACACCATGTAACACATTCGTACTTACCTTTACAAATATCACAGTACTGGGGAAACTGGTTCTCCAAGGGCAAGCTACCAAAAGGGCAAGCCTCGCTGCAGGCCAAACATTTTGTGCACAAATCCCTATTTATTTGCACCAACCCATCTTCTGTCAGGAACAGGGCATCTTCAGAACAAGCTTCCATGCAGGCTTGCTTTTTGCACTGCCGGCAAAAGTCTACCCTGCCTACTTCAGGCCAGTTATCGAGATATTTGATGCGAGATTTGCTGGGAATCATTTCGTCGCAATGTTCCAGGGAACAGACAACTTCACAGATTCTACATCCAATGCATTTTTTTTGTATATATTTAATCACATTTTGTTACCTCCAGTTTGAAGAAGCAATAGCGATAACAGCAGCGCCAGTATTTGGAGCCGAAACAGGCAGTTATTTGCTATATGTAATATGTGTCAGCCGAGAGTTATCAACGCCTTGATTACACCGTCTTTTCGATCAATAACAGTCTTGAAGGCTTCCTCACATTCTTCCATGCTAAATTTATGAGTTAAGATGGGCTCGACATTAACCATCTTTAAAGAAAGTAATTCCAGAGCCTTACTATATGCGCTTTTTGTATAAGCTACTGAGCCAAAAATCGTCATGTCTTTAAAAACAATGTCATCCGTTACCAATGAAACCTGCAAGCCTCCGCCGATTACTCCCAGCAAAACAAGTTTTGAGCCTCTTTTACCAATACTGATTGACATCTCCACTGCCGAGGGCAAGCCTGCACATTCTATGACATAATCGAAAGCATCATTATAATCCTCAGGTTTTTCCTTTCTCAAGTTAACTACCTGCTTAGCACCCATTATTTTACCGACTTCAAGGCGTTCATCCCTGGTCCCAAATAGGCAGATTTCACTGGGAGAAAAAAGTTTGCAAAGTTCTATGCAGATCAACCCGATCGGCCCAGGGCCAATGATGGCAACCTTTTTGCCTGGTTCAATATTTGCTCTGAATACACCAAGTACTGAACAGGCTACCGGCTCTACCATTGAAGCAACATCGAGCGACAGGTCGTCTGGAACCCTGTGAACCATTTTTTCATGGGCCAGCACATATTCACCCAGGCCTCCATTTTCGGTAAAACCTATTTCGCTGTAATCCTCGCACAGGTTAGTATAACCATGCATACAAGGAGGACATTGGTCACAATGCCACCACGCTTCGGCAACTACCCTATCTCCCACTTTGAGTTTTTGGACATCCTCGCCGCACTGTTCTATTACCCCTGCAAATTCATGACCAATTACAACCGGATATTTAACGTAGGGCTCTGGCCTGGAACCATCTAATACTTCCAGGTCACTTTTACAGATACCGACAACTTTCGAACGAATTAGCACCTGGTTACGATCCGGAGAAGGCTTTTCCAGATCGGTTAAAGACCATTCTCCCGGTTTTTTTACCAATATAGCTCGCATAATCATTTCTCCATTTCATTCGAGCTTATTTTTTATAAATATAGCAGGAACCTCCGGTTAGGAAAATTGTTTCTGTTCCTGGCGCATATTTTTGAACTGCTTCATAGAATGCCCCCGGATCGCCACCGTGACCGGGAAACATCCAAAAGTGCGATGGAATTGCCACTTTTGCCCCAGAGTCCCTGACCACATAGGCTGCTTCCACAGGCCCAAGGTTACCGAAGCGCCCATTGATAGGTGGTATGATAACATCTGGCTTCATGGCAAAAGCTATCGCCATTTCATTTGGTCTATAGGCAGAATCACCGACAATGTAAAGTTTAATAGAATCGCACTCAAGGATAAAACCGACTGCATCCGGGGCTAGATCCCCGTGATCTGCATATAGCGCATGTAGTTTTAAATCATTTGCCGTAAACATTTCTCCGGGCTTTATCGAATGTAATTTTTCCCTGTCAATATTTCTGGAAATACAGGCTTCAATGCTTGCAGATGTTGATAACAATTTAACATCTTTGTCTGCCATCAGTTTGCTTAGAAGATCAAGATCCAGATGATCTTCATGGTGATGAGTAGCAACAAATAGATCGAGATGCAAGTCTTTAGAGTCAACAAGAGGTGGCATAATTCTACGGAAGCTGTAGCCATATACCTTTTCGGCCAGATCAGAGAGGTAAAGATCTATGGCAACGGTAGTATGAGCAGATGTTTTAAAAATAAAACTGGCATTACCGAGCCAATATATGGCCAGTGAATTTTTTTCAACCTTTAAATTCTTTATATTTTCGGCAAGATTCAATTCCAACACCTCGAAATAAGATTAGGAGGGCCAAAAGATAGAGGGCCCTCCCGCTTTCATTCAATCTAGCGTATAAAGAAATCAACATTATCGGCCGTTACTACCATAACACCGGTATCGGTGTTTGGAGCCACAGGGGGAACCCCGGCAGCTTGCCAATCGGGAACCATTTCTACCAAGTCATGCTTCAACCAATATAGATAGTGAACCGCAATCCAGTTTTCCAGATAGTTGCGTTGCACCAGTGTTGCATCGACAACGCCGTCTTTTACAAACTGAAGCAGATCTGCGTCGCGGTCCATACCAACTGCCTTGATTTCTCCGACCATACCCGCTTCAACAATAGCCCTGCCAATCGATGCCCCGTCGGGAGCAGATGTGCCAACTAAAAGATCAATATCGGGATTCGCCGATATCAGGCCGGCCGCAACCCTGATCCCAACCGAGGGATCAGCTTCACTGTTGACTATGCCGACCACCTCAATATCGGGATATTCATCAAAAACCGCAAGATAGCCATCTTTTCTGTCTTCGTGCACAGTTACACCGGGAACAGTTACAATGCCGACTTTGCCGGAGCCACCGATCAAGTCTGCTGCGTGCTGCCCGCCAATTTTACCGGCTTCTAAATTATTAATACCCACATAACCATAACGGACATCAAAGTCACTGACATCGGAGTTAGCGTTGATAACATGTATTCCGGCTTCCATCGCACGCCTAGATGGATCAACAAGCGCATCAGGGTCTGCAGGCCAGAGAACAATTCCTGCAGGTTTCCGGGCAATAAGTTCTTCCATAGTTCTGGCCTGGGCAGCAGGATCAAATTCAACCGGGCCGGCAAAAGTTCCGGTAACACCGAGATGATCACAGGCATCCATAAAGCCCTGTTTGGGATCGTCCCAGAATTCAAGAGCGGTAACATAAGCCAGAAAAACGTATTCCTCTTCTCCGTTTGCAGCTGCGCTTTCTTCATCGCCGGGATCGTCCACTGCATCAGCAGGTTCTTCAGAAACAGGGGCTCCTTCGCCACATCCTGTCACCAGGAGAAGAACCATTATCAGAGCCAAACCAATAAAAAATAATTTTTTTGACATTTTTTAACACTCCTTTGTGATTTTCTTAATTCTAAAACCCTCTCTTGACGAACATAGCCCTTGTTCTCAACACCTCCCAATCTTATTTTTTTCGCCTTGATACCATATCGATTATTACAGCGGTCAGTAGAACAGATCCAACAACAATACCTTCCCAGTAGGGTGATATTTTTAAGATGGTGATCGCGTTGCTAATCAGGGCCATAAATAAAAGGCCCAGGGCAGAGCCGGTAATTGAACCTTCACCGCCAGATAAGCTCGAACCGCCAATCACGGCAGCAGCGATTACCTTTAATTCAAGACCAGTAAAGGAAGTTGGTATTGCACTCATCAGGCGGGCAGTAGAAAGAACTCCGCCAACAGCAACGAGGGCACCGATAACAATAAAAATAGTAAGCTTAATCTGGTCAACCTTAATACCGGATAGGCGGGCTGCTTTCTCATTGCTGCCAATAAAATATAGCTGCCGGAAATATCGGCCCCTTCTAAGTAAAAGTTCAGCCAAAACCACGAAGATAAAAAAAACGATTACAGGGATAGGGACCCCGTAAACTTCACCCTGACCAAGGTATATAAAACTAAGGGGAAAATTCGCAATAGGACGGCCCTGGGTAATAACCAGAGCCGTGCCCCTAGCAATGGACATCATGGCCAAGGTGGTAATCAGAGCATTAACCTTAAATTTAGTAATCACGAAACCATTAATAAATCCAGTCAGACAACCGCTGAGAATACCACCTGCAATCGCAACCGGTATAGGAAGTCCCATTTGTATAAAATAGCCAGTCATTACCCCGGTAAAGGCCATTACCGCACCGACGGAAAGATCAAAGTTACCCGATACAAGTAAAAATGTCATACCGATGATGACTATACCCTCCATGGCAAAGCCGCGTGAAATGGCCCTAAGGTTTGACTCAACAAGGAAGTGAGGAGACAGATTGGTTAAAAGTACGACTGTAGCGAGAATAATTAGAATAAGCACTGTCTCTCTAGCTGAGAAAATCTGTTTAATAAAAGTCAGAAAGTTTTTAGAAAAATCATTGCCCTGTTTTTCAGTTGCACCAGTTGTTTCCAAACCTAAAACCTCCCTCTTAGTTTATTCATTTACAGCTTGGCCTCTTTCACCATAGATATAACGGACAATATCTTGTTCAGTTATATGATCATTGATCATACAGTTGGTTATTTGACCCTGCCATACAGTAATTATGCGATCACTCATACCCAGAATTTCGAGCAGTTCGGAGGATATCAAAATTATTGCCATTCCCTCATCAGCCAGTTTGCGCAGCAATTTGTGTATTTCTGCCTTTGCGCCCACATCAACTCCTCTTGTCGGTTCATCAACCACCAAAATTTTAGGGCTTACCGTAAGCCATCTACCAATTAACGCTTTCTGCTGATTACCTCCGCTGAGTGATGCAATTTCCTGGTTAATATTCGAGACCTTGATATTCAAATCATTGACCTGCTGCATCGTTAAATACCTTGCCCGCTTTAAATTCATCAGCAATATTCCACTTACTTTCTTAAGGCTGGAAACAATAATGTTGTCTTTGACAGAGTTACTTAAAAACAGGCCAATATCTTTTCTGTCTTCGGGCAAGTAACCTAAGCCATACCTGACGGCATCTGCAGGAATTTTAATTTTCCTTTCGATACCATCTATATAAATTTTTCCAGACAAGCGCCGATCAATACCGAAAATTGCTCTAAACATCTCCGTTCGCCCTGCTCCCGTTAAGCCAGCAAAACCTAAGACCTCACCAGCCTTTACGCTAAAAGTTATATTTTCAAAACAGTCGCCGCTTAAGTTTTTAACTTCCATGACCATATTGCCCCTGCCACTGCTTTTTTCTGGGAACAAAGCCTGTAGTTCCCGGCCTACCATATTTATTATAATTTCATCTTTTGTCGTTTGTCTGGTGTCCGTCATGCAAACTTGTTTACCGTCTTTAAGGACCGTCACACGATCGGATATTTCGAGCACTTCTTCTAATTTATGGCTTATATATATAATTGCGATGCCCTCTGCCTTAAGTTGAAGCATCACCTCAAATAATTTCTTGATCTCATGGTCAGTTAATGACGCTGTAGGCTCATCGAGTATTATCACTTTACATTGCTGCGAAATTGCTCTTGCCACTTCAACTAACTGCTTTAATGCTATGCTGACATCTTTGATCAATGTATCCGGATTTATATCAATATCAAAGAGTCGCATCAGCTTGGTTGCTTCCTGGTTCATTTTTGGTTTGTTGATAACGCCCAGAGCATTTAAAGGCTGATTGTTAATAAAAATGTTCTCGGCTATACTGAGGTGAGGAGCAAGAGAAAGCTCCTGATAAACAGCCCTGATACCCAGTTTATTGGCATGTAGCGGATCTTCAACCACTACTGATTCTCCTTCGAAAAGAACCTCGCCAGAATCTTTCTGGTAAACCCCCATTAAAATATTCATTAATGTTGATTTTCCAGCTCCGTTTTCACCAACCAGAGCATGGATTTCCCCTTTTTGCAAAACAAAGTTAACTTCACTTAAAGCTTGCGTGCCGGGAAATTTTTTACTGGCTTTTTTTACCTCAAGAATTAACTCACTCAATTCATCATCACCTTCTAACGTAAAAGGTTCTTTAATAATTAACTGCCGACCGAGGCTTTTCTCCCTTTAACACCCTCACCACCTCTTCTGCAGCCATAATCTGCAGGTCATTAAGAGCCTGCTCTGAATACCATGCACAATGCGGAGTAAAAATAACCTGTTTAAAATTCAATAGGGGGGAATCTACGGATAGAGGTTCTTTTTCAAAAACATCAAGACCTGCACCAGCAATCTGTTTTTCTTCCAGGGCTGCAATCAAAGCCTTTTCATTAATTAAAGCACCTCGCCCTACATTGATTAAATATGCCGAGGCTTTCATTTTTTTCAATTGCTCCGAATCAATTAAATACCGGGTCTTTTCGTTTAGTGGGGCGTGCAGAGAAATATAATCAGAGTTTTGAAGGAGATTATCTAGATCTGAGCTTACCGCTTCATATTCTGAGATTTGTTGGCCCGAAACATAGGGATCATGAACAAGAATTTCCTTAAAACTAAGGGGTTTCGCTTTTCTGGCGACAAGTCGGGCAATTTTACCAAAACCAATCAATCCCAAAACACATTCTGATAACCTAGTAATGGGGGCCACATTTCTATAGCCCCATAGTCCAGACCTGATCTGTTGATCTAAATCAGATAATCTTCTCGAGAGATTAAGAATAATGGCAATAGTATGATCAGAAACCTCATTAATGCCATAGTCTGGAACATTAGAAACTATTATTCCTTTTTTTGTCGCTTCACCGACATCGATAGCATTGGTTCCGATACCGTATGTGACGATAACTTTGCATTTGTTCATGTACTTAATAGCCTGACTGGTTATCGGAAAGTATTGTGTTAATACTGCATCTGCATCATAGGCAAGATCAATAAATTCTTTCTTATTTTTGCACTGCGCATCAATAAGCTCCGCTCCAAATTCTTTTTCGATAATCTTCTTTTCTGAATCTATAGTTGGGAAATTATAATCGCTGATCACTACTTTCACCCTAAGTAACCCTCCTAATAATTTGCCCTGACTGTCAATCCATATAGTTTCGTATTGTAAAACTTTGTTTTGCTTATGAGGCAAAAATTTTTAATCCTAAATTTTAAATCCTAAATTTTAAATCCTAAATCTGCAGAAATTTTTGCTGCTGTATTTAAAACCCTGTCAATCATGTCGGGCAGTATCTGTTCATTCATATCAGAAATCATACCGCTTATGCTGATAGCAGCAATAATCTTGCCATTATAATCCTTTAGCGGGGCAGCAACGCAGCGCAAACCCGGTTGGGTCTCTTCGTTGTCAATAGCATAACCTTTCTCGCGGATTCTTTTTGTCTCTTTTAACAGCTCTTCCCTGCTGCCAATTGTGTTTTGGGTAAATCTTTTCAAACCCTTTTCCTCAATGATTCTGCTTAAATCATCTTCAACCATATAACTGAGTAAAACCTTGCCAACACCGGTACAGTGCATTGGAAAGCGCAATCCAATCTGAGAAGGCTGGGTAATAATTGAGCCGGGAAACTCAACTTTATTCAAATATAGCGCTTCGCCATTATCATTTATTACCAGGTGGGCTGTTAAACGAGTGTCCTTAACCATCTCTTCCAGATGATGTATGCTGACATTATAGAAATCTATGCCTTTTACTGCTCTTGCTCCCAACTCAAAAATCCCAAATCCCAGCCTGTAATTACTAAGCTTTGGATCTTTCCTGACCCACTTAATTGTTTCCAGGGTCTCCATAATGCGAAACACTGTGCTCTTGTGCAAACCAGTTTCTTCGGCCAACTGCTTAAGGGTTTTTTCCGGTTCGGAAAGGGTAAAACAGCCTAAAAGTTTGGCCGCTCTTTCAAGCGACTGAATATTATAGTCCGGCACCATCAATAACCCCGCTTCCGCAAAAATATTTCACATTACAAAATGATATTTCATAATATAGCTAATTCTACTCATAAATAAAAATTCCTTCTTTTTCGGAAAAAATTTTTTTGGATGGTATCACCGAGCTGGTTATTCTTTTAAGAAGCTTCTGTTGAAGGCTAAAGCCTTTCCCAGTAATGCACTACCTCGACAACCTGGGTATTGCCGACCATGTCGCCGATGCGCTGGCCTTTATCATGAATCATGGCCACGATCGGTTCAACCAAAC
>CAZVLE010000073.1:0-6545 GCA_964627855.1 uncultured Syntrophomonadaceae bacterium | reverse complement strand
AGAGCGGTGGCCATACTTTTCAAAGAACCTGCGCACTTCCTCCTGCTCCATGGTCGGTTCTTCGCCCCGCTCAGCCAGGCTTTTCGCTGCTTTCATCATATGCATACCCATTTCAGTCGTCGAGTTGTAAGGAAGTGACTTTTCAACCAACCTGAAATCATCAGTACTATCAAGATAGGGTGCAGCCATTTTCTCTGCTTTCACTACATTTTCAAATGATGGAGCGATCAGAGAAAGCGAAACCCAGCTTGAATTAACAAAGTTGGTTATTTGCTCTTCAATATAATCCAGCTTTTCGCTAACTGTTTCAAGCTTTTCAGCTCCTTCATAAGCTTCCCGGGCAAGCCGGTCCCACTCCCTGATTGCTTTTTCCCTCGCCTTAAGGGGAGACATAGATCCATGGGCCATGGCTTTAGCCATCGGGCCAAACAGCTTAATAAAGGCGGGTATGTTTTTTAATATAAATGGCACAATTGGGCTTTTCTTAGCTGTAATCTCTTCCCTGTTTTTATCAAGCCATTGCAGGAGAGCCTTTGCACTTAGAGGATCCTGGTCGGAAAAATAATCATTGATGATCATTTTTTCCCACCATTTCTCATTCCTGAGCAGCTCTGTATAGTCCATGAAGACCCGCCCACCAACTGTCTGGCACCACCATATATCTTTTTCTTCATTTACTACCTTGTTGAATGCCTTCACAGGGGCTACAATATTTTTTATAAAGAAATGGGCGCCCAGCGTAGTTAAAGGCTCCTGCATTCCCTGGGATAAAAGGCTCATGTTAGTATGAATTCTCAGGTCATCTTTTCCTTCAACCTTTTCAGGAAGAGGGTAGAGGGAAGTGATCGGGCGCGTCTGGACCAGGAAGAACTCACCGTCACGGTAGGCCCACTCTATATCCTGGGGAGACCCAAAGTATTCTTCAACCCTGTAGCCGAGATCAAATAAGCTGTCAACTTCCTTTCTATCCAGGGTTATCTCTTTTCTTTTTTCTTCCGGCACTGCTACAAACTCGATTCCTTTATCTTTCCTGACTGTCATTACTTCTTTGTTGTTAACTTTTTCTTCTACAACTATTCCTACGCTTTTATCAAGGATCCACTGGTCCGGGGTAACTTCTCCCCCAACGATTGCTTCGCCAAGGCCCCATGATGAATTTAACAGCATCTGGTCGCGCCTGCCATTAACAGGGTTGGCAGTAAAAAGGATCCCTGATTTTTCTGCATTGATCATCTCTTGAACAACAACACCATGAGCCAGCCCGGCATTCGGTATTCCCTGCTTCACCCTGTATGAGAGTGCCCTGTAGTTCCAGAGCGATGCCCAGCAGTCTTTAATAGCCTGGAGCAGCTCATCTATTCCCTGCACATTAAGAAACGTTGTATACTGTCCTGCAAAAGAGGTTCCTGGTAAATCTTCTGCTGTAGCAGATGAACGAACAGCTACTTCAGGCTCATTAATCTCTTTGTATGCCTTCTCTATCGCTTCTACGATATCTGCAGGTATCTCAGCATTGGCAAATAGCTCGCTAATATTTTCTGATACTAACTCCATAGAACGCAGATCTTCATCAACAACATCGCTCAAGAAATCTTCAATCTTTTCTTCCAGGCCGGCAGCAGTTACAAAGCGACGGTAAGAATCGGTGAGCAGGATAAATCCGCCCGGCACCGGCAGGCCTGCTGCGATCATCTCACCAAGGTTTGCTCCCTTGCCTCCTACATCCATAAAGTCATTTTTCGTTACATTTTTAATCATTTCTGTAAATCTAGCTTCACTCACCATAGCGCCTCCTTTACCTGTAAAATCTCTTTCTTTATCCTCTAAAGTTTCCCGGGCCACCAAACTGATATCAGCTTTCTTTTTCATTAAAATCTCCTCCTCGTTTGATTATTTTTTTTGATCTTTTACTTGGCCGTACCTTCAATCTCTGTTCTGCTTACCTCCAGGAAATGAAGAAACACAACAGCATCTCTTAGCCTGATAATAAAACCATAAACCTCGGGCAGATCAGTCAGCAGTCCTTCGATTTCAGTTGTGCCATCATCATTATCTTTTATCTCCATACCTTCAAAGCAATCCTGAACCAGGAAATCAAGATGGCCCCTGGCACTGACTTTTACTTGCCATCTGTAATTCATTGATAACTTCTCACTGTTACCTCTACTCATGTTCACTCCTCCTTCCCTGGATTCAGCTTTCCTTTAAATCTTATGCTTCCATTTTATTAGAGCCCTTCACATCTGAGACCCGACTTAAGTATGGTTTTGAGTCAGGGTTTAATAACCCAACCTAAAGATATTTTCCATTTCACCTACTTAGCTGTCCTCAGCTGCGATTGTCTACTGTATAAAACTGTGCTCACTCGTTCCACTAAAGCTTGTTTTCCGCTACAAGATCGGCAATATTATTGGCGTGATCTGCCACCCTTTCCAGGTTGCTTAGAATATCCAAATAGATTACACCTGCTGCCTTTTGCAAGCCTGAAGCCATTATCTGCATACCAAACAAAAACATGCCCAGCCCGCCAATTGCTGAAAACGCTATTTCATAAAACAACAATTACACCTCCCAGCTGAAATCTTAATCAAATCATATTAAAGCGGAAGGTGTTATAGAACTTACTAAAGTAAGGGTTTTTCTACTCATAAAAAACCCTTACTTTCAGGTGCAGTTTAATATGGAGGCCCTCAGGTATCCTGCGGGTTAGATGGTAAAACTTATTGAAGGGAGCTTGCAAAATTCTGGTCCTAGTAGTATTTTAGGAATTAAGAGATGTGTGGAAAAATAAACCATCTGAGCTTGATTCCTGCAACCCTGATCGAGGCAAAGGTGTGATATAATAATACAAAGATTACCAGGAAGGCGTTGCTATATCTGTGAAACTGCAAGAATGGGAAAAAAAATGCTACCGTTCCGGGCTAAGCTTTGAATTCCTGGAAAAGTTTAAAGAACAAGTAATAGAAACCAGGAAACAAAAAAAGCTGTTGCAGGAAAATGCCTTTAATACAGCCAAAGAAATTGCGCAAGAACTGGTAAAAAAGGGCCTTGCAGAAAAAGTATATCTATTTGGATCCTTTGCCCGAAAGGATTATTATGAGAGATCAGATCTCGATCTTTACATAGCCGGACATAAGGGCGATACAGATGAGATTTATAAAATAGCTGAACAGTTATGCAGGGACCGAAAGGTCAGTATAGTATTTGAAGAAGACAATGTGCCCTGGATTGAAGAGATTATCAACAGGGAAGGGATAAGTTTATGCTAATCGATAAAAATAAATACCTTGTCGTTAAAACTGCAATTGAACAGGATATAGAAGCGCTAAATCAACTGACAGGAGAGCTTTCTCAGATTGGGCTATACCCTAATGTAAGTGCCAGTAAAGTTGGCGGATTTGAAAAAGAGAGCAGTTTTGCCTGTCGCCTGGTGGGAACTTTTCTATCAGATTACTACGATGGACTGGAAAATATAGCGAAAAGAATTACCAAGGAAATAGACGGCTATACCCCCATTGGTGATGAATGGCATAGAGAATTAATTGAACAAGCATCCAGGGAACTGCCTGGGAAAAGGCCGGCAGCCCTGAACTGACTAATATCTTTAATATGCCTGTAAGGGATTTATTTGTTTTCATGTTTACCCTGGGCGGGTATCAAATAGTTCGCCAGGATACCTGGCAGAGAATCTGGGCTGCCGGGGATATGAAGATAGCAGCTAGAGGTTTTTGGATCTCGACCATTTTCAGCCTGATAGTTACTGCTGCAATATTTTCCCTTGGAACATTCGGCAGGCTAATTGGGGTTGCGGTCGAAGATCCATCACTTGCTTTTTATGCTATCAGCAGTTCCGTTCTTCCAACTTACGGACTGGTGATTGTCATTACCGGCTTGATGGCGACAATTATTTCTGCTGCAGACTCAAACCTGGTTGCCGGCGCTTCATCGGTAGTAAATGATATTATCAAGCCGTTTTTAAAAACGCATGACCAACGAATCTTGATCCAAAGCAGTCGTTATGCAGTTTTAATAACCTCTATCATCAGCCTGTTTCTGGCAATCTATATTCCCCGCTTAATCGAGCTCTGGGTAACCGGAACCGCCATGCTGACATCAGGCCTGCTGATCCCCGTCCTGGCCGCCCTTTTCTGGAAAAAAGCAACCAATACCGGTGGTGTTACCGCTATCTGGGGCGGACTGATTACTGCGGTATTATGGCAGCTTCTGGGGCACCCTTTTGGACTGCACCCGGTTTACATTGGATTGCCTGTTTCATTAATACTGATCGTTACTGTGTCTCTGAAGACTACAGATACGGCTCCTGATATTGTTGAATCTCTGCTTTACAATAACAACAAAAGCTAGCTGCCCACCCGCTGCAGCCAGAACAGGAAATAAAGTACCATGGCCAGTACTGCTGAAAGTGATATCAGGGTAGTAAATAAGACAACCATCATGATTAATTCCACATTGCGCACCTCCCTGGTTTCTTTTAAATTAAGTATATCTACTTAGCTCAAGTAACAGACCAGCCGGAGGTGGGGTTTTCAAGACCCGTAAAAAACCTGACTTTTGTCAGGGTTAAACATAACCTATAGCCCTTCCAACAACAAACGCCAAATGATGTATGTCAAAAAAATTAGGCTCTTCAAATCTCTGTATTTTTAAAGTTTGTAAGCTTTCATCGTATTATTCAGGTTTTCTATGATCATCTCCCTCAACCACTGCGGCTCTAAGACCTGCACCGACGGGCCCCAGCTCATCAGCCAGGGAATCATTTCGCTCGCCCCGGTTACCTTAAAAGTCACTTTAGCCTCGCCGTCCGCCAGCATCTCAACTTCCTGCGAATCATGGAAACAAACCAGCTTAAAACGTTCGGCAATACCCTTCGCAACTTTCAGACGCACCGTTACCTTCTCAGCCTTACTGTCCCCATCAAGGGTCCATACACCCCAGGCATTGCTATAAACATCATGCAGGTTAAAACCCTCAGGTTGCCTGAAACTGCTGTTTTCAACAACCTTCAGCTGCTTGACATGATCCATTAAGAAAATCCTCCTCTTCTGCTGTGAAAGGCAGTGTGCCACCAGGTACCAGTTGTTGAAACGGCAGATCATCCCGTAAGGCTCAACTTCCCGCCTCGTCAGGGTTCCGTCATAAGAGCGCAGGTATTCCATCCTGACCCGCTTGCGGTTGCGAATCGCCCGCATTACGTCTTTGATCTTAACCAGGTTTTTACCCGGGTCAGCCGGACCATATCCCGAAACATGAACATGCTTTTCAAGATCCTGAATCACGTTCTGGTATGTGCTAATGCGAGCCAGCATGTCGCGCATCATCTCCCGGATCACCGACTCGAAGTGATCTTTGAGCAAACCGCGCTGCTGGGTATAAAGCCCTAAAGTCATCATCAGCACCTGATTGGCATCGAGACTGCTCCCCGGGTATTCACCGGTGTAGACATAACGGACCCCTTTCCCGGTCCGCTTTGGCTGGATCACCGGGGGCAATGCCTCATAATCGTCACTGCCAGCTAGTACATCATCAATGATTTCGCCATCTTCAGGTGATTCCCCGTAAGCGAGGGGATCGAAGATCAGGTTCAGACGGTGGATAGCACGCATAATTGTCCTGCTGCTCGGCCTGCTTCCCCGCGCTTCCTCGTAGGCCTCCTTCAATTCCTCCATGGTGGCGCCGCCATCAGGGGTTCTCATCATGATTGTCAAAAGAATTTTAACCAGAGCTTCCGGAAAGTTACCCGTACGCGCATAAGCTATCAAAGCAATTCACCCCATTCTACATTTTCAAATATTTTTAAGATTCTTTTTTCGCTAGAGCATTCCCTGCTTTACCTCCTCCATATTCTTCTTAACCCTGCTAATGGGTTGGCTAAAGTCTTACCTGGACAAACCGCTGCCCGGGTAACCTGCCCTGGAAAAGCCGATCTTCAGCATACTATTGCCCCGGTAATAAACATTGAAAGGGTACCGTCTATCGGGGTTATACTGCTAAATCTCACGCTCCGTGATCCTTTCCATCGCTTTTCCAAGGTGCCGCATCCATGCTTTTACGGTCATTACACATCACCTTCCCTTAAGCAAAATATTGGGCCCTTGCATCATAAATAAAAGGACTGACACATATGTGTCCCTGTCCGTGTCTTTTGCAAATTTATTGTGGGGGGGGTTAAAATGCTTTAGAAAAAGGTATACTGCCCGAATCGTATCGCCGCGCCCTCATATTCCTGGATCAGAGCCGATTCCGAGGCTTTCCATATTTGCCCGTGATAGTGGGCAATCATGATCCAGAAACGCAGCATGGTTGTCGACGGGATCCGCACTCCAAGCTGGGGTAGGTCACGCTCCAGAAAGGTCTGTACAAAATTCTTGCGCCATATTAAACTGTGCTGATCAGATTCAGCCAGGTATGAAAGGGGAAACCCTCCACGTAACCAGTGTGGCGCTTGAACACCGGCTCCAATTCAGCCAGGCTGAACCCGCCGATAGCTATTGTTTCGATTCGCCCCGCCAGCGATTCAGAAGAGT
>CAZVLE010000072.1:0-4301 GCA_964627855.1 uncultured Syntrophomonadaceae bacterium | reverse complement strand
GGCAGAAAGGCCGGATCATTTTTAGTCATGGGTACAATTCTCGGCACCTTGGTAGGCGGAGCTTCTACGATAGGGACTTCACAATTGGCCTACCTTTATGGATTTTCGGCCTGGTGGTTCACTCTTGGTGGGGGTATCGGCTGTCTGATCATTGCCCTGTTCCTGGTCAGACCAATGCGCGAAACGCAGTTTGAAACCATTCCCCGTTTTATCTCTTCCAGCTTTGGGCCAAAAGCAGGGGTGATGGCCGCCCTATTTGTATCACTGGGTATGTTTATCAACATAATGCCCCAGATTTTTTCCTCTATGGCTTTGCTGTCCTCATTGTTCCCCCTTGATCCCCGGTTCGCGGCTCTGATCACAGTTTTTCTTGCTGTGCTCTATGTAATCTTTGGAGGGGCCTGGGGTACCGGCCTGATGGGTTTTACCAAGATCATGCTGACCTGTTTTACCATGATCGTAGCCGGATCGGTAGCTTTTCATCTAGCCGGCGGCGCAGCAGGTTTGGCGGGTTATTATCCAAGCTATCCCTGGTTTTCTCTCTTTGGGCGGGGTGTCAATACCGACCTGGCTTCTGCTTTTGCTCTCATGGTCGGGGTTCTCTCCAGTCAAATTTATTTCCAGGGGGTATTTTGCAGTCGTGATCTTACCGCAGCCAGGGGAGGAGCTTTGCTCAGCTCTATTCTAGCCCCTGCAATCGGTTTGGGAGGAATAATGGTTGGTTTATTTATGCGCATGCATTACCCCGAGATCAATCCTGCCCAGGCCTTACCCCTCTTTGTTTTGAATTACTTACCACCCTGGTTTGCCGGAATAGTTTTGGCTACCCTTTTACTGGCTTCTATCGGTACCGGCGCCGGGCTAACACTTGGTGTCAGCACCATGTTGAATAGGGATATCTATCTCAGGTTACGCCCTGAGAGCGATGATCGGAGAGTCCTTCAGGTTTTTCGTTTCTTAATTATTCTGATCATGCTGCTAGCCCTGACGGTTGTTTTGCTCTCTGACAGTAATGTCCTTATTTTGAGCTGGAGTTACCTCTCACTTGGTCTTCGCGGGGCAACAATTTGCTTTCCTCTCCTTGCAGTAATATTTTTAAAGGGTAAAATATCACCAGGAGCCGGTACTCTCGCAGTTGTTGTCGGTCCGTCGATTGTCATTTTCGGGACGATATTGCAGTTCAACCTCAACCCTCTCTATCCCGGTCTTGCCGCCGGTTTCTTCATTCTTTTATTTGATTATCTAAAGAACCGGGGCAACTATTTTATAGATCAGGAATGAAGATGAAAGGAGTCCAACCAATGAATCGCCTCAAAAACACACCTGGAAGCAATCGTGTCGTAATTACGGTTATTGGTCCTGACCGGGTCGGGATCATAGCTGCTGTCACATCTATTCTGGCAGATAATGGAGTTAATATTCTCGATATTAATCAGACGATTATGCAGGAATATTTTGTGATGGTCCTGGTGGCCGACATGGCTAAGGCCAGTCTTGATCTGGTATCGCTAAAAGAGTTACTGGCGCGTAAAGGAGAAGAATTGCGGGTAAGGATCGATACCCAGCATGAAGATATTTTCAATTTCATGCACCGTATTTAACTGCGCTATCGTGACAGTTGAGTATGATTCAAGTATGCCGGGAGGGTTCATAGGTGCTTACAATTGAAGAAATTCTTGAAACAATAAAGATGGTCCAGGAAGAAAACCTCGATATCAGGACTATAACTATGGGTATCAGTCTGCGTGATTGCAGCGATGCAGACCAAAGGGCGGCTTGTCGTAAAATTTATGAAAAAATTACCCGCCTTGCCGGTTCACTGGTTAAGACAGGAGATGAAATTGCCCGTGAATTTGGATTGCCCATTGTAAACAAACGTATATCGGTAACACCGATTGCCCTGGTTGCCGAGTCCGCTAATGGTGATGACTATCTTGAGTATGCTCAAACCCTCGATAAAGCAGCCAGAGAGGTAGGGGTAAATTTTATCGGTGGATTCTCAGCCCTTGTTCACAAAGGTTTTACCGGTGGAGATATAAAGCTGATTCAGTCAATACCAAAGGCCTTAAGTTCAACCGAAAGGGTTTGTGCGTCTCTGAATGTAGCCACCTCAAGAACAGGCATTAACATGGATGCGATTAACCTGATTAGCAGGGGGATTAAAGAGACGGCTCTACTTACAGCAGAACAGGACAGTATTGGCTGCGCCAAGCTGGTGGTATTTGCCAATGTACCTGAGGACAATCCCTTTATGGCAGGTTCATTCCACGGTATTGGTGAGCCCGATTGTGTTATCAACACAGGTGTAAGTGGACCGGGGGTAGTAAGAAGTGCCATCAATAAAACTGGCAATGCCGACCTGGGTACTCTGTCAGAAATCGTAAAGAAGACTGCTTTTAAAATAACCCGTATGGGCGAACTGGTTGGTCGGACTGCTGCTCAGCGCCTTGGCGTTCCTTTTGGTATTGTTGACCTCTCCCTGGCTCCAACGCCGGCAGTGGGCGATAGTGTCGCGGAAATTTTAGAAGAAATGGGCCTTGAGCGTTGCGGGGCTCCGGGTTCGACCGCAGCGCTGGCCTTACTGAATGACGCAGTAAAGAAAGGAGGGGCCATGGCTTCATCATATGTCGGCGGCCTGTCCGGGGCTTTTATACCGGTCAGCGAAGATGCCGGGATGATTAGTGCCGTGGAAGCAGGAGCTTTGACCATAGAAAAACTAGAAGCCATGACTGCTGTCTGTTCGGTCGGTTTAGATATGGTTGCCGTTCCAGGGGATACAACGGCAGAGACTATTGCTGCTATCATTGCCGATGAAGCGGCGATAGGCGTATTTAATCATAAAACAACGGCAGTACGCATAATCCCTGCTGTTGGCAAAACAGTTGGAGACAGGGTTGAATTTGGCGGCTTGCTCGGTCACGCCCCGGTCATGGCGGTTAACAGCTTCTCGGCCGAGAAATTTGTTTCTCGCGGAGGCCGCATACCGGCCCCTATACACAGCCTGCGCAATTAAAGTTTTTTAAAAGAAGCTTTTTTCGCCCGATTAGACAATGATAAAGCCCGCTTCATTGCAATAGAATGCCGCGGTTTCAAGACCGCGGCATTAAACAGGCTTAACTAAAACTTACTTAATACCGCTGTACTTTTCTCTCAGGAGTTTTTCCATATCCTCACTGAAACCCAGAGGCTTGTGCTCAGCCATAATTCTTTTAGCTTCTTCGTGTGCTCTCTGGAAAGTATCTTTGGAACCTTCGGCTTCCCAAACACTGCGCTGCTGACGGTCGGACAGGGTGGGGAAGTAAAATTCATTACGTACATGTTCTACCGTATGGGGGTGATCGAGAAAGTGCCCGGCAGGCCCGACTTCAGCCACTATATTGGCGGCAATAGTTTCTTCATTTACCTCCACTCCTTTAACAGCTCTTAATACCATTCCCACCGAGTCGTTATCGACGACCATTTTTTCGTAAGACAGGGTGGTGCAAAATTCGAGCAGGCCAAAGGCATCATGGATGTAATTGCAGCCCGAAAGGGCTACGACCATGGCCGTATTGGCACTTTCGTAACCGGCCTGGGCATCAACGACTTTTGAATCTGACATGCCGCCTGTACCATACATGGGAATTTTATAATACTGTGCCATTTGGGCACAACCGGCATTGATCAGGGCCGATTCAATGTTGCCGGCCATGTATGTTCCGGTGCGCATATCCATGATGCTTGATGTTGAACCGTAAATTGTGGGGTTGCCTGGATTGACTAGCTGAGAAAGAATTAATCCGCCTAAAGACTCGGCATTGTTAAGGGTTATTGTTCCGGCCAGGGTAACAGGTGCATTGGCTCCGGCCAGTGGCTCCGATGGACAGGTAACCGGCAGCCCGTATTTTGATATCTCGATCAGGAAGTCGGTATAGGTCACTTCCATTAAAAGAGGGCTCATCATCAGGGTAATGAAAGATATAAAGGGGCGCTCCAGCAGCTTTTCTTTACTGCCGGCGATATCTTCCCCCATCTTGATTACTGATTTAAGGCCATCCATTGTATAGATGCCGCCCATGACATGTTTTGAAGTATTGGCCAGAGCATGGTAAAAACGATTGATGTCGACATCTTCGGTTGGCACATCATCAGGATAGCAATTTATGACGAAAAAGGCGATATTATCGAGAGCATCGGTCATTTTGGCATAACCGGCAACATCGCTCACCTCGGTCAGTCTTTTCTTTCCGGTATCAAGATCAAGGGTGTTTAGCACTGTTCCACCTGTGCCCAGGTGAACATTGGATCCTTCCAGAACAAGG
>CAZVLE010000071.1:0-10251 GCA_964627855.1 uncultured Syntrophomonadaceae bacterium | reverse complement strand
CCCTTTTTGACCTCAACCTTATCAATAAGAGCGTCTCCGATCTCTTTGATCCTACCGATCAGCATGCCACCGGATTTTGTCACAGGATCCTGAAATTTGCCTTTGCTTTCCACAATTCTTAGAATTTCTTCTTTGATCCTGTTTGTATCTGAGCCACATTTTACTTTCAAGGTCTGAAAAGCCGATGCTGTAGGTTGAAGGGCGATAACATCGATCAGTATTTCGTTAGCCCAAATATCAACAGTGTTGTCTAACATATCAGCAGCTTGAGGTAATAAACCTTGAGGTTCAATCACCCGATGCGTCCCGAAATATTCTCCCTTCCCTTTCACTAATTTATCCCCTAACTTATAGTATTTCAATTACATCCAAGTGAATATAACAAAACCAAATCGCCTTCAAATTCAAAGATTTCAACTGAAACTACTCTTTACCGCACTAAAATAAGCGACAAAGAGGGAACAAATGTTATTACCCCTAATGCTAATAATGAAACAATCAGTAAAGGTACCAGGTATTTCATCATACTTTCCATTTTGATATTGGCTACCGCAGCACCGACGAACAAATTGCAGCCATAAGGCGGCGTACATAAACCGATCGCCAGGTTGACAGTAATAATAATCCCGAAGTGAACCGGATCTATCCCATAGTTAACTACCGCCGGAAGCAAGATTGGAGACATAATGATCAATGCAGGTACAGTATCCAAAATTGTCCCAATGGCAATTAACACCAGGTTAATCAGTAAGAGCAGCACCAGGGGATTATCAGTCGCTGTAAGTAAGCTTTGGTAGATCGCCCTCGGGATATTCTCATAAGCCATGTAGGTGGAAAATATTGTTGAGTAGCCCAGTAAAAACGAAGTAATGCCGTTTAACGCTGCCGCCAGAACAAAAGCTTTATAGAGGCTTTTCAGATTCATCTCTTTGTAAATAAACAAACTAACAATTATGGAATAAACCACCGAAACACAAGCTGCTTCAGTTGGGGTAAAGACGCCGGAATAGATACCACCAAGAATGATCACCGGCGAGAGCAATGCCCAAAAACTGTTCTTAAACGAGATGACAACCTCTTTTGCCCTATGACGAATAAACTGTTTTATTGTAACGCCTTCTTCTCTTTCTTCCTTGAAACCCATGTTCAGCCTTTTACAGATAAAGTAGTTTGCTGCTATTAAGAAAAGACCAATCGTAATCCCCGGAAATATTCCAGCCAGAAATAAATCAGATATAGAAGTATTTGTTACTGAGCCATAAAGAACATAACCGAGGCTGGGTGGGATAATCAAACCTATACTTCCAGAAAAACTGACAAGGGAAGCAGAATAAGGCACATCATAGCCTTTTTTCTTCATTTCAGGAATCATCATACTGCCAATTGCCGATGTCGTTGCCATCCCTGAACCGGAAAGAGCTCCAAAAAACATGCAGGCGACGACAGTTACCACACCTAAGCCACCGGTCACAAAACCAACCAGTTTATAGGCAAAATCAACAATCCGGGCTGCTATCCCACCAGTGGACATAATTACTCCAGCCAGAAGGAAAAAAGGAATAGCCATTACAGTGAAAGAGTTAATTCCGCTGTAATTAAATTGAGCAACAGTAATCATGTTCATATTTGTAAAAAAATACATGGCCACCATGGTTGCACCACCAATGGCAAAGCCAATGGGAACACCAACTAACAGCATAATTAATAACACCATAAAAAGGACTGAGATCCCCACTAGTTAGGCCCTCCTTCCATGGTATCCATATCAACCGAACAGGAGCCTGTACCGATTGGTGGTTCATTGCTGAACATGCTCCGGATAGAATTCTTTATTGAAATTAACGACCTGATTGTCATTAATCCGCAGCCAACTACCAGAGCTGAATAACCCCAGGCTAAACTTATTTTTATTGTCGTGAATTTGGTGCCTACAAATAACTTACTAATTTCTATTCCGTAATACACAGTGATAACACATATCGCTATTACCACTAAATCCGATATCACATTAGCAGCATGGGCAAGTTTGTTCGGTAACCTGTCAGTAAGAATTGAAATTTTTATATGCTGCCCAAGCCGGGCGCCCAAACTAATGCCAATCCAGGTCAGCCACTGGAACACGAAGCGACCCAACTCTTCAGACCATGTTAAGGAGTTGTTGAAAACATAGCGCATGATAATTTGAAGGAAAATCACTCCGACCATGATTGCAAAGAGAATCACCAGTATTATCTCTTCGAGATGATTGTAAAAAAAACTTAGGCGTTTGATTATTGAAAAAACCCCCAAATCAATACACCCGGGTTGGGCATGAACCCAACCCAGATGTATGAATTATTACAACAACAACGAAACTTACAGCTCGTAGATCATCAGTTGAAATCTTTATTTACCGGCAGTACTAAGGAACCGATCAAAAACATCTGCACCGGTGATATCGCGCTGATTTTCATAAATGTCCGCACACAGCTCATAGAATACCGCTTTCTCATCTAAAGTTGATTCATGAACTGTTGCGCCGGCAGCTAGGAAAGTATCAATATACTCAAACTCAAGTTCACGTTCCATATCCCGCTGAATTGCACATGCCTCACGAATTGCATCCATCCAGATATCATAGATGTCATCGGGAAGCGACTCTAAAAATGCTGTTGACATAACTACGGTATAAGGAGAGCTCTGATGCTCTGATAAAGTGATGTAAGGAGCCATCTCATAGAATTTAAAATCATTAAAAACACCCAGTGCATGAGTTAAACCATCAACTGCGCCCTGAGCTACAGACGTATAAACCTCGCCCCAGGCCAGAGGAGTTGGGTTAGCGCCAAGTGCCTCAAAGACTGCAACATTCATATCAGTAGGAACTACGCGAACCTTAAACCCTCTCATGTCTTCAGGGGTTTTATAGATTTTCTTGGAGCTGGCAATATTCATCATGCCGTTGTACATAAAATCAACAACAGTAAATCCGGATCCTACCAGAAGCTCGTTGTAGATCTCCAGACCGCCCTTATCAAAGCTTCCTTCTACCCATTCATCATATGAGTTGTAAAGAAAGGGCAAATCATACATATCAAGTTGTGGACCAACGATCCCTCCAAGAACACCTGTCAGGCCTAAATATACCTGGGTGGTACCAATCAGTAAACCTTTACAGAGTTCGGGATCGTCACCCAACTGGCCATCGGGATATAGTTCAACTATAACCCTACCATCTGTTTGTTCAAACATATAGTCGGGCAACCACTCCAACGCAACATGAGTTGAACGAGCAGAAGTATCAGTATGTGCTATTCTAATAACGATCGGTTCCTCCTGAGGTGCTGACGGTGCTGACGAGTCATCGCCATCAGGAGCAGTGGTATCTCCGCCTCCACAACCGATTACTGCAAAACTAAGTAAAGATAGGACTAGAAGCAAAGCAAATATCTTTGTAACTTTCATTTTAACCCTCCATCATTATTTGTTTTTTTTTCTTAAATCAAGCTCAAACTTTTCCCTTGCAAATACCACCTCCTTGCTATACCAGGGCTCTGATATTGAGTGAGCCTGCAAAATTTAAATCCCCAAAACCTTTGTCCAAAAAACTAAGACCTTCGGCATATTATAAAAGCAATTGTTGTGCCAAATAAAAAAACGCTTTTATACAAGCGTTCACAAGACTATCATAACTTTCTTGAACCAATAATGCATCGTTTTTGATTCATTTATGGTTCAAGATGTTTTTTTACCTTTCGAACCACACTAGCCTGGCTTATCTTTAGGACCTCTGCCATTTGTCTAGTCGTCTTACAGGTTTTCTTGACCCTTAGCAATGCTTCTTTTTCAGCCTGATCTACAACATCAGACAGGGACTGAACTTCATGCTCTTCACTTTCTATACCATATAACTTCTCTGCGCCTTCAGAAAAGAGCATTTCTTCGATCAATTTCACACCAATAACCATACTTCTAGAAAAAATGATAGACCTCTGGATTATATTTTCAAGCTGCCTGATATTCCCGGGCCAAGAATAATTCTCAAGAATACTCATTGCTTCAGGAGTTACTCTTCTTTCTAAGCCAAATTTCGAACAATACTTCCCGAGAAAGAAGTTGGCTAAAGGGACTATGTCTTCTCTTCTTTCCCTTAGTGGGGGGATATTGATCGGAATGACATTTAACCTGTAGTACAAGTCTTCCCTGAATAAGCCTTCCTTAACCAGCTTTTTAAGGTTTCTGTTTGTTGCGGCAATAATGCGCACATCAATCTCAACGGGCAAAGAACTGCCAATTGGAAATACCTGTTTGTCTTGAATTGCTCGCAACAGTTTAACCTGCATGGAATAAGGTAATTCCCCAACCTCGTCCAGAAATATTGTACCACCCTTAGCGATTAGAAATAATCCTGCTTTCCCTCCTTTTCGAGCTCCAGTAAAAGCTCCCTCTTCATAGCCAAAAAGCTCTGCTTCTAATAGATTTTCAGGGATACAGCTACAGTTAATGCACAGCATCTCACCGCTTGACCGATCTCCGGCCCGATGAATAATCCTTGCCATGACCTCTTTTCCCACACCCGACTCCCCTGTAATCAAGACCGTTGCATTGATACTGGCAACTTTCAGGCAGTTAGATAACATCTCCTGAACCATGGGGTTTCTGCTTGCAACGATACTGTCATGCCCCTGAGCATGATGTGAATAATATTTATCAAGCTTGTCCATGTCAGATTCTCGATTGAAGAGCGCTATTTTTGAGAAAAAAACTTCGTCGAAAACCAACAGCAGATATTCTCCCCCGGATTTCACCAGACAGCAGAAAATCTGCTGCCCTCCGGCGCCATTCTCAATACCAAAAACATTCCCGGAAAATACACGGTTATCCTCAAAATAAAGATTTAACTTGTCTTCAACTTGGGCAACATTATTAATCTCCAGCAGGCTTTCAGCTTCCTTGTTAAACCATTTAACCTTTAAGTCAGCTGTCAAGTATACTATGCCGGGTTGAAAGTCTGTTAAAAAATTCAGTTCTTTTTCTTTCATTCATAACCCCTCAAATGATTATTAATCCTAATCTGTAAACTTACTTAAAAAGTTCACGCAGCTTGTAATCCTTTCTTATTGTCTCTATAACCAGCTCGGCATGCCCTTCTGCGTATCCATGATAAATATGCATATCCACGTCTTTGCCTACTCCTTCTGCACTTAATGCCGCCGATGTAAAACTTGTCGCTAGATTTGCAAAGAATATCCGGCCTCTCTGACGCGCCAATAAGATGCTCGTCATTTCAGTTCCCGGCTCATTAATGCAATTGATGACCACATCTGCCGGATCATAGCCACTCAACTCGTTATATTTACAAGCACAGACGAGTGGATTAGTCGCATCTTCCTGTAAAATCGTATCGAAATAATTTGTACTGCGAGCAATCTGCAAGCTCCTATCAGTTCTAACAAGTCCAACTAATTTACCATCGACGCCTATTATCTCGCGTGCAATTGCTGAACAGAGCAAGCCGGTACGACCTCCTGCGCCCAGAACTACTACAGTATCACCCTTCTCTACAAGCCGTTTTGTCATGGCCGGTGCTCCTGCACAATCAAGAACGGAGAGCAGTAAAGGCGTAGGCAAATCATCTGGCAGCGGGGTGAATACACTGCTTTCGAAAAGCACCGCTTCGCCTCTGACTTGAATTTGACCTGTTCCCATATTTATACTGTCAATATAATGAATTTTAAGTGGGGTCAGGGTCAGCGATACCAAAGTAGCAATCCTGGTTCCCTCCTGACAGTTTATGTGATCAACTAGTTGGGAACCTATCTTTTTAATTCTTCCGATTAGCATACCACCAGAGCCGGTAATTGGATTATGTAGTTTCCCGCGCGCCTGAACAATTTCCATGATTTTTTGCCTTACTGCTTTTTCATCCCTACCACATTCAATAAGTATCTGTGAAAAACTGGTTGAGTTAATATTAACAACATCAACATCAACCAACAGTTCATTTGGGAGGATATCTACGCTGTTGTCTATTTTCCACGCTGCTTGTGGCATGCTTCCGGGAGGATCTATTGATCTGTGGCTCCCATATTTACACAATGTTTCACTGGTTTTAGATGAAATATCCAAATACCCCACTCCAATTCAATAATACTTGCGCCTAATCAGAAAAACAGGTGCCCCTATACCGTGGTTTTCCAACCATTTAATATAAAAGCACCTCCGCTGACTAAAGTTTATTGCATTCATGTATCAAAAAAACTCTACTTCCCAAGTTCGAAATCGGCAATCTCGCTTGGGGTTACCGGTAAATTCGGGTTATGCTCGCGGGTTACCTCGGCTCCGATCATAGCAGCGGTAATGATCAATTTATCCATTGCTAACGACCTTCCTCTTCATAAAACTTAAGGGCCCTTGATCCTCGTTGTAAATCTTTCGGAACCACGCAGGTGCCGCTGGCCCGGGCAACCAAAAGCGGATCGGGTAATACATTGCAGGCTGATGGGCAGCTGTCACTACCCGCATTGGTAACTACCTTATACGCTTCAAACTGCATATGCCTGGACGTGTTACCAACATTGTCGATCCATCCCCAAATCTCCAAAAAATCACCAGCGCAGAGCTGGCCTTTGAACTCTACCATGTCATAAGCGGCGAATAACCCTTCATCTCCATCATAGCGAATCAGCAATTCAGTGGCGATATCGCCAAAAAGCTTCATCACCAAAGCTCCGTCTACCAGACCACCGCCATAATGAACATCGTGTTCGCTAATCCTAACTCTAAGCATTAATTTTTCCGATCGCGCCATCTATAAAGCCCTCCTCTAATCTTTATGCAGGATATTCTGAAGCCACAACGTTTAAAGCCTCATCAATTATTGTCAGGGCAGATGTTAAATCAGCGTCGGTATGACGATATGATATATACCAGTGATGGTAAGGTTGAATAAACAAACCGCGTCTGATTGTTTCAGTGTAAAAACGGGTCCGCCTTTCTTTGTACTGATCTCTATTTTTATCAAAGGTAAGAAAAGGCATCGGTGGAATTCCTGATACGGTTGCCGGGACACCTGACTTGATAACCAAATCCTTCAAACGGGATAAAAATCTTTCACCACGGTCCCAAATTGCATCAATCACTTTCTCCCTTTCCAGAATGTCCAGGCATTTCATGGCGGCAACCATCTCCAGGCTGTTGGGGAAGAAAGTAGAACTGATGAATACATCTTTTTCTGCCACTTTCATGATCTCAGCTTTACCAACACAGGCACTGATCGCATGACCGTTTGCCAAAGCTTTGCCAAAAGTTGATAAATCGGGAGTTACTTCGTAACGCTCCTGGGCTCCTCCCATCGCTACCCGGAAACCGGACCTGATTTCATCAAAGATCAACACTGCCTGATACTGATCGGCGAGGGAGCGGATTCCTTCGAGGTAACCGGCTGGGGGCGCCGATACCGGTAGAGCCAGCGGATGGCCAACCGGCGTAACAATGATTGCGGCGACCTTATCTTTGTTTTCTTTTAGCAGTATCTCCAGAGATTCTAAATCTCCATAGGGAAATTCAAGGGTCAGCTCCCTAACTGCTTTAGGGACACCCCCTTCAACCTCCACACACCAATCATGCCACCCGTGGTAACCACAGCGCAGGATAATATTTTTTCCGCTGTAACCACGTGCAATCCGTACCGCAACACTGGTCGCGTCAGAACCGGTTTTAACGAGGATTGCCATCTCGGCTGAAGGGATTAGATTAATCAATCTCTTTGTCAACTCATTTTGGACCGGTTGAACCAGGGCAAAACAGAATCCTTTTTCCATCTGCTCACATACAGCCCGGTTAATTTCCGGTTCATTGTAACCCAATACAATCGGACCATACGCACAGAGCATATCGATGTAATCATTGCCGTCTATATCGACAATGTGGCCCTGATAGCCATGAGAAAGATAGATTGGGTATTCACCTTCAATGAAGTTGTAGGGCCGCCGGATGCCCATTACACCACCTGGTGAAATGCGCTTGGCTTCTTCAAACATTTCCATTGATTTCGTAAGGTTAAGCTTAGGTCTACTAGCCAAATTGCAACATCCTCTCTGCTTTGCAACCGCTCTGTTTTCCGTCGTTCAGGTTAACCGGGCTGCCCTTCGGGTTTAGATAATATTAGGTATAAAGCTCTTCAAATATCTTCCTCAAAACCGGGCTTTCGCGCATAATATTAAGCGATATCGCAGCATGATCCTTTGTATAGCCGTTGCCAACAATCATCGTTACATCCTTGCCCACGCCTTCGGCGCCGAGGGCCGCGGCGGTAAAGCTGGTTGCCATGCTAAAATAGTAGACTACCCCGCCGTCACGGGTGGCCAATATTGAAGAAAGCTCCGTATTGGGGATGTTGACACAGTTAATGGTCACATCCGCCATCGCCCCACCCGTCGCCTCTTCAACCTTGTGCATAATATCAAGCGCGTCTGCAGCATCAGCCATTAACACCTGGTCACAGTAACCTGTTGATTCCGCCCGCTTTTTACTCGCTTCGCGGGGGGCAATGCCGATTACCTGACCGGTGACCCCGGCTCTCTTTTTCGCCTCAAAAAGACAGAGCAGACCCGATTTGCCTCCGGCCCCGATAATTACCACTTTATCTCCGGGCCGGACCAGTTTCGCTGTCTGGGCTGCCGCACCGGCTACATCCAGGACTGCCAGCGAGAGGGTCTGGGGCAGATCAGCAGGCAGAACGGCATAAATGCCACTTTCAAAAAGAATCGCCTGCCCGTCAATTTCCACCTGGTCAATATCCTTGTGGATTTTCTTTATTTTATCAATCCTCAGCGGGGTCAGGGAGAGTGAAACCAGCGTCGCCAGGCGATCTCCCACCTTGAGTGGCGCCTTACCTTTCCAGTTGGACCCGATCTGTGCCACCTTACCGATCAGCATACCACCTGAGCCGGTAACAGGATTGTGATGCTTGCCTCTTTTGGCTACGATGCCGGTCATGATCTCCGCAATGCGAGCTTCATCGCCGCCTGCTTCTTCCTCGATCTGGGTGAAACTGGCCGAATCGATGTTTAAAACTTCGACATCAATCAGGATCTCGTTGTCGTAAATCTCCATATCGTTGTCAATCTGCCAGGCTGGTTGGGGCAAGAGTCCTTTCGGCTCAATCACCCGGTGACTTCCGTAAGGGCATCCTTTGCGCATCATTCCTACCTCCGTTATTTATATTTTCAATAAACCTTCTAATCTAAATACAATTCGGGATAGCCGCTTGCCTTAAAACAATCGGTGATTTGGCTAACTACTTCTCCGCTTACCATATTCTTCAGAAAGGTTTTAATTCCTTTGATTATTGCAGTGATTTTGCCTGCCAGGTAGGATAATTATCTTTTGCGCCGAATATACTTAATGTATACCAAACTGATGTTTAAGGCAGGGGAAAAGATGAAAGAGCTGGCTGCGATATTAAAAGAATGGCGGGAAGATCCGGCCTTTATGCAGAATGTTACCCGTTGGGAGGTTATTCCCGAAAGTGAAGGCTGCTATGCCGCTGTTCCGGAAGATCTGGATCCGGCCCTGGTAAAAGCGCTGTGCGAGCGGGGCATCGATCGACTGTACAGCCACCAGGCAGCAGCAATCGAAGCTATTCAGTCCGGGAAAAATACTGTGATTGTCACCCCCACCGCATCCGGAAAAACCCTCTGTTACAACCTGCCGGTAGTCAGCTCGATCATTAAGGACCAGAGCAGCAGGGCGCTCTATCTTTTTCCCACCAAAGCCCTCTCCCAGGATCAGGTGGCAGAGCTGCGCGACCTGACTGCCGGGTTTGAAACAGCCCTTACAACTTACACCTACGACGGTGACACCGAACCGGGGTTGCGCCAGTTGATCCGCCGGAGCGGCCATATCGTGGTCACCAACCCCGATATGCTCCATTCAGGGATTTTGCCGCATCACACCAAATGGACCCAACTGTTCCACAACCTTAAATATATAGTGATCGATGAGATGCACCAGTACCGCGGGGTTTTTGGCTGCCACGTAGCCAACGTTATCCGCCGCCTGAAAAGAATCTGTGCCTTTTACGGATCAAATCCACGTTTTATTCTCTGTTCGGCAACGATCGCCAATCCAGGTGAACTGGCCGAGATCTTAATCGAAGACCAGGTAACGGTGATTGAAGAAAATGGCGCTCCGCGGGCTGAAAAACACTTCATCCTTTACAACCCGCCGCTGGTTAACCCCGATCTCGGCATCAGGCGCAGTTCCCTG
>CAZVLE010000070.1:0-4225 GCA_964627855.1 uncultured Syntrophomonadaceae bacterium | reverse complement strand
GGGCGGCCGTCTAAGCTTTAATCGCTGCCTTGAAATCATTATGCCGATTCTCGATGCCTTAAAAGAAGTGCACAAAGCCGGCATCATGCACCGTGATATTAGCCCTGATAATATCTTTATCAACCAGGACGGCCGGGTGATCTTAATTGACTTCGGCGCCGCCCGCCAGGAGATGCGCGAGAAGAGCAAGAGCCTATCAGTTATTTTAAAAGCCGGTTATGCTCCCGAAGAGCAGTACAGAAGCCGCGGTAAACAGGGGCCGTGGACCGATATTTACGCGGTAGCGGCAACTATGTACCGGGTCCTGACCGGGCAGATCCCGCTGGAGGCGATTGATCGCTTAGATGAAGATGACCTAGCTCCACCTTCGCAGATGGGGTCAGCTATTGAAGCAAAGCAGGAAAAGGTTCTGCTCAAGGCACTGGCCGTAAAAGGAAAGGACCGTTACCAGACGGTGGAGGAGTTTCAGAGCGATCTGATTGCTGCAAGCGTCAAAGAAAAGGTGAAAGAGAGTTATGCCGGGGTAAAGCCAGAAAAAACTGCCGGGTTTATGGCGGCGGATAAAAAGCGTGTTGAAGATGATCATAAACAGAAACTGAAGGCAGATATGGGGGAAACAGGTAGAGTGCCTGTAAAGAAACCCCTGCCTGACCAACAGCCTGTTGACCGGGATTTAGGGCAAGAAACCCCTTATACAATCAGCAGGAAAACTGTTAAAATTGCCGTGCTTATCGCTGCCTGCGCCCTTTTGCTCTTTGGTAGCATCAGCTTTTTGGGTGGCGGAAGTCGCAACATTTCTGTCGAATCCGTTGCAGGTGATCAGGGGTATCAAAATGAGGCTGAAGAAACTGCTAACCTTGCCCACCCTGAAGAACAACAACCGACTTATAATCCGGCTGTTATTGCCAGCCTTGACGCCGATTACTACATCGACTTTGATAACGGCACCATCCCCATTGGTGATTTGCCGATCGGGTCGCGGGTGGTTGACCCTTCCTGGGAGTGGGAATACCGGTTGGGAATTGACTACAGCGATAGAGACTGGGACGGTGATCCCACACCACCAGGTGAGGTTAAACCGGTTACCTGGATCGTCGTGGATAAGGATCACTACGACGGTTTAGAGCCCCATGTTACCCTGCTTTCAGAAGATCTGATTGGTCTACACACATTCGACAATAGCACGGGGCGGGACCATGAATATGACGAGTACGGCTATAACCACTGGGGCGAAAGCGGCACCGCTAATGCTACTCGTGGCCTGCGCCCCTGGCTAAACTCAAGCGGTATTCATTCGGGAGAGGGCTTTTACCGGGCTTTCTCCGAAAGATTTAAAGGAGCTGTCCTTACAACCACCGTGCCCAATAAAGAGTGGAAAAACGGCAACCCTTACATCACCAGTGACAATGTTTTTATCCCCTCCAGCACCGAGCTTGGTGATGAAGAGCATGAATGGACCTATCGCATAGGTGATGTTTATGCTTACTTCTTCGGTGCGGGTGATAGGGAGAGGGTCGCTTTGATGGTTGGTGACGGATGGTATGCGAATGTTGAAAAAGTGTGGGGGAAAGAGTTCATGGATCAATGGGGAATATATGGGAATAACTGGTTTTACTGGACCCGTTCTCCCGATTCGTACAACGGCGACTTTGTGCGCCTTGTCAACGGCGCCGGCGAGTTCTACACCGGCACTGCTAACTACGGCCTCAATGCCAACTACGGCAATCCTGCCGTGCGCCCCGCTTTGAATCTGAAATCTGAAATCTTGGTATCTGAAATCAGGAATTAAATATTAATTATTTACAGCTGACAGTACTAATGCATTTTGAACAACAAATTATAGTATGAGACCCGCTGAAAGGATGGTGTTACAGTTGATTCCCCAAAAGCATCTCTTTATTTCATGCCTGATAATATTTGCTCTCCTTTTCTCTTTGATGGGTTGTAATCAGGCAGACCTAGCTGAAGATGAGCAAGTTATCATTAATGAGGCTAGCGAAGAAGAACCTGAAAAGCAAATTATTGAAGACAGCGTATCTGAAACTGATTCACCAGAGGTGAAAAAAGAAAAAGAGATTGTAACTATTTCGTGGCAGGACGGGTTATACACGGGAAAGCTGAAAGATGGTCTTCCCCATGGGATGGGCGTTTGGGAGAAAAGCAACGGCGAGCGCTATGAGGGTTACTGGAAAAAGGGCTATAAGAATCACACCGGAAACTATAGCTGGCCTAATGGCGGAGAAATAACCGGCACATGGCTTGATGGGATCCTGGTTTCAGGTGAAATAGTCAGGGAGTCTGCCGGCATAGAAAACTATGCTGGTGGAGTAGCTGATGGCAAGCCGCATGGCTTTGGTATTCGGAATCTTAGCGAAGGCACATCCAATACTGAGCGAAGTTACCTTGGTGACTGGGTCAATGGTATTCGCCACGGTTGGGGGATAGAGGTTATTGGTCATTGGGAACGTTATGAAGGAGAATGGGGAAATGATCTTCAGAACGGCTTTGGAAAAAGAGTTTTTTTTCAAGGAGCCAATAAGCAATATGCGGAATATGAAGGGGAATGGCGTAATGGCTATCCTCATGGGCCTGGTTCTTTTTCATTCATAGAACGTTATGCAATTAAGGGTAAATGGATCTTTGGCAAATTAATTGAAGACCAAAGCGAAATCGATCTGGCAACAATAGAATCACATTTGGACGAGAAGGTTAAACTGGAGATTCAGAAACTAAGAAGTAATGAATTCTACTATCAACCGCACTTTAATGACCTTGGGTTGGTGATCGAGGCTATTATAGTAAAATATGGAATACCTTCAAAAATCTATAATTCACCTTTTGGGCCAACGGAAGTTGTGGATTTAATATATGATGATTTGGGTTATCGCTTTACCGTTAACACAGAAGCATGGGTAGTAGATGAACTTTCATGTTATAAGGATGCAGAATTGTTGGGCATTAAAGTTGGAATGACTTTTGAACAGATTGAAAGCAGGTTAGGAAAAGCTGATTTTGAAGGTTTTTGCCCAGTCGGTTCGGGACAGACTTTGTACTACATTTTTGGCGAATATCCCGATGGAATGAGCAAGGGCGAGGCTTTTCGCGATCGTCTCTATGAAGTTGCGGCCTATTTTCACGAACCGCTTGATAATTGCAAGCTTACCGAGTCAAGGGCAACAATTAGCACAGGGTTATTGTGGAACACATTCTTTAATGTTCGTATGAACTAGTAAACTGGCAATTGGCAACAATTAGGGATAGGTTGAATTGAATGATAATGGTCTGATCTGCTTTATAGGGATTATTTTTCCGAGAGCTCGCTATAAGTTTCATGGATGATTTTAGCATTAATCATATTGACTTTGAATAAGGAGATTTCATGAATTACCATAACCTATGTCCAGGATGTTTTAATAGTAATGACTTCACTGAATGTTGCCCTCACTGTGGTTACCAGGTAGGAGCCGAGTCTGAATCGCTTTTACACTTACCCCCAGGCACTATGTTGCAAGGTAAATTTCTCTTGGGTCGGGTTTTGGGCCATGGTGGCTTCGGCATTACCTACCTGGCCTGGGATACAACCCTTAAAATCAAGCTGGCGATCAAGGAATATTTACCCCAACAGTTAGCCACCCGCTCGGCCGATCAAAATACAGTTACCGTCTACAAAAGCTCCTTAACTGAAGAATTTCGCTACGGGCTTAACAAATTCTTAGAAGAAGCACGCACCCTGGCCCGCTTCAACGAACACCCGAACATTGTTACCGTGCGTGACTACTTTGAAGCCAACAATACCGCCTACCTGGTGATGAACCACCACCAAGGGGTTACCCTGCAGAGATATCTGGACAGCAAAGGCGGTAAAATCCCGGTAGAGCAAGCCTTAAAGATCTTCATGCCCGTTTTAGATGCCCTAAAAGAGGTGCATGCTGCCGGCATTCTGCACCGTGACATCAGTCCGGACAACCTGCTAATTAACACAGAAGGCCGAGTGATTTTAATCGACTTTGGCGCTGCCCGCCAGGCTATGGGGGAGAAGAGCAAGAGCTTATCGGTGATCATGAAGGCCGGCTATTCACCTGAAGAACAATATCGCAGCAAAGGTAAACAAGGGTCATGGACAGATATTTACGCGTTGGCTGCTACGTTTTACCGGGCAATCACCGGAATTATGCCACCTGAATCATTAGATCGATTGGCGGATGATACCCTGGTAAGACCATCG
>CAZVLE010000069.1:0-5353 GCA_964627855.1 uncultured Syntrophomonadaceae bacterium | reverse complement strand
ATAAAGTAGATAAATTTTCTGGGAGGTAGATGTAATGAGTGTAAAAGTAGGCCAAAAGGCTCCGGACTTTGAAGCCAATGCCTATGTGAATGGCGGCTTCAAAAAAGTTAAGTTGTCTGATTACAAAGATAAGTGGGTAGTGATATGTTTTTATCCCGGCGACTTTACTTTTGTCTGACCGACTGAATTGGCGTCAGTTGCCGCCAGGTACAAGGAATTGCAGGACATGGGTGTTGAGGTGCTTTCCTGCAGTGTGGACAGTCAATTTACCCATAAAATCTGGCAGGAAGTAGAGCTTTCGAAAATGGTTGACGGGGGGGTGCCCTTCCCGATGCTTTCTGACACTGGGGGTAATATTGGCACCCTCTATGGGGTTTATGATGAAGACGGTGGGGTCAATATCAGGGGCCGATTTTTGATTGATCCTGATGGAATTCTGCAAGCTATGGAAGTGCTTACTCCTCCTGTTGGACGTAATGTTGACGAATTGGTTCGTCAGGTTCAGGCCTTTCAACATGTGCGTAAAACAGGAGAGCCAACTCCGTCCGGTTGGCGTCCCGGTAAGAAATCTCTTAAACCCGGCCCCGATCTGGTTGGAAAAGTATGGGAAGCATGGAAAATCGGAGATTAATCTGAGAGGAGCATCTTTTACATGCTTAAGTTTTACTGTTTTCCAGCCTGAAACACCTGCCGTAAAGCGAAAGCGTGGCTTTCGGTGCAGGAAGCAGAGTTTGAATACCACGATATACTAAAGAAACCGCTCGGGATTAAGGAACTTGCCGAACTTGCAACACAGGGCAGTCTGACTGTGAAAGATTTACTAAACCCGAAAAGCAGCGGGTTCAGAGCACTCAAGATTGACCTGGAAACAATTGATGATCAGGAGGCAGCTCGTTTGATCAAAGAAAACCCAAAGATCATGCGCCGGCCACTGCTTACTGACGGTCACAGCCTTGCTGTCGGTTTTAACCATGAGCAGTTCGGTAAACTTTTATAGAAAATCGCTTTCCCGGCACTCATGTGCATTTTGAGCGCCGGGAAGGTTCAAAGTGAGGGTGAAATATTCTCTGCTTTTTTGAATTCGAGAGGATAATTAGTCCCGGGGGGTTTGAATCCTCCGGGCTTTTTTTTATATAATCTAAGCAAGGGGGCAACAGTGAGGTTTTTCTATCCACTGTGCTGTTTAAAATGTACGCTAATAATTACTCTCCTCTCAGCTGAATTTGGGTACCGGGTAAAAAGTATCTGTACTGCCCAGGCACGCGATCGTGAGGGTGGGATATCAAAACAGTTAATCAAGAGAACAAAAACAATTGACAAGACACAATAGGGCTGATCAATCCAGGCAGGGAGGTTGTAAGAAGATGGAAAAAATATATTCGGGAGTTAAAATCGAAACAGTCAATGGAGATATTGCCGCCCAGACTGACTTGAAAGCGGTGGTCAATGCCGCCAATGCTCAGTTAAGGATAGGTGGTGGGGTAGCGGGAGCCCTGCACCGGGCTGCGGGGCCGGGGCTCGAGGAGGAGTGTCGCCCGCTGGCACCGATTAAACCGGGAGAAGCGGTCCTGACCGGTGGACATAACTTGCCAAATGACTATGTAATTCATTGCCTGGGACCGGTTTACGGGGTCGATAAGCCGGAAACAGAGTTACTGGCGAACTGTTACAAAAATGCTCTCAGGCTTGCTGATGAAAAGGGGATTGAATCGATCGGTTTTCCCTCCATATCAACCGGAGCTTTTGGCTATCCCATCGAGGCAGCAACTGCAGTGGCTTTTCATACCCTGAAGGAGGCTATACCTGCTTTGCATAAAATTAAGTTAATCAGGTTTGTTTTATTTGGCCAGGATACTTTAAGAGTTCATGAAGAATGGCTCTTGAAAATATTTGGTTGAAACAACTCATTTTATGAGGCCTCATTTGTATTCAATGAATAATCTCTGGAAAAAGGGGCAGGGTTATTGCAGTTTATCACGAACTAAGACCCTGGTTACCTAAAAGCACGCACCTATTGTAAACATATGGAATTAAAATAATTAGCTGAGCAGGTGGTTCAATTGCAACAATATAAGCTGGAGCTTGATAAAGCGATTATGTCTGTAAAAATAAACATTCCACCGCCAGAGCGGGAAGAACTGGCTGGTGATTTGGCCAAATTAGTCGATTGGCTGAAACCGCTAATATCTGCCGCTACCGGGGATGCCAGGGAGAAGCTTTTCAACCAAAATGAAGTTAACGTATGGAGGGAAGACAACCCGGAACCGGGAGATTTGATCAAACTGCAAAAGACAGCCTCTGCAGTAGAGGAAGGTTTATACCGTGTGCCCAGTATTATTGAATAAATATCAAGCCGCAGCAGGAGGTTAACCGTGGATTTAGCAGCAATGAATCTTTGTCAGACAGTAGAGGCGGTAAATAAGCAGGAGATTAGCGCCGGCCTTGTGATTGAAGCCGCCCTAAAAAACTGCCGTTCTCTAAATGAACACTTGCGCACATTGGTTCAGGTCGGAGATAATGAAGCAATAAAAGCGGCCGCTGTTGTTGATCAAAAAATAAGCGAAGGTTTTCATCTGCCTCTGGCAGGTGTGCCTGTTGTAGTGGGCGATGATATTTGCTATCAATCATTGCCGACAGGTTTTGGATCAAAAGCTTTTAAGGAGTTTTACACCCCCTATAGTGCTTCAGCAATCGATAAGTTATTAGCCGCAGGAGCCGTGGTGGTAGGGAAGTCAAATGTTGGTGACATGGGTCTTGAATCTGCATTGCCCACATCTGCGGCCGGACCTGCCCTGAATCCCTGGGACAGGGAAAGGGTGGCCGGCAGTGCCGCTGCTGCTTCTCTTGCTGCCAGGATGTGCCTGCTGGCCCTGGAAAGTGACAGCGGTGGTTCTCTGCGCCAGGGAGCGTCATCTTGCGGGGTAATGGGATTAAGACCCACTGTGGGCCGTATATCACGTCATGGCCTCCACCTTGCCTGCAGCTCTTTCGGCACTGCAGGTTTAGCTGCTCTTTCTGCCGATGATTTGCTGGCAGCTCTCAGGGTTTTGTCCGGCCTTGATCCTGCTGACGTGGCTACCGCTTCATGTGACAAGCACCTGCCATCAGAGCGGCCTCAGTTTACTAATGAAGAAATCACGATAGGCTGGCCGGGTGAGTTGAAAGGGGCATTAGCATTAGACGAAGAGCACGGTATAATCATCGAAGAGGCCAGGGGGAAAATTGAATCTATCGGTTTCCGCTGTGAAGAATACAACTTTCCGCTTTGGGAAGAAGCCCTCAGGGCTTACCATGTCATAGCCATGGCTGAGACATCATCAAATTTATCCCGCTTTGATGGTATTCGTTTTGGTGAATCTGTCAGCACTGACAGCCTGGAACAATATTACAAGCAAAACCGGGCTCTTGCTTTTGGCCAGGAAGCACGCCGGCGCAGTATTTTTGGTTCATTTTTGTTGAGCAAAGATAATTACAGCCTTTATTACAGGCAGGCTTTAAAAATCTGGACATTGCTGCAGGATGAGGCTCATAGGGCTTTCAATCGTTTTCAATGTTTGCTGCTGCCGGCAGTTAAAGCGCTGCCTCTGCAGGTAAAAGCAGAGGGGCAGGTCGATTTCATCAATCGCTATGAAGAGGATATTTTTACTGCACCGATCAGCATGACCGGCTTTCCGGCATTGACGATTCCTTTTGGAACCATAACATCAGTGCCGGTCGGCTTACAACTTGTCGGCCCTCCTTTTAAGGAAGAGTTATTGCTGCATATTGGAGCGCAGCTAGGGGAGAAGGTCGCCCTGCCTCCGCTTAATAGCCTTTTGAAGGAGGGCTTATAATATGCCATATGAAGTTGTAATCGGCCTTGAAGTCCACGTAGAGTTGCATACGGAAAGCAAATTATTTTGTTCCTGCCCCAATTGCTTTGTTCCTGAACCAAATGTGAACACCTGTCCTGTTTGTCTCGGCTTTCCAGGGGCGCTGCCACGGATGAACCGGGAAGCAGTGCAACAGGCCTTGAAAGCTTCGCTGGCCCTGAATTGTGAGATAGCCCTCTTCAGTTATTTTGACAGGAAAAACTATTTTTATCCCGATATGCCGAAGGGTTACCAGATTTCACAGTATCATATACCCATTGGTAGCAAGGGGTTTTTAAAGATCCTGGATGACGATGGTAATCTGAAAATAGTGCGGATCGGCAGGGTGCATATGGAAGAGGATGCAGGAAAGCTTATCCACAGCATTAGCGGCGATCATTCCCTGGTCGATTACAACCGTGCCGGGGTGCCTCTGGTAGAAATAGTTACTGAACCTGACCTGCGCTCTCCAGGCGAAGCCCGTCGCTACCTGGAGCAGCTTAAAAGTATTCTTCAGTATAGCCGGGTCTCTGATTGTAAAATGGAAGAGGGCAGCCTGCGTTGCGATGCCAATGTTTCGCTTCGCCCAACCGGCAGCACTGTTCTGGGCAGCAAAACAGAACTCAAAAATATGAACTCTTTCAAGGCTGTTGAAAAATCACTGACCTTTGAAATTGAGAGACAAAGTGTTACCCTGAGCCAAAATCAAGAAGTTATTTCTCAAACGCTTCGTTGGGACGAAGAAAAACAGCAAACCATTGTGATGCGCAGCAAACTGGAGGCTCACGATTACCGCTGTTTTGCTGATCCCGAATTGGCTCCCATCGAGTTAACTGCCGCTGTGGTTGAGGAAACCAGGGTTGCCTTGCCGGAGATGGCTGAGGCCAGGGCAGAGCGTTTTATTAATGATTATGCTTTGCCGGAATATGACGCTACTGTTTTGACGGCTTCCCGCTGTCTGGCCGATTATTTCGAAGCATGCCTGGAAATCTATAACCAGCCCAAAGTGGTTTGCAACTGGGTTATGGGTGAATTCATGGCCCACCTGAACAATGCCGGTCTTGAAGCAGACCAGACTTCATTTAAACCCGGTGATCTCGCCGAACTGCTGCAAATGATTGATGAGCAACTAATCAGCGGCAAGATTGCCAAGGAAGTTTTGACCAGAGCTTTTCAGAGCGGTAAAGCCCCGCGACAGGTGGTCGAAGAGGATGGTTTGATCCAGATGTCAGATCAATCTGAACTGGACGCTATTGTGGCAAAGGTGATCGAAGAAAACCCTGATAGTGTGGCAAACTATCAGGGCGGTAAAACTAAGGCGCTTGGCTTCCTTGTCGGCCAGGTGATGAAAGAAACGAGGGGAAAAGCCAACCCCCAGCTTGTAAACGAGCTTCTGACTGAAAAGCTAAAAAGCTAATGTTCTGTCAATAATTTTTGTCCCCTTTTTACTCGCAGTTATTGCAGGCCACTGCTCTCAGCTCGCTCGCCTTGAATTGGCACAG
>CAZVLE010000068.1:0-24337 GCA_964627855.1 uncultured Syntrophomonadaceae bacterium | reverse complement strand
CAATCCATGCCATCAGGACCGAGAATGGGATAACGGGCACAGGAAGACTGGAGTAAGGCCAGGTCAAGGTTATATCCAGCCAGTTTGTCCAGGCCCCGGTGATCGAGAGTATCGCCACTAAAATAAATTTTTTTTCGGCCGCTATAAATCAGGCCAATCGCCCCGGGGCTCAAGGGATGTTTTGCTTTCACCGCCTCGACAGTAACACCAAGCCCGCTCCAGCTTTCACCTGCTGTCAACCCCACAGCGTTAAGGCCTTTTTTCCTGAGCCGTCCGGCAGCATCGGCAGCAGTAACAATGGTACTGTTACAACGGGCCGCAAGTCTGGCAGCCTGGTTGTCCCAGTGGTCGATGTGCATGTGGGAAAGCAGGATCAGATCGCAATTTTCGATTTGATCAGCCTGCAGGGCAGGCGGTACCAGGCGAGGCGCAAAAATAGCATTTAACCCGCTACTGGAAAACCAGGGATCGGTTAACACACTCAAAGAATCATCTTGTATTAAATAGGTCGCCTGGCCGATTGAGGTTATTTCCATCAGTTATCAATACCTCCTCCATTCTTTCGGGCCAGATACCATTCCAAGGTCTCCAGATTTGACTGTAGATCGTTATAAGCCGGTTTCCAACCGAGAACCTTTTCAGCCCGACTGGTATCAAAGATGGAATCCCTGAAAGCCAGCTCGAGATGCTGAGGGCTGATTGGCGGAGTGCCAATTCTATCCCAGAGACTGATGATTTTCCTGATTGGCCCTTCAGGCAAACATACTAAACGTGGTTCCTGTCCGGCCTTGCGAAAGAGGGCTTCAACTGTTTCACGCAGTGTGGGTACATTGTGCGAACCCAGGTTGAAAACTTGCCCTGAAGCCTGAGGATTTTCCAAGGCAAGAAGCACGGCTGCTGCAACATCCCTGGCATCAACCATCTGCAACCTGGCCCGGCCTGAACCGGGAATTACCACCTTTTTCTTTTCTGCCACAGCCTTGAACTGATCGAGCAGAAAAGGTTCATTCTGGCCCGGGCCGGCGATGGTAGGCGGACGGAAGATAACTACAGGCAGGCCTTTGCGGTGGTATTCCAGGGCTTTATTTTCTGCTTCCAGTTTGTTTCGACCATATTCACAGATAGGTTCAAGCGGGGCCTCCTCTGGGCAGGGAATCACTTTAGGCAGACCATAGACTTCCACACTGGAGATAAATATAAATTTCTTAACCTGCTTTTTCAGCGATCCTTCTAAAAGATTTACCGTGCCATCAACATTTATTGCACGCATAATCTTTTCATCGGGTTGAAACTGCGATAAGGCAGCAGCGGCATGAACCACCATATCTACCTGCTCCACGGCAAGTGACACCGTCTCTTTGTTGCGGATATCACCATGGATAAAAAAACCTTGTCGATTTAGATCATTTTCCGCAAGTTCTTTGCAGTCAAGGCAATAAACCTGATAGCCAGCCACGGCAAGCGCTTCGACCAGGTACTTCCCTAAGAACCCTCCACTTCCGGTGACTAGTACTTTAGTCTCAGTCATCATTCTCCCTCCTTTGCCAGCCTACCGCCCCCCTGTGGGCAGAACCGGTAAGTGCTGTATAGCGAGCCAGCAGGCCTTTTAGTTGTCTAGCCGGCTTAGCCCACTTTTTATACCGCTGTTGCAACTCATCCTTTTCAACTTCCAGATCAAGCCGGCGTTTTTCCAGGTCGATACTAACAATATCTCCCTCTCGAACCAGGGCAAGGGGACCTCCTTCAAATGCTTCCGGTGAAACATGACCAACAGCAAGACCGCGGGTGAAACCGGAGAAACGACCGTCAGTGACCAGGGCTATCGATTCATCAAGTGATTGCTGAAAGAGGTATTCGGTAAGAGTTAAGAGTTCACGCATACCCGGCCCGCCCCGGGGACCTTCATAGCGAACTATTACAGTATCGCCGGCTTTAAAGCCCCCCTTTATTGCAGCATCAATAGCCTCTTCTTCACTGTTGAATACCCGGGCCGCCCCCCGGTGGAATTTCGCATTGCCCTTGATTCCGCTGGTCTTGATCACGGCTGATTCCGGGGCCAGGGTGCCACGGAGAATAGCTATACCGCCGGTTGTTGCATAGGGCTCTTCGATAGATCTTAATACCGGATGATCAACAACCTCAGCAGTAGAAATTGCCTCCCCAATTGATTCCCCGCTTACAGTGAGTGGCTCCTGGTGGATCAAGTCTTTTAGCTGTTTCATTACTGCAGGTACACCACCCGCCCGGTGCAAATCAAGAACCATATATTGATCATTCGGAAAAACCCCGCCAATTCTGGGCACCCGATCGGCAAAATGATTAAATTCGTCAATCTGCAGGTCTATTTCCAACTCGTGAGCAAGAGCCAGTAAATGTAAGACTGCATTGGTAGAGCCTCCGGTAGCCATCAACAGGGTAATAGCATTCTCAATGGCCTGGCGCGTCATTATTCTGCTTGGAGTCAGATCATCTTCCAGTAGCTTTAATACTGCCATACCGCTTTTCTTGGCCAGTAAAACTTTTTCGTTATGCACAGCATGGACAGTAGCGCTTCCCGACAGGCTCATGCCGAGAGCCTCAACTAAAAATTGCATCGTATTGGCGGTTCCCATCCCTGAACAGGCTCCAGGACCGGGACAACGCAGGGCTGCCATGAAAGGGTTACTGTCTGAAACAAACAGGTTATAGGGGAGCATGGCTCCACCGGTGAGAAAGATAGAAGGCAGGTCGAGACGGGCCGCGGCCATTAGCTGAGCCGGCACTATCTTGTCACAACCGGATATAAACACGAGGGCATCCAGGTAATGCGCCCGCACCATGCCTTCAATCCCATCGGCGATCACCTCGCGCATCGGCAATACATATTTCATTCCTTCAAGGCCGTTGCTGTAACCGTCACAGGGCGCAATAGTATTAAACTCCAGTGGTGTTCCACCACCACTGCGTACTCCATCTTTTACTGCGCCGGCCAGCTCACGAAAGTGAATATGCCCGGGAACCAGCTCATTCCAAGAATTAACGATACCAATTAGCGGCTGCCCGATCTCCCGATCGGTCAATCCGACCCCGTGCAGCAGTTCTTTCCTGATCAAAGCAGTGAAAAGTTGATCGCAATTCTCGACCAGTTTTGCGCTCCTTCTCTTGGACACGGCTATTCCTCCTTTCAGATTCGCTCGTAACAGAGTATCTTAGCCCGGTTCCCATGATTTTGCCAGACCAGGTCAAGGGCCTGATCGAGGCTTGAAGCATAATTTAAACCCAGTCTTTTAGCTTCTTCAGCATCGATTCCAGAAGATACAAGAACTACCTGGAAATTTTTGCGGGCAATTATTTCTCCAACCAGGGCCAGGTGCGAGGCTGCTGTCAGGTCGGTCACTAATTTGCGCTCAACAAGTCCTTTTATCTCCTGACAGGAACGGTAACCCCACTCCAAGACTGCCGGATGTTCAGCGGCTACTCCACCTGGGCAGGCGGCGAGCAAAACCAGGGTTCCACCTACCTGAAGGAGTAGATTGGCAACGTAAAGACCGGCCATGGCTTCCCACAACTCGGGCCGATCCTTCCCTCCACCAACAACCATTGCAACAGGTTGCTCCAGGGGTAAATCAAGCAGGGGAACTGATCTTGCCTTTTCAACCAGGTGTCGATGGGCCTTGATAAAATCGCCTGCTGCGAGATCAACAAGTTCTCCCTTCCTGTTTTCAATAACATTGATCACCAGGTCAAGGCCAATTTCAGCAACCGCCTGCTCCAATTCCAGGCGTACTGGATTCTCTGCCTGGCCAAAAATATTTTCAACGGGGTAAGCGGCAGCGGTCCAGTGCAGGTAATCTGTTGTGGCCTTACCGGCCAGACCGGGCAGAATTATTTTTGCTCCCCCGGACCATCCCGCCACGGGGTGAGGTTTGACCGTGCCCAGTCCGATCACCAGGCTTCCCCTGAATAAGACCTGGTTGAATTCCAGGGGTATGCCCAGGCCGGTTTTACCCCGCTTGATTAGCTCGGCCGGACAATTCCAGTTATGACTGAGAAAGGTATAACGGTTTGTAATTGCTACACCCCACTGCTGTGTCAGCGCTTCTTCAGTCATCGGGGTATGGGTGCCTCCGGCAACGACCATTTGAACCCGGTCAGGCCCAAAGTTATGTTCTTCCAGCTCTGCCAGAAGGGCTGATAAAACCGGAGCCAAATCGCTGCGGCGAGTGTGATCGGGCACTGCAACAAGGACAGATTTCCTACCCTGAAGCAGATCAGCAAGAGGTTTTGTTCCGATCGGCTCAGCCAGGGCTTTCCTTGTCGTTCCACCCGGATCAGCCAGAGCTCTAACATGGGCAGCTTTGACAGTTGGAACCAGGTTTTCTTCCGCCAACACCGTTTCTATGAAACGGTCATAATAGGCAAAACGGACCCTGCGCTTAGAGCCTGCCATATTTCTGATACACTTCCTTCAAGGAGCGACCTGCCCTGATTTCCTGCCTCGATCGACGCTCATCATGGGCTCGTTCCTCGGACATTTTGACAATTTTCGAAGCATCAACTTCCCGGACCGGAATAACAACCACTCCGTCCCGGTCGGCAAAGACGATGTCTCCCGGGTTAACCTCAACATTACCGCAATGAATCGATTGACCAACACCGTTCAGCTGGGCCCGACCAACCGAATCGGTAGGAATGCTACCGCGGGCCCAAACCGGAAAATCAATTTCCAGCAGACGGGGTATATCACGTATCGGCCCATCAACAACCGCACCAACAGCACCGCAGTAATATAGAGCAGTGGTCCCCATCAACTCGCCGAAAGCTCCCGAGCCTTCGTAACCGTTTGTAGTTATCACCATCATTGAACCCCGGGGAACATTCTCAAATACCGCTTCCAGGATTGCCGTGACAAAAGCAGGGTCCATATCGGCAAGGCGCTGCGGCATGGAAGCATCAGCTTCACTTTCTTCGATAGTAAAAGCCGGACCGGCAACCGCCTTTTCAGGTAATATCGGGCTCAACCCGCTTTTCATCACCCCGCTTCGCCAGCCCAGCTCATCCAACGAGTCAGAAACTGCCGGGGTATAAAGTTTTTCAAGGCGCCTGCAAATCATGTTGATGTCATCCTCAGAATAAGCCATGGTCCTCACTCCTCTTTATGATAATTTGTACGGTTTGAATTTTGCCCGGAAGCAGGGCATAAATCTCCCGAGCCTCTCCTTCCGGCACTAAGTTCATATTGACCGGCCTGATCAGCCATTTGCCCCCAGAAATGGAGAAATTCTGCCTCTGATCTGAGTAGTTACAGAGGCGAACATAGGCTTTTTCCCCTTCGGTGAAAAGAGCGCTTATTACCGGTGATCCCGGTTCAACCTGTAACAGACTGGCTTCGCTACACTTTTCATTACTTCCATTACCTGTACATTTTGATACGGCTAGAGGATTAGCCAGACCTGCCGCCGCCCTGACCAGCATTTCAGCTTTACAGTCCATATACATGAGCGAAAAGCGATAAGTTTTCCTGCCCTTTAAAACTGTAAAACCGGAGCCACCTACCCGGACAGAATCTTCGCTTGCATAAAGCCACTCACGGGGCCCCCAGGCCAGAACGGTCTGAAGATGACCTTGATCTCCGAACCACCGGTAACCAGATGGACCGGGGCGAAATAGCACCCACCCCGCTTGCTCTCCCGCACTGAGGGCAACGAACCCGTTAGCGGAAAAATCTTCGCTCTTTCGTTTTTCAACCAGGAATGTTCCACCAGCTCTAATAGACTCATGAGGCCGGGTATGAAAGTTCATGTTAAGTTTTTTTTCATTTTGGGCGTAATAAGCCTGGCCCGGTTTCGATTCATCCTTTTGCGGGCCGATAAAAACTCCCTCTCCAAAATCGAAGGTAATTTCAATATCAACCCGGGGCAAGTTTTTATAAAAGCTGAAGACCTCAGTAAAAGGCACTGCAGCCACTGTGCCTTTTACCCTGTATAGATCGGCCACCGGTCCGGAAGTAAGGCAATTTAAAGATGTTTCTTCCCGGCGGGAATCATATAAGCTACCTTCCGACCAGGCTGAGATGTGAGCGCCCCGCAATAATACCGAGTGATCCCGATCTGCCAGGATCAACTCTCCTTCAGGACTAAGGCAGGCCCGGTAATAGCGGCTTACATAGTTAACTTCAGGTAAGTTTTCATAAGAAACTGCTGAATTATTAAGATCCCTCTGATCCCTGATCAGGGTAATCCGCTTCCCAGAAAAAGCATTAAGGGTTATTTCCAGGGCCAGGGAACCACCATTTTCACCATCGGGAAGCCATTGCGCTCTGATGGGGTTGTTAGTGCCGGTCACTTTCCATGATCCACCGGCAACCTGCCCGTTCTCCGTTCCCAGGCGAACAATATCACTACGCTGGTAATCGAGACTGTTGAAAACATAAAGCTCCAGGTGTTCCGGATCTGCTTTGCCTTCCTCTTCTCTGCTTAAATTACTTAAAAAAGTCAGGGATCGCTCGCTTGAGCCGCAGGCTGCTTCCCGGGCTTTACAAGCCAGGTCTACAGCCACCTCACCCATCGATTTTTGATGCTTTTTGGATAGCCAGGGGCCGCAGAGGTGCAAATCATGATGTTGCGCTTGTAAAGCCTTTTTCCAGGCCGGCTCCAGTGTTTCCTGGCCATCCTGATCTTTTCCATTTAAAAATGTCAGGGCAGCAAGACGCTCAGCCTCAAGCAGCATACGAGAAGCTTCCTGCGCGGCAGTTAATGGAGTTCCACCCTGTAGGCCCCAGGGGAAATAGCAGGAAAATTGATCGGTAGAGTAATATATTTCAGCAGCTTCTTCAATGGCAGACTGTTCAACCCGGAGTAACCGGTCAAGGTATTGCCGGAAGGTCACAAAGCTGACATCCTGCAAAACCGATAGTGCCGCAGCCCCCTTCAGGGGAGCACCCGACAAGAGGTTGAAATCTTCCAGGCGTGTCAGCAGCGGCAGGTTGAGACCAGCCTCCTGAGCGGCGGTCTGAAACTGTTTTAAGCCACCGCTGTTGTATCCAGAAAAATTAATTAGCTCAAGATGAGCCGCCATGAAACAATCATCATTTGTCTTGCCGTAATGCATCTCCACTTCTCCGCAATTTACATCCGTCACATTTTCCTTTTTGTAAGCCATAAAAGGATAACGGGGAACGGTTAAAATAGAGCTGCCATCCGCAGATCGCCACCTGATCAGGGGTAAAGAATGGGCGGGATCGGTGCCAAAAGGCGCCCAGTGCGTGCGCAGTATAGCCAGTTTGAACCCGAATGAGCTAAGTATTTGTGGTAACTGGGGGAAAAAAGCAGGTTCCTGGGAGGCGAAGGTGTCAACCTTACAAGAGAGGGTTTGCTCTATTTCTCGCAAACCGTAGTAGAAATGGCGAATGTAACTTTCGTCATCAAAGGTTCCGGCCAGCGGCTGGGCATAAGTTCCGTTGACAATCTCAAGCCTGTCTGTCCTGAGAGCTTTCCTGATCAGAGCTACCGCTTCCGGCATTTTTGCCGCCATCCACCCGTAAGTGTGGCCGTCAAGCTCAAAGACCGCTGCAAGAGAATTAATATGCGAAAGCTGTTTGAGGATCGGCTCGGCTACGACAGGCCAGTTATAAAGAGACCATGTACCACCCTCCGGTTTGATGATCCAGTCCCAGAAGGTTATTCCACCATGGTAACCATCGACAAAACAAACAGCAGGCCCGTTTTGATCAGCCAGTTTTCGCCACTTGCCAGGGAAAGCAGAAAGACGATCGAAAAACATCCTGCAATAAACTTTTTTCTTCAGAAGTCCGGCAACTGCCCGGATACTGATAATCAAAAGGGCTTGCTTACTATTTTTTTTAGTGCTGGTGAGCTTCATTGAGGCACCGGCCTTTCTGTAACTTCCTCCCGACCAACAATATAGTTAAAGGGTCACACCTTTTTTAAAAATAGCGATTTCCCTGCAGCTATCTTCTTCGCTGCGGGTTTTCCTTTCCCCGGCAGCTACTGATAGCACAAGCTCGGCAAGTTCTTTACTCAGCCATTCGGCAGAACTGCCACTTAAAAGCCGGCCGGCATCAAAATCAACCCAATTCTTTTTACGGCCAGCCAGTTCGCTGTTGGAGGCGATTTTAACAACCGGAACCGGGCCGCCCAGCGGTGTACCCCGACCGGTAGTAAATAGAACCAGGTGTGACCCGGCTGCAGCAAGGGCCGTAACTGCCACCAGATCATTTCCCGGTCCATCTAATATATGCAGACCCCCCAAATTTTTTTCCAGAACGCCGCCGTAGGCAAGGACAGAGTTAACAGGGGCTTCTCCCCCTTTTAAGATACAGCCAAGCGACTTCTCTTCCAGGGTGGTAATTCCACCTGCCCGGTTACCCGGGGAGGGGTTCTCGTATATTTGCTGACCCTGTTCACTGAAATAATCTTTAAAATTATTGATCAGGCTGACTGTTTGATTAAAGACTTCCCTGCTGCGGCAACGTTCCATCAGTATAGTCTCAGCTCCGAACATCTCGGGAACCTCAGTAAGGATTGCCGAAGCGCCCATACCGGTAAAATAATCAGTCACCCGGCCAACAATTGGGTTGGCCGTAATCCCCGAAAAAGAATCCGATCCTCCACATTTAAGACCAAGGATAAGCTTAGCTAACGGCACAGGTTCACGGTGAAAAGTACCGGCATAGTTTACCAGCTCGTCAAGGAGTTGCATTCCTGCTTCAATTTCATCTTCGACATCCTGGGCATTCAACCAGCGAACCCGATCGTTATCCTTTTCACCAACCACCTTACGAAAGGAGGCAATATGATTATTTTCACAACCCAGCCCCAGCACCAGGACAGCAGCCGCATTGGGGTGCCGTACCAGGCCGGCAAGGATTTTTTGCGTGTTTTCGAGATCCTCACCAAGCTGAGAACATCCATAGGGATGAGGGAAATGGTAAACCCCGTCGAAGTTCCGGTCCCGATAGCGCTTTGCAGAAAGATTAGATAAACGTTCACTGATCCTGTTGCAACAACCAACCGTGTTGATAATCCAGACTTCGTTACGAATGCCGATTTTCCCATTCTTACGAAGATAGGCGGGAAATGACAGGGATTCCGGGTCATTACCGGCTCTTTCAGAAATTGTCTTTTCGCTATAAGTGTAATCGGAATGTCCCGCCAGATCAGAACGAAGGTTATGAACATGAACAAGTTCACCGGCCTCTATCAACCTGGTAGCCTTTCCAATGGGATTACCGTACTTGATTACCTCTTCACCAGCTTTAATATTAGCCAGCGCCACCTTGTGGCCGGCAGGAATCTTTTCTGTTACTCTTAAATGTTCAAAAAGACTATCTCCTGCACCGATGTCCGCCAGGGCTACAGTCACGTTATCTCTTTCATGCAACCGATTAATTTTTTTCATCGTCTCTCACCGTAGGTTTCAACTAACTCTTCCAGGGTAAAGCGGATGCCCTTCTCCAAAATGCTATAAATCCCACTAGCCAGCAAGGAGGTAAACCCTGCAAACTCTCGCAGATCCTTGCCCCAAAGCTCGCTATTGCCGAGGATTTCACCGGCCAGACGCCGGCAGGCAGGGAGGCTTCCGTCACATTGTCTCCAGGCAGCATAAAAAAACGACAGCACCTTTTTTTCTTCCCGAACCGGGTATTCCCTGTCATTCCAGCGGGCTAAGGCAGCTGTTTCTTCTAAACAATCTATCCTGTAAAAAACACAGAGGGCGGCCAGCGAATAGCAGGTTAGCTCCGGAAGATGTCCCGTCAACAAATAATAATCCTCCAATGAGGGAAGAACTCTAACTTTGAATTTTGCAATTGAGTTAAGAGCAATGTCGATCAGGTTATGCCTGATCGAGGGGTTTTGAAAACGCTCCAACACCTCCGCTGTATAATCAAGCAGTTCCTGCCGCGGTAAATCCAGGGTAGGGATGACTTCTTTCTCCAGGCTAAGACGTAAAAAAGTTGCCATCAACCTGTCATCCATCACTTCTTTAACTGTATTAAGCCCATCTAGGTACGCCGGAGGAATCAGGAGGGTATGCCCGCCGTTCAAGAGGCGTACTTTCCGGGTACGATAAGGCTTTATAGCAGGCACCATTAATACATTCAAGCCGGCTTTGAGCAAGGGTAAACCAGCCAGCAACTGAGGAGAACTCTCAATTACCCAAAGATGGTACAGTTCCCCGGTATTTAAAAGCCTGTCTTCGTAACCCAGTTCTTCGAAGAGAGCAGCGGCAGTTTCGCGGGGGAAACCGGTTACGATGCGGTCAACCAGGGAATTGAGAAAGAAGTTTGCATTATTAATCCAGGCCATAAACTCCTCGGATAGTTTCCATTCTGCACAGTATGCAAGGACAATTTTTTTCAGTTCATCACCGTTGCGATCGATCAGTTCGCAGGGGATGATTATCAGTCCCCTTTCGTGAGAGCCGTTGAAAGTTTTAAAACGATGATATAGAAAGGCTGTCACTTTCGCCGGAAAAGAATCCTGAACCGTGCCACAGAAGGTTTCAGCTTCATAGGCTATTCCTGCCTCCGTGGTGTTGGAAAAGAGGTAACGCAAATCGGGGTTTTCGGCACATTTGAGCAATTCAGGCCAGTTCCGGTATGGATCGATACACCGGCTCACGGCCGTTACAATGCATTTTTCTTCCTCGACTACCCCCTCCTGCAAACCACGCAGTATAACTGTATAGAGGCCATCCTGTTCATTGATCCTTTCACACATGCCTTCTTCTATCGGCTGCACCAGAACTACTCGTCCCTGAAAAAGCTCTTGAAGATTCATTTCATTAATCATCCAACCGATAAAAGCCCGCATAAAATTACCCTCACCGAACTGAATCACTTTTTCCGGGTAATCAACCAGTTGGCCGACTTTCAGGTCAGGTGGAAAGAACTCTTTTTCTAACAACCATTTTTTATTAAGCAGCACTTGCTCTCCTTTACAGCCTAACGCTGTACCCTGCCCGAGCTATCTCCTGTGGCCAGCAATTCGACTTCCTCTACAGTGCTAAGATTAAAATCGCCCGGAATGGAATGTTTGAGGCATGAAGCGGCAGCAGCAAAATCTAAGGCCCTTTCATGAGTAAGACTTTTTAAAAGAGCATAAATCAGGCCTGCACAGAAAGAATCTCCCCCGCCGACCCGGTCTACAATCGGCGTGATCATGTATTTTTTGGACAGATAAAATTTATTACCGTCATAAAAAAGAGCCGACCAACCGTTACTCGAAGCGGAGTAGCTCTCCCTGAGGGTTATCGCCACCTGTTTAAAGGCGAAGCGTTTTTTTAATTCCCGGGCTACAGCTTTGTAACTGTCAGGCTCAAGCCTTCCCTCAGTCACAGCATTCTCATCAGCAGTAATGCCAAAGACTTTTTCAGCATCTTCTTCATTGGCAATACAGAGATCAGCATCGTTAACCAGGCCTGACATCACTTCCCGGGCTTTTTCCGGTGTCCAGAGGTTTTTCCGGTAATTCAAATCGACACTCACCGGTATCCCACGCTCTTTTGCTGCCTCTACTGCCTGCCTGGTCAGCAAAATAGCATTATCGCCAAGCGCCGGGGTGATACCGGTAAAATGAAACCAGTCAGCACCGGCGAAGATTTCGTTCCAGTCAAAATCTTCAGGGGAAGCTTCGGCAATAGCAGAGTGAGCACGGTCATAAATTACCTTCGCCGGTCTCTGGGCAACACCGTTCTCTAAAAAGTAAATACCCAGACGCTTCCCGCCCCGGGCCACATAATCAGTTTTAACCCCGTATTGTCTTAAATAATTAACCGCTCGCGAACCAATAGGGTTGGCGGGAACCTTGCTTACAAAGTATGCGTCGAGATTAAACTGGGCCAGAGAAACAGCAACATTTGCTTCTCCTCCGCCGAATGTCAGATCGAAAGATGCAGCCTGCTGAAAGCGCTGAAAGCCGGGAGTCGACAGTCTGAGCATAATTTCCCCAAAAGTAACAACCTTTGCAGCCATACCTCAACTCTCCTTTAAAAATAATTTTTTCTTATAGGCCAGCCCTGGCAGCGTCAACTTTTTCTCTGAATAGTTTTGCCCTTTCAGTAATTAAAGTGTAGTTATTCTTTTTTAACCCTTCTGCCGTCAATTCACCGCCCACGCCGACAGCAAAGGCTCCCGCTGCTATCCACTCTCCGACATTTTCCAGGGTTACTCCACCCGTAGGCAGTAAAACTGCCTGCGGCAGGGGACCCTTGATCGCTTTGATCATTTGTGGACCAAACAAACTGCCGGGGAATAACTTGATTAGATCAGCTCCGGATTCCAAGATTTCTATTACCTCTTTAACTGTCATCGCACCGGGCATACAAATTTTTTGGTAGCGATTACAAAATTTTACTACAGCGGGGTTAAAGTGCGGACTGACCACAAATTCTGCACCAGCCATCAGGGCCTGAAGGGCAGTTTCCGGATCGAGAACAGTCCCGGCACCTACCAGCAGGTTGGAAATCTTTGAGCCTACTAGATCCCTAATCACCCCTATGGCATCAGGCACAGTCATCGTTATTTCTATTACATTAATACCGCCGGCAACAACCGCCTCCGTAACACTCAGGGCTTCTTCAGTTGAAGATGCCCTGATAACGGCCACGATTCCACAATCATGGATCATCTTCAGTTGCTCATACTTGGTGATCATCTTCAAACACACCTCGCTATAATCTGAATCGAACTGTCCTGCTAATACTGATTTACTGCTTTTAACTTAGAATGCTACCGATCTAACGGCACCAAGAAGAACGGCAATTAAGTTTACTGCACAACCTCAAGTAATATCGCGATGAGGCCTCATTAAATACTACGATCCTACTTCCCTGACCAGGTCACGGTAGTAGTTCCAATTTTCATATGGAACATCGGGTGGCACACAGTGGTCTAAGGAAGGAATGTAGCCCTGCTTTTTTAACATTACAGGTACAACACGCATCACTTCAGTTTCAATTTCTTTTTTGCCCTTTGCCAGAACTGTTTTGTCGATTCCTCCCCAGATGGCAAACTGATCTGGCCACTGTTCTCGCACTTTAAGCACATCCATCCCGGCACGGACCTCAAAGGGCCAGATCAGATTCACACCACATCGCACGAAATGCGGGATAATCTTCAAGCAATCACCGTCGGTATCAACACCAACAACTGGGATTTGAAGATCTGCCCGCAAAAAGTCAATCAATTCTAAGTAGTAAGGAGTCATAAATACATCGAACATTTTAGGACTAATCAAAGGCCCGTTCCGGCCACACATATCCTCCCATAGATAGACACAGTCCGGCAGCTTTTGCCCGGCTACCGCTGCAAGAATGCCTTTCCACAATTTGACCCAGTGGGTCGAAATATCGTGGATTAAAGCGGGCTGTTCAAAATAGCCGTACATCAAATTCTCAAAGCCAAAAAGATGACGCAGGGTACCAAAAAGCCCGGTGGCGTAGACGATAAAAGGCCACGGCTGCTGCTGTGCGAGATCTATAAAAGGTTCCCATTTTTCCCGGCGGTCGGGGCTTTCGGGATCCAATCGCCACTTTATTTCTTCCCAGTCCCGGCGGTTCTTGACAGGAGATTCTAAAAAGGCAGGCATTGCTGAAGCCCCATCGGCAAAAACTTTAACCTTCGTTCCGGTATAATCACGTTTGATAATATAACGTTCGTCTTCAGCGATAAACTCTTCTTCGAAGAGAGGTTCATAACCCGGATGTTCATGGGAACCGATAATCAGCGGCACCTGCAGATCAAACCCATCGTGAAAGTACATGGAGACTTCATCAGTTATATCAGCAGAAAGACCCTCCCCATGCCAACGCTTAATTGTTTCATCCCAGAAACCGATGCTTTCCCAACGCAATGGCCGGTCGGTTGGTTCAAAATTTACTGTGGCCAGAAACCGCTCCCGCTCCGTCATTACCATTTTACATCACCTCTTTACTGCCAGATAAAAAATATCCTGACCAGATTGAAAGTCGCAGCTTAAAATTGTCACTTATTTCTCCTTCATGAAATATTCTCGATCGCACTTCGCAATAATCTTACGTAAATTGTTTGTCTCTTTTCAGGCCCCTGCAGTCTGCTCTATTTCACTAATTCTGACCGGCCGGTTTTCGGCCAGAGATTTATTGGCCGCTTCAGCTATAAGCGCCGCCTGAAGACCGTCGTATCCGCTTACCAGCGGTTTCCTATTTCCGGCAATTGCTTCAACAAAGTCTTTCAGCTCATCGATAAATGATTGCCTGTAACGTTCCCGGAAAAAGAAAAGCGGTTTCTCACTGCAGATACCGCTGCCTGAGCTGATAACAGTAGTTGAAGGGGTATCATTAAAATTGGCAACACTCCCTGCAGAACCAAAAACCTCGACTCTCTGGTCATAGCCGTAAACTGCTTTTCTGCTGTTATTAATCACTCCAATTACACCGCCGGTTAATTTCAGAGTAATAACGGCAGTATCAATATCTCCGGCCTCACCGATGGCAGGATCCACCAAAACCGCACCAGTTGCGTATACCTCCAGCACTTCACGATTGGAAAGATATCTGGCCATATCAAAATCATGGATTGACATATCAAGAAACAGTCCTCCGGATCCCCCGATGAACTGGAGAGGCGGTGGTTCAGGATCCCTTGATGTAATCAGGATCAGGTGCGGCTCACCAACTTTTCCCGCCATGACCGCTTCCTTAACTGCCCTGTGATTATGATCAAACCTCCTGTTAAAACCAACCTGAAAGATGACCCCGGATTTTTCCACCTCAGCAAGAACCTTTTTTACCTTGCTCAGCGATAAATCAACCGGCTTTTCACAAAATATGTGCTTGCCTGCTTGCGCTGCCTCGATAATGATGCTGGCATGGCTATCTGTTGAAGAAGAGATCAACACTGCGTCAATGTCAGGATCCTCGATAACTCTCCTGTAATCGCTGGCAAGAGGGCTTCCAACGCAGCTCTCCGCCCAGGATTTCAAACATTCCGCTTGCAGATCTGCGACAACCCCGATTTCTGCGTCAGGGATAAAAGAGCGGATATTTTCTGCATGAAGCTTACCCATTCTGCCGGCACCAACAAGGCCGATCTTAATTTTTTTAGCCATCCTTACCTTGGACCTCCCTGTGCTGTAGCTCAGAGATACTTCTTCAGAATGCCGGCCAGTTTTTCAGCAGTCCGGATTATCTCTTCTTCGCCGGATAATATGTTAACCCCGAAACCGGCACCATTTCCCCTGTCGATAACTCCAATACCGATCGTCACTGAACGCTTGAGAATATCTTCGGTCTGTGGAAGCATACCGGCTTTGTATTTAACATCCAGTCCGTGCACGGGGCAGGTGAAAGGACAATTTACCGGCGCCGGCATTTTCCTGCCCAGCAACTGTTCCATGTGCGTGTAAACATGCCAGCCAGAATAAAAGACCGGTTTAGCGCCCAATTCATCGGCAAAGCCTTCAGCCGCGGCAGGATCATCGAACTGCAGGGTTAACAGCGTGCCGGCCTCTCCATCCGGATCATTAATACGGCGAAATTTTAGGCCGTCTACCTCTGAGAGGATATCCTTGATCAGCTTTTTATTCTTTCTTAGTTTATCAACAATATAATCGGTTCTTCTGAGCTGGGCTAACAAAACAGCAGCTGATAACTCGTTCATGCGAAAATTAAGGCCAATGATCGCCCTGTTACCCATTTCAATGCCCTTACGGTATGGCAGATGGCCCTGATCGTGAAAGGCAAAAGCCCTTTCATAATAATTTCTGTCTGCAGTCACCAGGGCCCCTCCGTCCCCGGAGTTGATTGTCTTAAAACGGTTAAAGGAATAACAGCCGATTTGACCCAGGCTGCCCAGTTTTTTACCCTTGTATGATCCGCCAAAGGCCTGGCAGGCATCTTCAATCACAAGCAGATTGTACTTCTGCGCCAGGGCCAGAATCCTATCCATGGCACAGGGGTTACCAAGCATATGAACAGGTATGATCGCCTTTGTTCGCCCGCTAATCTTCTGCTCAATATCGGCAGGGTCAAGGGTCAGTGAATGGTCGATCTCCGCCAGGACAGGAATAGCCCGCGAGTATAAGATGCTTGAGAGCGAAGCTATAAAGGTATAACCCGGCACAATGACTTCGTCACCCGGCCCGATTCCGGCCGCGGAGAGAGCGGCAAAAAGGGCACTCGTACCGCTGTTCATGGCAACACAATAAGGGGATCCGCTATATGCGGCAAGCTCCTGCTCAAAACGATATACCTTTCCCTTGAATTCGGGGTCGTCGTCTTCACCATATCTGTACATAAACCCGCTTTCTAAAACATCCGCAAGTTCTTTGCGTTCCTCATCTCCGAAAAGCAGCGCTCCGGGACCAAAGCTTTTCAAATTTAGCTCACCTCTTCGCGGTTTGTCATGATATCAATTTGCTTCATGGTTAAATCATAGAAAAGAATTGGAATGATACAAAGGGCCATGATCACTGCCGCATGAAGGGTAACAATTGCATGAATGCCATTTAAAGCAGTCTCTGTCTGGATGGCGTCAGGGATATAGCCAATCAGGGTCAGAATAATACCGGATATAAAAGCAGCCAGGGCTGCCGCTACTTTTCCGGTCAGAGTTCTAAATGAAAAGATAATTCCCTCAGTCCTGATACCAAACTTACTGTCGGCAAAAGTAACAATATCAGCAAACATGGTAGTGGTAATAACCATGGCAATAAACATAAAGAAGGAGATCAGCCCTTGCAGGATTAGAATAATTTCAAAATGCTTGTAACCGACAAAATATGCAATCAAACTCAAGATAATAGCGACAACAAGGGAGGCAATGGTCGAATATTTCTTACCATAAGCCCTTACAAGACGTGGGGCAATGATGAAGCCAATCATACCTGGAATGCTGGCAACAAGCATAATCAGGGGCACAAGATCAATATTGCCAAGGTTATAAGCTGCATAATAGGGAACTACAATCACTTTCATGGTGAAGGTAACCAGGACCAGCATCGATGAAACCATTGCTATCAAAGTATACTTGTTCTGAAAAACAACTTTTAAGGCATCAGGCAGGTTGATTTTTTCCTTTTTAGATGACGGCTCAACCCTTTCCCTGACGGTAAGGCCTGCCAAAACAGTGGCGATGAGGGCAAAAATACCGAAAACAATAGCAGTATTGCGAAAGCCTGCCTGCATGCTTCCTCCCCCAAGCAAACCGACCAGGACCATGGTCATAACACTGGCCACAATTGCCCCGATTGTAGCAAACAGCTGTACTCTTGTAATTATTGTAGTAATTTTTAAATTGTCGGTTGTTAAAACATTGGGTGACGCCCATAGAGGCACATCAACTACTGTATAGGCCATGCTAAATAGGACATAGACTGCACTTACATAGATGAATTTTTCACTATTACCCAGATCGGGAACATTAAATACCAATACGGCAAAAAGTGAAACAAAGACCGGTCCAAAAATAATATAAGGCCTGAACTTGCCCCACCTTGTTCTTGTCCTGTCGGCAATGAAGCCAAAAATTGGATCATTTACACCATCCCATATTCTGGCAACAAGAATAAGCATTCCCACGGCAGCCGGGGCAAATCCGATCACATCGGTATAAAAAAACATGGCATAAGTAATGACCATGTTGCAGAGAATGCCCTGAAACATTACCGCCAGCGGTATGACTAAGCCTTCATGAGGCTTCATTTCTTTATTCCCGCTAATAGCTTTTTCAGTCATATTCATGCTCCTTTTATAAAGAGATAAGTGCTTTTAAGAAAACCAATAATGGGGGCCATGGTCACCGTAACCTTTCAATGATCGACTCCACCGATTTTTCCATAATGGCCTCAATAAGTGCTTTCCCCAGGCCCGGGTCTGCTAAAGCCGGTGAGCCGAGATAGCCCAGCGGTGAAGCGCGATTAAAATAATCACCACCCTCTTCCCAGAGGGGATAATCTGCTGCTGTAACCCTGGTTGGTTCCAGGGTGCGATAAAGATCATGGTCGACATGATCGGGGAAATATTGCAGCATCATTGAAGTTTCGACCATTCCGGCATGGGTATCCATCAGGGTATCAGGATCATTTCCTGCCAACCCTGGAATGTCAAAAATGACACAGTAGGGACTGTTCTGCAGTCCCGTATTTCCGACCATCAGCGAAGGCACTACCATGAATGCTCCCTCACCGCTTTTTTCATAAACAGTTTTCAGGGCTGCATCGATGGCTCGCAGATGATCAGGCTCGCCATGGCCGGGGATAGAAATGATTTTACGAAAACCCCAATTTTTCAAAGAAAGATAAATATCTACAAGCATTTTTTCCACGATCTCCATGGAAACATAAAATGAGCCGGGAATGTTTTTCGTGGTTCCGTTTACTCCCCAGTAGAAAGGCGGGGCAATGACCGTATCGATATCCGCCGCGGAAAGATGTTTCTGAGCTTCACGGGCCATCAGGTAAGACATGAAAATATCGACCGAAACACTCATGTGCGGACCATGTTCCTCCACCACGGCAATGGGGAATAGAACAACCGCTCCTTTTTTGGCCTTATCGCGAATCTCGACCCATGACATTTCCAACATCGTACCACTGATAAAAGAACTGTTCATCAATATTTACCCCTTCCTCATGATCCCATCTTCCTGGTATTCCCGATCAGGCTACAAGAAGCTTAAACCTTCCCCCCGGTAAGTGGGCACCACTGCTGCAATCTTGCCATTACGCACCAGGTGAAGGTGGTTGAAACGTTCACAAAGTTCCCCGGCCTTACTGTGTCTGAAAAAGACAGGATCGCCAATCTCTAAAGGCTCAGGTCCCGAATAATAAAAAGGCGTCTGCACTTCACCAAAGCCTTCGTTAGCAACCAGGCTGATTTCCCGGGGCAGGTAGGGCAGGGGCTGCTTTTCCGGGCCCGTTGCACCCGAGGCGATATAGCCTCCACCGGCCGCGGTAAACATCCCCGGAGCCGGAGTCCTGGTAATCTCGAGACCAAAAGCAGCAGCCGGCAGGTGACGGAAGTTGGAATAATAATCAAATAGTCCGCTGCAGAAAAACCCGGAGCCGGCAGTTATTTCCGTAACGCACTCTTCGTTTCTGGTGAACTCAAAACTGCCGGTACCTCCTCCATTGACCAGGGCAACATTGAAACCGGCCCCGACCACTGCGTCATAGGCCTCTTTTCTTCTTTTTGCCACCAGAAAATGTGACTGTCGTCTCAACCTGGATACGAGCAGATTCTGCAGCTTTTTGCCGGGAATGCGATCGCCAACCCCTGCCACCTGGGCTTCATAGCCCATCAGCGAGGTGATCGATAATCCCGGAAGGGCTCCAATCTTCTCAGCCAGGGCTACCACATCGGCTGCCGACTTAAGCGGCGAGCGATAAACACCAAAGTAGATAAACAGGTGCCTGGTCGACATATCAAGGTCAAGACAGATTTCAAAATCTATGCCCGCCTTAACTGCCACAGAGGAAGCCATTTTTGCCTGATCAAAGTGGTCAATCATGAGTCGAATCAGGGCCCCTTCCTGCACGGAGGCTGCCATTCTGGTAAGCTGATCCTGATTGCAGTAGGGGTAGGCAAGCAGTATATCTCTGATGCCATTGTTGTAAAGGTGCACCGCCTCATCGGGATGATAAGCCATTACACCACTATAAAGGCTACGATTCTTTTCGAGGATAAGCTTGATTACCGCTACAGACCTGATTGATTTGGAGGCAATCCGTACCTGCTTTTCGCCTGCCCTTTCGGCAATAGACTCACAATTGGCATCCAGCATCTCCAGATCGACGAAGGCAAGGGGAAAAGAACTCCCGGAAAAGAGATCCCTGTAATAGCGGTAACTTTTGTGCTGGTCACTACTTAGCATTATGATCATCTCCCCGCTCGCCCGGGAATAGAGCTTCTGCTTTAGTCTGATATCCCTTCCAGGGCAGTTAAATAATCAAGGCCTTTTCTCGCTGCCGTCAGAGGGTCCGGGCAGGCCATGCACTCCAGGGCGGCATAGCCTTTATAGTTAAGACTACCCAGTGCCCTGACAACTGCTTTGAAATCAATATGACCGGCCCCGGGATAACGCCTGTTGCTGTCAGCCAGGTGCACATGCCCCAGGTGTTTTCTGCATAACAAGATACTTTCGACGATGTCAGGCTCTTCGATATTCATGTGAAATGTGTCAACCAGTATTTTTACATCCGGGCTGGCCAGTTTTTCAATAAAAGCAAGGGTTTCCTCAACAGTATTGAGATAATTGAGCTCATAGCGGTTAATGCATTCCAGGTAAAGGGGAATTCCTCTGGATCCGGCATGTTCCGCCAACCTTTTCATCCCTTCAAGGCAGTAGTTTTCATAGGTTTTATAACGCTCTGCCTCGGCAATACTACCCTTCATCGATCCGATGATTACGCCACAGTTCAATATTGCTCCAAGGTCAATATGATCAATGAGCCTCTCAAGGGCAAGCTTTCTGATCTGGCTGTCACCATCAGTCAGTGAAAGCCGATCAACCGTATATCCCATTCCGGTTCCGATGGTTGATATAGCGGGCCCCCGTTCTTCGCAATAAGACTTTAGCAGATAACCGTCGACCTGACCGGCATGCCTGAGATGGATTTCCATATACCGGTAACCAATTTCCAATGCGTCTTCTATGCACCTGAAGAAATCACCTCTCAGCAAAATAGGTGCTGTATCAGGTATCTGTTTCGCTGCTGTCACACTGTACTTCAGGGCCAATTATGATCTCTCCCGAAAGTTGATCAATGCTTGACTATCTGCTGCTATTAACCCAGCTATAAAGCCAGGCAACCTAACACCTAACAGCTAAAACCCCTAGAGCTTTGTGAACACCCCGATCTGAGGAAGCTCGTAGACAGATTTCCATCCTTCACTGAACGGCTCCTTCAGAAAAGGTTCCATATCTTTTGCCTTGCGCAGAGTGACTTTCTCCACCGGCGGAACCATCCCGGCCGGAAAGGCCTCCAGAATTTGGTCGTGAAGCAGGGTCAGGTACTTTAAAATTGCCGCAACAGGCCTTTTCGCTTTAGCTGCGCTTGAAAGTGAAGGCTTACCGACCACCCCCTCGGGTGTGGCAGCCATTTCTATGGCAATATGCCCTTCTCCCTGTGACCAGCGGTTTGGCCGGTTAAAAGGATCAACTGCTTTATCAAAATGTCCTTCCGGTAAGTATGCTTCTCCTTCTGCGTCAACTACCACAGCCATGTCGATCATCTCCCTGAACAAGAACAGGGCAACCGAAGTTTCACTTTCGTCGGCATGCACAAAATGTGTTTCCAAACTATCATCCCGGCCTGTTGGATAAAAGAATTCTCTGACTGCCCTGTGCCAGTCGATGACCATAAAAATACCGGGCAGTTGAAAACGCTTCATAAATTCCTGGATCGCCGCTTCCAACATCCAGAGGTGACCGTGGTTATTGACCAGAATTATTTTCCTGAACCCATCATTCCAAAGACCAAGCAAGGTATAAATGAGAGTCTCCTTAACAACTTCTTCAGGCATAATCACCGTTCCCGGCATCCCGAGATGGTGATAGGGATGCCCTCCGTAGTTTAGTGGAGTAAAGGCCAGACTCACTTCATGACCCTGCTTTTCGGTATATCGTCTTATACCTTCCAAAATCTGTGTAACCATAAAAGTATCAAGGCCACTGTTGGCATGCATGCCGTGATTTTCAGTGGACCCGATAGGTATAAAGATGATGTCGTTTTTCTTTCTCTTTTCTACAACACGATTTCTGGGAGTATTCTGAATGTAGGTTCCGGCCTTACCGATTTCCGGTTCTGCTGGTATCCCATATTCATTGAGGATACTGTCAATTTCCTCAGCAGATGCATCCCAGATTTCTTTCTTGAGCCTGCCAACAGTATTATCTTCAAACTTTATGGCAGGGTTGTCGGTAAACAACCAGGCATGATCACTGTCTGCCATCTTAATTCCTCCTTCAAAGCTTAAATTGCCAAACTACGACAGGATTATTAAAAAACACAGGTAATCTTACATTCACAGCGGTCCTTCTGCAGCATAAAAATGTGCTCGGGCACTTCTTCAAGGCTGATTTTCTTGGTTACCAGGGGCGTCATATCCATACCGTCACCCATCGACTCAATTACCCGCGAAAATGTTCCATGGCCTGAATGGCCCTGGGCCCCGACAATAGCGGCCCGCCTGACCTGGAGCACCTCACCGTTAACCGGCATCTTTTCATCAGCCCTGGCCACAAGAACCACAACACTATTGAGAGCCCTTCCCTCCCAAATGACCTGCTCGATACCGGGATAAGCTATTGCGGGCAAGCCTGTTGCTTCCAGAAAAAGGTTTGCTCCCATTCCTCCGGTAAAACTCAGGACAGCCTCTGCAAAATTCTCTTTGAGCGGGTTAACAATAAAATCTGCACCCATTTCCCTGCCTAATGCCGCTCTTTCTTCTTCCGGTTCCGATAATATTACTTTCGCTGCCCCTTGTCTCTTTAAAATCGCACATGCTGCCAACCCTACCGGCCCGCCACCACACACAACCACATTATCACCGGGCCTGATGCCGCCACCTCTTTCGATTACGGCATTGTAAGCTACACTGGTTGGTTCAACCAGGCTGCCGGCCAAAAAAATATCATCACCCCGGTAACGCTTCCGCAGCGGCTCCAGGCTCCACAGCAATTTTGAAGGCAGAACAATATAGCGGGCAAAAGCACCGTTAATATTGAAACCGATTTCATCCAAACGCTCGCAATGGTTGGGATAGCCGTCAGCACAGGGTTTGCACCGGCCACACCAGACCATCTCTTCAGCACAGACCGGCTCTCCTCCCTGGAAGGGCTTATTGGTCGATTTGTCGATGGCTTCTGTTCCGGCTTCTATGACAATTCCGGCCAATTCATGACCCATAATTGTTGGAAAACCGGTCAGCCCCGGGTAATAGATATAACCCTGTTCGTCAGCCTGTGCCATATGCACATCCGATCCGCATATACCACAGGCTTTAACTTCAATTAACACTTCATCCGGTCCAGGCTCCGGAATAGCATAGTCAATAATCTCGATTCGAGGATAGCGCCATACCTTGCTGCCAAGGTAAGTTTGCCTCCTCTCAATATCTTTGGCCCCAAGCCTGTACTCCGCCTTAGGATCCCAATCTGCAAGCAGGGTAACTCCTTTCATCTTATCTTTCATCTATTAAACCCCTCCTGATAGTGTAGTTAAAAGATCCATGCAAACGTTTGCAAAAAAGTAAAAATTTTTACCTCTGCGCACAGGTCCCCCGCACAATAAGTTTCGGTTTAACAACATGTTGATTTTCCACTGGTATGGAATGCTCCGTTTTGCTATTAATCTTCCTGACAAGAATTTTCGCCGCATCCACACCCATCCGGTACTTGGGTTGGGCTATGGTAGTCAGGTTTATTTTCGGCAGAGAGGCAAATTGAATGTCGTCAAACCCAATTACGGAGACATTCCCGGGTACATTGTAACCATTGTTTTCTAAAGCCTCGATCACACCGAGCGCAATAATGTCGTTGGCTGCAACTATTGCCGATGGAACTTTCCCTTCCCTGACTAACTCGAGGGCAATGGCGTAACCACTCTCTCGTCTGAAGCTAGTGCTTTTGATCATGTTTATTTCTCTTTCCAGGTTATGTTTTTTTAAAGCTTCCCGGTAACCCCTGACCCTGTCGCTATTGCTGACAGAACTCTCATAGCCGCCGATAAAGGCTATGTTTTTATGACCCAGCTCTATCAAATATTCCGTGGCAATAAAAGAAGCTTCAACATTATCGAGAATGACATAGTTTTCATCTTCATCATCGGTTTTACTGCCGATGTAAACAACAGGCATATTCAGGTTTTCTTCTCTGATTCTCTGGTGCGAAGAAATCGTAACGGGCGCGATAATTAAACCTTCCACTCTCTTTTCCCTGAGAGCCTGGATGTAAACCATTTCTTTCTCTTCTTCCCAGTTGGTATTACAGAGAAAAAGATTGATTCCGACAGAACTTAAATGGTCTTCCACTCCCCTGGCAACTTCCGGAAAGTAGGGATTTGTAATATCGGGAACCAGCAAACCAACCATGTTGGTATTCTTTTTAACCAGGCCCCGGGCGATAGCATTGGGCGAATAACCCATTTCCTCTGCTATTTCCACAATCTTGGCCTTGGTTTTTGCGCTAATTTCAGAATGATCGTTTAAGGCCCGCGATACAGTAGCATAAGAAACACCGGCCACCCTGGCAATATCTTTTATTGTAACAGGCATTAAGAGCTCATCTCCGCAAACGTTTGAAGTTTGTATTTTCAGCATAGTAAACGTTTACAAAAAAGTCAAGTTATTTTTTAGC
>CAZVLE010000067.1:0-15568 GCA_964627855.1 uncultured Syntrophomonadaceae bacterium | reverse complement strand
GGCTATTATCGAGTCAGGTGGCACTTCTTATATCGTCAGTGTCGGTGATTACGTCGACGATTTGTGGGCAGTGACGAAAATAACCAGGGATTCAGCAGTTTTAAGAGCACATAACCAGGAAGTCAGTCTTTTTTTCGATCAACCCCCGCTGACAAGATCGCTTGACCTTGTTGACCTGAACATTGATGAGAACGACGCTGCTGTTCAAAGTGACGGGGAGGAGGGCGACAGTTGAGAAGTAAACGCAGAAAAGCAAGCCTGAGTAGCCTTGATCGACGCTGGTTGTTTACCCTGACCGGTCTGCTGGCACTATTTCTCATTACCGTCAACTGTTCATTCGGCCTGAATGAGCAGGTTCTGCTCAATGATGCCTCAACTACACCCGGCAATGAAGCTGTTGCTCAAAGTCAGTTTGCCACCGGCCAGGAGCAGGCAGCAACAGTTCCTCTTTCTGATCCACCACCTTTTATCGCTGAAGAACTTTGGGCGGATATTACCGAATCGATTACAGCTCCAAAACCTGCTCATACCACCCCGACCAATATATCACTCGATGTTCGTGACGCCGATCTGATCGATGTCCTGTCGATGCTGGCCTATAAGCTTAATGCCAATATAATTTACCTCGAAGAGCCGCAAAAAATTACAATTAGAACAGAACAACTCTCACCGCTAAATACAATGCAAATTGTTTTGCAAAAAGTTGGTTTTGACTACCTGACCATCGGCCGCAATTATATCGTCGGCGAAAGAGGAAGGCTTTACGATGACTTTGCTAATCGTATGCTTTTAACCCGTTACAGCCTCTACTACATTTCTGCTGACCTGATGGCGGACTTGATTATCAAGGAAGAGGAGGGAGAAGGCCTGGGCATACCGGTAGAGGTACTGACTGTCGAATCTAACCAGAAGGCACTCTGGATGCAGGGAACACCGATGGCGCTTGGTAAAGCCAGAGAAGTTATCAACCGGCTCGATGTCATGGAAAATGCCGCCTTTGCCGAAGGAGGAGCCCGTAAAATCAGGATGCCTGTAGCAACGGCAACCGGTTCGCGGGCAGAGGAAGAGCTGGAAGCCCTGATTGATCTGCTCAGCATATTGCTCGACGGCTTCAGAGACGGTCGTTCCGACCTGGGCTGGGTCACCTGGGATCACCCCGATCCCGTTCCCTATATTTTCATGGACTGGGATAGCCCGATTGTCAAGCCCTATGACATCAAGATGAAGATAACCCGCGATTTTGCCAACAACTACAGTGACCAGGTTCGTTATCTCATTGCCGAGGGTACGCCCGACAATATTAAACTGGTTAACCAGATGATTGCGGCGATAGCCGGTACGGCCAGGATGCCATTTTCACTGACCGAAGAACCACTTGACCTCAATGATACTGTGCAATATATTCCCCCAGTTCCCCAGGCGCCCAACCTGCCTTCTCATTCAGTGACCCTTAACGCGGTACCTGCCGAAGGTGGCGCCATAAGCGGCAGTGGTTCCTATACCCAGGGTTCGAGCGTTACAGTTATCGCTAACTCGAATGAAGGGTATGAATTCGTACACTGGGTTGAAAAGGGTGTGATCCTTTCAACAGGAACTACCTATACCTTTAACATTTATGAAAACAGAAATATTGAAGCAGTTTTCTTAACAAGACATAGTAATAATAACAGTGATGAAGCAGTCGGCGATATCGAGCCATCCGGCTAAAAGAGATCAAAAGGCAAAAGGTGACAGAATAAATGAATGCACCTGCTAAATACCCGTTAACAATGGATCAGATCTTGAAGATGGCAGTTGAAAAAGGGACTTCTGATGTTCACATCGTTCCTTTTGAACCGCCGATTTACCGGATCAACCGGGACATGATTAAACTTGAATATCCTATTCTCAAGCCTGAGAATGTAAAGGAATTACTGGTCCAGATTATCAAGCCGAACCAGATAGAAATGTTAAAAAAAGATCTGGAGCTTGACTTTTCCTACGCCATACCGGGGGTGGCCCGTTTTCGTGGTAATATAATGTTTCAGCGGGGTACACCTGCCCTGGCTATGCGCGTTGTGCCCTTTAAGGTTCCCGATCTTGAAGATCTAGGGGTCTTGCCAGGGGTTAGAGAGCTCTGTTTTCTACCCAGGGGCCTGGTCCTGGTAACCGGACCAACCGGCAGCGGTAAATCAACAACCCTGGCGGCAATGATCGATATTATCAACCGGGAGCGAGATTTAAACATAGTTACCGTTGAAGACCCGATCGAATTTTTACACTCGCATAAAAAATCATCCATAAAGCAGCGTGAAGTGGGTATTGATACCCATTCATTTGCCAGCGCCCTGCGTCATGTTTTAAGGCACGATCCCGACGTAATTCTGATCGGGGAGATGCGTGACCTGGATAGCATAGCCATTGCCCTGACTGCCGCCGAAACAGGACACCTTGTCTTTTCTACCTTGCACACTCAGACAGCGCCGCTGACTATAAACAGGATTGTCGATGTTTTTGCCGATCACCAGCGTGATCAAATTCGTCAGCAGTTGACCGGTTCCTTGCAGGCTGTGCTTTCCCAGCAGTTGATTCCCAATGTTAACGGCGATGGTCGGGTATTGGCCATGGAGTTTTTAAAAACCAACACTGCCGTGAAAACTCTGATCCGGGAAGGGAAAGAACACCAGATCTATTCAGTGATGCAGGCCAGTCAAGCCCAGGGGATGAAAACAATGGACCAGACCCTGGCTGAACTTTGCCTTAGAGGCAAGATCAGCCGCAATGAAGCTCTTGAGAAATGTATAGATAAAATAGAACTTGAAAGGCTGTTGCAAAAACAGACTTATGCCGCTACCTAGCCGGTAGACAGTTTTCCGGGAGATGAACCATCATGGGTTCTTATCAATACGAAGCGATCAGCAAAACCGGTGATACTGTAACCGGTAAAATTGAAGCCGAAAATGAATCGGGTGTCATTGAGCGCCTTCGCTCCATGGGTTTGATGGCTATGGATATTAAAGAAGCCAGGCCCTCTTTTTTCAGTACTTCTTTCAAAATCAGCCGCAAGGTCAAACTGGCCGACTTGAGCCTTTTTAGCCGCCAGCTTGCCGCCATGCTCAACTCTGGCATACCATTAACCAGGGCTGTTTTTACCCTGAGCAGGCAGGTAACCAATCCTTCGCTCGCCGATGCCCTGGCCGGTATCACCCGTGAAGTAGAAGGCGGTCTCAGCTTCAGTGATGCACTGAAAATTTACCCGCAAATATTTTCGTCTCTCTATATCAATATGGTCGAGGCCGGTGAAGCAGGCGGTACTCTCGAACAGACCCTGACCAGGCTTTCCCAGCAGTTGCAAAAAGATAAAGAGCTGCGTGACAATATCAGATCGGCCACCTTTTATCCCCTTGCTGTCCTTGGTTTTGCAGTAATAATTCTTTTTGCCATGCTCTTTTTCCTGGTGCCCATCTTTGTCGGTTTTTTTCCACCCGATGCGGTGTTGCCCCTGCCCACCCGCTTAATCATTGGCTTATCTGACCTGCTGAAGAATTTTTGGTTCATCCTGTTTCCTCTCATGATCATTATATTTTTACTGTTGCGCTCCTATGCCAAAAGCGAGCAGGGCAAAAAACAGCTGGATCGCCTTAAATTTCGCTTACCCGTTTTCGGTGCTTTAGTTCAAAAAACCGTCATAGCCAGTTTTTCGCGAACATTTTCAACCATGGTTTCGACCGGCATTCCAGTTGTCCAGGCCCTTGATGCTTCAGGGAAGGCGACCGGAAATACAGTAATCAGCGATGCTACGACAGATGCGGGCAGGCAAATCCAGGAAGGTAGCAGCATTGCGGCCCCTCTCGAAAAAAGCGGAGCCTTTCCGCCGATGGTTACGCATATGATCTCAGTGGGCGAAGAAACAGGCGACATGGCGGCCATGCTCGATAAAGTAGCTGAGTTCTTTGAAGAAGAAGTGGCCACGATGACTAAGGGGCTCACTGCCCTGATCGAACCCCTGATGCTGATTGTGATTGGAGTGCTGGTCGGGGGAATGCTTATTGCCCTCTACCTGCCTATTTTTACCGTTATAACCCAGATTTAAAGGAGCTGTTAGCTGATGTCAGCAGAAAGGCGTAAGCGGGCTATCGGCCTGGAAATAGATAATGGAGCAGTCCGGGCCGTTGAAATGACCGGGAAAATTTCAGCTCCTAACCTGTCCAACCTTTGCTGCATTGACCTTCCTGAAGGAGCGGTAAAGGAAGGGATCATCATGCAACCCGATGTTGTCGGAGAAGCCCTCAGGAAGATGTGGCAAAAAGCCGGCTTCAAAGACAGAGAAGTAATTCTCGGTGTTTCAAATCAGGGTGTCCTGGTGCGTTACTTAACCATCCCGAAGGTGCCTGCTGACAAGATAAAAAACGTGGTTAACTTTCAGGCCCAGGAGAATTTGCCCATACCGCTTGAAAGTGTCGTCCTTGATTACCTTGTTTTAGGTGAAACTGAGACCGCTGAAAATGAAACGACAAATCTCGAAGTACTGATTGTCGCGGCAAAGCGAGATATGCTTGGCTCATTCCTTAAAGTTTTAAAAATTGCCAATCTTGAACCGCTTGACATTGATGTTGCAAGCATGTCTTTGATTAATCTCCTGCCGGAAAAAGCGGCCAACATGACCATTGTTATGGTAAATGTGGCCAACGGTTTGAACAGTATCCTCGTTTCCTCGGGCGGTAAGCCACGCATGGCCCGGCTTGGCCTGGTTAAGATAAACGATTTGGCCGATAACCTCAGCTGCTCGCTGGAGGATACCTGTGCACAGGTTGCCAGGGATGACCAGAGTAGAAATATTTTAACGGGCTGGGTGAACAACCTTGCTGCAGAGATCAGGTCTTCGCTGGCCTATTACAATTCACAACCGGGGTCTACACTGGTTGAAGGGATGCTATTGAGTGGCAGGGGCGCTGTTTTCGAGGGTATAGCCGATCAGCTTGAAGAATACCTTGAAATTCCGGTCAGAATTTTTAATCCGCTTGCTGCCTACAACCCGAGCAGGCGCAGGCTGGTTAAAGCAGATATTGAAGCAATAGAATTTGTGATTAGTACCGGTCTGGCCCTTAGAGGTCTGGAGGGATAATGATGAAGCAGATCAGTCTTCTGCCTCCTGAAATTAAAGAAGAAAGACTGGCCAAACGCAGGCAAAGCAAGCTACTGCTGATGCTATTAATAATACTGATTATCTTAGTTGCGGCTAATGCATTTTTATTGGCTGATTCTTTCATTGTGCGCAGCAACCTCGATTCTATGATAAGTGACCGCGATCTGGTAGAAAGACAGGTCGCCGAACTGGAAGAATATGAACGGTTGTACCGGGAGTTAAACAAGGTTGAGCAATTATTCAGTGCAGTTATCGGTAGCGAACCTCTGTGGGGCGCGCTCTTAAACAGCATCGGGCAAAATATTCCGCTGGGAACACAACTTGCAGATTTAAGGGCAAGCTATGCCGATCAAAGCGGTTCCCTGAGTATGACCGGCACCACAGCTAGCCATGATAGTCTTGCTGTGCTATTAGAACAGCTCGATAAGATGGAAGAATTGGATCAGGTGCAGTGCCGAGTGTCTTCAGAAACCACTTTGAATGACAGGGCATCAGTGCAGTTTCAAATAGAAAGTGTTTTACTCGGCGGCCCCGGTGAATCCCTCCGGGGGGAGGAGGATGAAGAGGGTGGCTCTTAAGACAAGGCTTTCGCGTAAGGAAATAATTGTCATTGCAGTTGCCGTAGCAGCGGTTATCCTTGGCTTAACGCTGATCTATATCCAACTAGCAAACCTGCGCACTTTACGGTCTGAACGTGAAAATGAAGAATTCATGCTAAACCAGTCCCGCAGCCAGTTGCAAAGATTGCAGGAATACCGGGATAATGCGCCATTTTACCAGGATAGAATTGCCGCCTTAAGAGTATTAATACCTGAGCAACCTGAAGAAGAACAGATCCTGCGCTATTTTTCAACCCTGGCTGAAGATTATGATCTTGCCCTGTCTGAAATTCGCTTCGATGGCAGAGTAGCAAGTGAAGAAGGCTATGTTACCATGCCGCTGACTGTTGTTCTTGAAGGTCGTTATCGCCAGATGGTCGGTTTTCTCAATTATTTAAGGCATGGTGAGAGGGCGATTAGGGTCGATAATATCAGCATTGCTTTAAGCATGCCGGAAGAAGCAAAAATTAGGGTTAACCTTAATGCCAATGCTTTTTACAGAGGCAGTGAGGTAAGCAGGGAAGAAAGCATTGAAGAAAGCCCTGCAGAATAAGCTATCAAGAGGAGCTTTTCCAGTTAAATGGAGACCATGAGATCGAAGAAAACCAGTGAAAAAAGAATTGGCCACCTGCTCTATGAGAATGGTGCGATTACCCGTGAACAGCTTAAAAAGGCACTCGAAGAGCACGAAGCTGCTAAGAAGCAAGGTGATAATAAGCTGATCGGGCAAATTCTGATTGAACTCGGCTTCACTTCAGAAGAAAATGTCACCAGGGCTATCGCCGCTCAGGCCGGGGTAGACTATGTATCGCTGGAAAAAATTAAAATTGATTCCACCGCTGCTTCTTTAATTGACCCTGATTCAGCCAGGCGTTACCGGGCCTTACCGGTTTATTTTGAGAACGAGCGTCTTGTCGTAGCAATGTTTGATCCCAATGATATCCTGGCCATCGATGATATCCGCTTAATTACCGGCTATGAGGTTAAACCGGTTTGCGTTTCCGGCAGCGAACTAAGAGCGGCAATTGAGCAGTATTCACGCATAACCAGTTCGGTAATGATCGACGAAGAAGAGGAAGATGCACCGGCTGAGTATGAAGACGCAGAGGAGGTCTCGATCAGTAAGCCGGCTGTCCAGCTGGCAAGCCTTATCTTTAATCAGGCTGTTCGTGACGGGGCCAGTGATATCCATATTGAGCCGCAGGAAAAAAGTCTGCGCGTGCGTTACCGCATTGACGGTGTTCTTCATGAAGTGATGCAGCCTCCCTTTAGGCTTTACCCTCCGCTGGTTTCAAGGATCAAGGTTTTGGGCAATATGGATATAGCCAACCGGCGTGTGCCCCAGGATGGGCGCATCACCTTGAAAATTGATCAAAAAGTGATTGATTTCAGGGTCGCTTCTTTACCCACTGCTTATGGTGAAAAACTTACCCTGCGTTTACTGGACCGCAGTGCAAGGTTGATAACCCTGCCTGAAATGGGTTTCCCCGACTCGCAGTTACAACTCTTTCGCAAGATGATTACCAGGCCGCACGGCTGTGTTCTGGTAACCGGTCCGACCGGCAGCGGTAAAACAACAACTCTTTATGCGGCCCTTTCTGAGATCAACAAGGTGGAACAGCATATCATTACCGTGGAAGATCCAATCGAATACCGCATGGCCGGCATCAACCAGGTTCCGGTCAATGCGCAGGCAGGCCTAACCTTTGCCACCGGATTGCGCTCCATCTTGCGAAATGACCCCGATGTAGTGATGATCGGAGAGATCAGGGATACAGAAACAGCCCGTATAGCAATTGAGTCTGCCCTGACCGGTCACCTGGTGCTTACTACATTACATACCAACGACTCAGCCGGTGCCATTACACGCCTTGGCGAAATGGGTATTGAATCTTACCTGACGGCCTCTTCAGTTGTAGCCGTGCTGGCCCAGCGCCTGGTCAGGTTGCTCTGCAAGCAGTGCCGTAAGGAACATATAATCAGCCGCGATGAGCTTCTTACCTCCGTGCCTGACTACCCGGTTGCTCCCAATGAAAGCAGTGTTACCCTCTTTAAACCGGAAGGTTGCATGCGCTGCAGCAAAACAGGTTACAGAGGCAGAAAAGGGGTCTATGAGCTTTTAATAGTTAGTGAAGATATTAAGCATTTAACCCTGCAAAAGCATTCATCCGGTGAAATAGCGGCAAAGGCAATCAAGGAAGGTATGATCAGCCTGCGTCAGGATGGCTTGCTCAAGGCCAGGGCCGGCCTGACCAGCCTGGAAGAGGTTTTGAGAGTTTTAGCCTGATTTGTTTCTATCAACAAGCAAACGGTTGAGAAAGGTCAATTGTCATGCTCAGAAAAATATTGCATGAAGCGGTTACAAAAGATGCCTCTGACATTCATTTCAATGTTGGTCTTGCACCGGTGTTGCGTATTGATGGTCGTTTACAGCAGCTATCCGGGCCTGAATTGAAGGAAGAACAGCTGGTAAACCTGGCTAAAGAAATTATCGGAGATAGCAGGCTTGAATTACTCTATAAAAGCGGTGAGGTGGATCTTTCTAAGGAATACCAGGGAATTGGCTCATTTCGCATTAACATCTACCGGCAGCGGGGCCTGATCGGCATCGCCATCCGTGTGATCAAAACCATCATCCCTTCATTGACTGAGCTGGGCATTCCTGATGCTGTTGCTACCCTGGCCCGGCGTAAATACGGCCTGATCCTGATTACCGGTCCGGCGGGCAGCGGTAAATCAACGACCCTGGCCGCCATGACCGATCTGATCAACAGGGAAAAGGAGATTCACATTATTTCCCTGGAAGAACCGATCGAGTTCATCCATAAACATAAAAAGTCGATGATAACCCAGCGTGAAATAGGGCGTGACAGCAAATCTTACCCTGTTGCCCTGCGTGCCGCCCTGCGTCAGGATCCCAACGTCATTATTGTGGGAGAAATGAGAGACGTTGAAACAATAGCAATCGCTGTCACGGCAGCGGAAACCGGTCACCTGGTGATGGCTACCCTCCACACAAACAGTTCGGCCCAGACCGTCGAACGCATTATCAACGTTTCCCCCCAGAATCAGCAGCAGCAAATCCGCATTCAGCTTTCCAACTCCCTGGCCGGGGTTATCTCGCAGCGTTTGCTGAAGCGCAAAGAAGCTTTCGGGCGTATACCGGCAGTGGAAATAATGATCTGTACCCCGGCAATCCGCAGTTTGATCAGGGAAGGAAAGATTCATCAAATCAACTCTTTCATCCAGTCAGGCTCCCGCTATGGCATGCAGACGATGGACAAACATTTACAGTACCTTTTTGAAGAGGGTGTCATATCAAACAGCGAAGCAATTGATTACGCTGTAGACAGGGAGACAATGGAGAAAAATGTCAACCACCGTGTTGTCAGGCAATAGTCAGCAAAAATTTATTCTTGACGTATTATTATAATTATGAAAAAATTAACTAAAGTAAACTGAAAATGGCAAACTGCCGAAAGGTAGCGGCGCAAAGATAGAGGGGCTTTTTAGCGAATCAGTCGTTTATGCCGGCCACAGGAACCTCACCTTAATCGACAGGTGAGGCCTTTATGTAAGAGAAAGATAATTGAATTGTTGGTTGATATAGTTTTCAAGGTTAAAACAGGGAGGTATTATCTATGAATCCCGAACAGTCAACCAGTAAACCGGCCAATCTCGATGCTGTCGTGAAAGATTATTTGGAAACAGGCAGTCCAACGGCACGGCAGGACATGGTTGCCGTCGGACAGGCTTTAATTAATTATTATGCCGGCATCTACAGCCAGGGTCAGCTCGACAAAACCCTGCAGCTGGCTGCAAAAGAAGGTTTTCTTGGTGCCCTGAAGCGTTATAATCTCTCCTGCGAACTGCCCTTTTCAACCTATGCCACTCAATGTATTATCAGTTCCATCAGGCAGGAGTTGCTCTCGAGGCAGATTTTTAAGACCCCTGAATGGCTGAAACGGATCCAGGACGATGTCATCAATGCGACGGCAGAACTGGCCGAGGAGAATGAAGCTTTGCCGACGCTTGAAGATATCGCTAAAAGGGTCAACATTCATGAAGAGGGCATTGCCGAGGTCATGCAGGCCGGCAGGGTCTCCAGTGATAAAATCAATGTGTCGCTGCTAAAAAGCGTTCACCACGATACTTTTAAACTGCCGATAGAAGATGTCATCAAGATTAGAAAATCGATGGACAGACTTAAAGATATTCAGCGGAAAGTACTTTCGGTTATTTCTGTCAATATTAAGGAATTGAACATGGCCATTGAGGAAGAAGAGATGGCTTTGAGTAGTGAACAGGCCCAGTATTTGCGCTTGATTGGCCTGGGAGATGGAAAAGTTGAAGAGGATTACCTGAAAAGTTTCAAAATGGATTTCCCTGAGCAATATTCAGAAGAGGAAATTTTGCGTTATTTTGAAGTGCTCTCCGATGAGTTCGGTTTGAACCTGAAGGATTTGCAGCTTAAAGAAAAAAGCGAACAGGACGAAGTTGGGATGACGACGGTTCAAATGGCAGTAGACCTCGAGGGTCGTTACCGCGGCTTACTGCGACTGCTTGATCACCTGCGTAAAGTTGAAAAAGTAATTCGAGTCGATAAAGTTAATACGACCCGTAACGAAAATATTCCGGCCAGGATTAACACGAGAGTAACTCTCAGGGCCTTTTACAATGGTGACATATCACCTTAAGGCATTATAAGTTGACTATTGTGGCAACTGCTGCATAGAGATAAGGCTGCTTTCAGCCGGCAAGGTAACGCGAGGGGGGGCAGGCATCAATGACCACGCATGAAAAAATCAGCAAACTGCCGAGGCTTGAAAAGGCGGTTCAGGAATTTTTAGAAACAGAAAGCGCCGCAGCGAAGCAGCAGATGATTGAAGTTGGCCAGGCCATGATTGATTACTATAGCGCGGTTTACAGTTCCGATACAGTAGACCAGGATTTACAGAAGGCAGCCAAGGAAGGCTTTTTAATGGCTTTAAAGCAATACGATGCAACTGGGAAAATGACCTTTTCAACCTATGCCAGCCACTGTATCATCAGTGAGATCAGGGCAGTTTTGCAGGAAAGAAAGCACTTTACTCTGCCCGCCTGGCTCAAGGAACTAAAAGACCAGGTCCGTCTTGTATCAGACAAACTAACTCAGGAAGCCGATCAACTGCCGACCCTGGAAGAGATAGCAAAAAAAGTCAGTCTTGCCGAAGAGGCAGTAAAGGCTATTAATCAGGATAATGTAGATCTTTTTGGGGATAATTCTGTAACAACAGCTGACGAACAATACACTGAAACGATCAAGGCTCCGATCGAGGACGTTACCGGGATAAGAAAATCTCTTGACCGCATCCATGACATCATGAAAAAGGTACTCGACCTGGTAGCGCTTAACCTTGAAGAACTAAGCCTGGCCATTAAAGAGGAAGAGCACTTTTTTGCCAGGGAGCAACTCCAGCATCGAAGGATAGTAGATGGTGATCATAAACCAGAGCATGAACATACCCACCAGGAAAACTTCACGCTGGGGTTCCCTTTAGAATTTGCTGACCGGGAACTGAAAGGCTATTTTGATGTTTTAGCCGGCGAATATGGTTTGCATTTTAAAGAGATGCGCATCATGGGTGAAGTGCAAAGCGACGATGTCCTATACATGAGCGTGCCTCTGGAAGTAGAGCTTGACGGCCGCTACAGGGGATTACTGCAACTGCTCGACTACATGCGCAATGAAGAAAAGGCTATCCGCATCAAGCAGGTCAGAACATCGCGCAACCAGAATGTCCCGGCCAGGATCAATATCATCATCACCCTGGACGCAATATTTCGCAAAGAGACCTGACCGGGGCTGAAATTATTAAGAAGTTAGCACCTATTAACTTGACATAGCATCTAAATAGCATCATAATAAGGTAAAATGACAAAACTTATAAATTTATAAAATAAGTGTCAAGTTGTAGAGAACCATAGCGATTACTAACCTAATTATTCAGTCAACTGGAGTGCTAAGCCAGAAGATGGTTAACAGAGATCTCAAAAACAGCGAACTTGAAACAGCGGCCCATTGCTTTTTTGACGAAGGCAGTGCTGAAGCAAAGGAAGCTGTCATTAATGCCGCAGAAGCCCTGGTCAACTACTACGCCGGTATCTACAGCCGGGGCATTATCGATGAAGATCTTAAGCAGGCTGCCTATGAAGGAATTCTCAGGGCCCTGGATCGTTACGATCCCACCCGTGGCACCCTCTTTTGCACCTTTGCCGTCCACTACATTACCGGCGAGATTCGTCACGAGCTGCGCCGGCGTGAGTTTTTTAAGGTTCCCGATTGGATCAAAAATATCCAAGTCTCGGTAATCAGCGCTACAGAAGAACTGGCCCAGCAAAACTGTGCCATGCCCTCACTTGGCGACATTGCCAGGAAAGTGAACATCTCCGAAGATGGCGTCCTTGAAGCGATGCAGGCCGGCCACCTGCCTCTCGATGATGTCGATCTGGCCAAGGTTAAACACATCCATTACGAAAACTTTAAACTGCCCATTGAAGATGTCATTACCGTCCGGATGTCCCTCGAACGGATGGACGACCTGCAAAGGAATGTGCTCACCTTGATTTTCTATGACGGGATGACCCAGGAAGAGACAGCCAAAAAACTCGGCATCAACCAGCGTCAAGTCTCCCGCATCATGAATCGCAGCCTCAGGGAAATGCATTCCTACGTAATGGCTTGAAGCAAGCTTGTTCAGGTTTTACCGCTTCAGAAACCTTTCCGTAACCCGGTATTTTATACCGCTAATCAGCCCAAAACAAACAAAATACGCTATCCAGTAATTTTTTTTGCTTTTTTTTTAAAAAATTATCAAAAAGGTGTCTAAAAAAAAGAAATCCCGGTATAACTATAGTAGAAGGGCAAAGAAAAAGCTCTTCCAGGTTTGAGCCGAACCTGACGATAATGGCAAACCTTCCGAAAGGAAGGGACGCAAAGCCTTGGGTCTAACCCCGAAAGGGTACGACTGCCGGGTTGCCGAAACAGGGTTTTTTATTTAAAAAGGTCTTATCGTCGAATCGAAAAATACTACCGGGAGGTGACAGAGGAAAAAAGGAAAGGTTTTAGCGGTTAAAGGGGCCGAGAAATCAAAAAAACCCGGACCCCCCATAATAAAAAATCGAGAGGAGATTTAAAATGCAAAAGTTAATGAAAAGGTTCCATAAGAACCAAAAAGGTTTTACCCTCGTTGAGTTGATGGTTGTTGTAGTAATTATTGGGATTTTGGTGGCGATTGCGATACCGATTTATGGTGCAGTTACTACTAATGCTGCTAATAGGGCTCATGATGCAAATGTAAGAATTTTAAAAGGATCAGGGTCAATGTGGATCGCAGAAAATGGTGTTCCTAGTACTGATTTATCAGTCGGTACTGAACTTGATACTTTCCTTGAGACACCTCTTGCAGATATGTTGGTCCCCTCTGCTTCTGATGCAACTCAAGGAGGATATAGCGTTACAATAACAACCACAGGTGCAATTAATGTTGTTCCTGATACAATTGGAGATGGTACTACATAATCAGTACTGTATGAATGGAGAACCAGAGTGTATCAAACTATGTATCAAGTTATTGAATATGAACTAGCCTCCTGCTATTATTCTAGCAGGAGGCTTGCTCGTAAATAGTCATCGATTGAAGTATAAGGGCGACGAAATAGGGTTGAATCTAAAAATGAGACTTAAATCAGAAATGAATATAAAGGATTATTTAAAATTTAAACCTGAATATATGCTATTATTCTTTATATTGTCTATTTACCCTTTTATTGTGGTACCTTCATCATTACCTTATTTTTATGGCCCCAGGTATCTATTCTTATCTATCATTTCATTATTCGCATTATTGGTACTGTTTAATAATGGGATTAGATATATTAGGAAAGCTGACATAGCGCTGGCGGCCTTCATGGTATTCCTTTTCATTTCAACTTTACTCTCAGATGATGTTGCCACTGCCTGGGGTGGAAACAGCCTGCGTTTCACCGGGGCAAGTACATACCTATTTTGTGCTATAATTTTTCTCCTTGCTTCAAGGATAGATGCTGAAAATAGGATTTTGTTAATTGAACTAATGGTTTATGCTGCTGCTGTGGTATCGGTTATTGCAATTATGCAGAATTATGGCGTAAACATTGTGCCACACGAAGCTTACAGGGCATCTTTTCATAGCTATGGCACCCTCGGCAACCCAAATTTTCTTGGCACTTATACGGTTTTTATATTGCCTGCTTCAGTAATGTTGTTTTTGTACCAGAAAAAGCGCTTATGGTTAATCTGTTCAGCCTTAATTTTCGGGGCTTTGCTTGTATCTCTAACAAGGGGCTCATGGTTGGCTTTTGCCGGAATCTATATGATTATTATTTATCACGTTTATAAAAACATGGAGCTCAGGAAAAGTTTGTTGACCATGTCAATTGTTTTTGTCGCTACTTATTTACTATTAACAGTTACCAGCAATATCCAGCTCACAGAACGTGCATCAACTATAACTGTCGAAATTGCTAATATAACAGAACATACAGACACATCTACTTTTATTAGATTCTTTGTATGGCAGGAATCGCTTCAGATTTTGCAGGATAATTGGGCTTTTGGTATTGGCGCTGATACAATTAGCATACCAGTGCCCCAGGGCTACAATGAAGACAAGGCGTATAATATTTTTCTTGAAATAGCAGTTACGATGGGGATATTTGCCCTGATTTCATTTCTGTTTCTGCTATATTTCAGTTTAAGGCAAAAAGGTGACTGGGTTCAGACTTTAATAAGCTTCATGATAATTGCCTACCTATTTCAAGCTCAGTTCAATATTGACGTAATCATGAATTTACCTCTCTTTTGGATTATTTTAGGGTTATCACAAGCTGTAGATGCTAAATATATTTATAAGATTAGTGATGATTTAGGACAATGTTCAGCCGACAAAAATAAAAGCTTTAAAAAAACATTGCAGTATATTATAGCTACAGGTTTAATTCTCATCGTCTTGCTGATAATTACTGTTTTATATCTCCCGAGGGTGACCGTTGTTGAAATAGAAGGACAGGGCAAGTATGAGGGGCAGCTAAGAGGTATAAATATTCTTCACGGATATGGTGAACTCGTTATGGAAAGCGGTGCCATTTATGAAGGTCATTTTAAACATGGCCTTTTCGATGGGCAAGGTACTTTAACTTATCACAATGGCTCGTATTATACCGGCGAATTCAAACAGGGCTTTTTTCACGGAAAAGGGAAGCTGATCAGTGTTGATGGCGATATCCTTGAAGGTAATTTTAAGCAGGGAAGGTTGATAGATGAAAAGCCACTGGATCCCAAGTCAGACCATTAGCTTGTTTTCGCTAAAAACATAACTTTTCATATATTATGATTTAAAGGAGCGTTGTTTTCGAACTAAGTAAAATGAACTAGCGAAGCTGTATATGTTTCGTCGTACAAAGAAGGAGTGTGGTTAGATATTTAGCACTGCTGAGCGAGTTTAATATTAATAAAAATCGAAAGGACCTGTTCAATGCTAAAAAACAAAAAACTGTTATTCATAACCATTGGAATCTCCTGTATCGTATTTTTATCCGTGCTGGCTTACTGGACGGTTATTCCCAGGCAGGGGACCCTTGATATTCCCGGTGAAGGTATTTATAACGGCCAGTTAAGAGGCCACATCTTTCACGGTTACGGGACCTACACCAGTTATGTGGTCGGAGGCACCTCCTATGAAGGGGAATGGAAAGACGGGGTCTTTCATGGTCAGGGCACTTTGACCTATGCCAACGGCAGCAAACTGACTGGTGAATTCAGGAA
>CAZVLE010000066.1:0-14250 GCA_964627855.1 uncultured Syntrophomonadaceae bacterium | reverse complement strand
CGCTACCCTGGGAGGTTCGAGCAATAACCCGGCAATGCGCTCAATATTATTAACTACATCATCAACCGGTACAGCAATGATTTCTCCACCGGCCCGGTCATGCACAATGGCGTTTCGCAACTCACTATATTCTTTCAGATCAAACCGGTAGCGCTCAATGACCGGATTGACCCGTGCGCTGCGATCAACAAGTTCAAAGAAACGGCGGTGATCTTTCAGATCGAGAATTCTTTCCATTTCATGTTCTATGGCCGAGTAGGCATTGAGAAATCTTTCGGCATTGCTTAGTTCAGTCACTTTGCCAGTGCCCTCCCCTGGAATGTCCCCTCCTCTTCCCGTCTAAGTTATTATACCGCACAATAATAAATTTTTCTGCTCCGGTCAATTAAGCAGGGCCTGATAATTATCGATAAGGTGTAAATAAAACTCGACCACTTTACCTAGTTTTTCAACAGTTATTCGTTCGTCAATACCGTGAATGCTGTCCAACTCTTCCTTGTTCATTTGCAGGGGCGAGAAACGAAGGACATTCTCGCTTATCTTACAATAATGACGTGAATCGGAAGCACCTAACATTAAGTATGGTGTTACCAGTGTCTCATGAAAAGTTTGTTCAATTGTCTGTTCAATAATTTTATAGGCCGGTGAACGATAATCTGCTGACGGTGAAGCATTATTACCGGCAAGCAGCTTGACTTCTAAAGATAATGGTTCTTTGCCCGTACCGGCTTTCTTTGCGGCGATTCTTGCCTCTTTGTCGAGGTGTTGCAGGGCTTCTTCCAGAGGGTCCCTCGCTGCCAGGCGCAGGTTGGCAACCGCACTGACCCTGTCGGGAATCACATTGGGCGCTTTACTGCCCTCAATCATGGTAAAAACAGCAGTGCTGCGACAGAGAGCATTTAGCTCGCGCCCGAACAAGGGGATTAAACGCAACAATAGAGGCTCAAAACACCAGAGGTTGGCAAATACAATCCTTAAATAAAATGGAGTATGCCGACCGAGAACATTAAACATCTGCCTGACTTCGGGCGGCAGGTGAGCAGGAAAAGGCTTGCCGGCAAGATGAAGGATAATTTTGCTCATTTCGCCAAGGGGATTAATTTTCCCCGGCATTGAAGAGTGCCCCCCACTACCTTCAAGAGAAAACTCGATGTTGGCTACACCCTTTTCAGCCATGCCAACTACTGCTGTAGGTAGGTCAACACCGGGGAAGATTCCCTCTATAATTGCTCCTCCTTCATCAAGAACCATTGCCGGATAAACTTCTCTGCTTTTAAGGGTTTCGACAATTGCCGGCGCACCGGTGCTTGCTGTTTCCTCATCATGACCAAAGGCCAGGTAAATATCATTCTCGGGTTTAAAGCCTTCACCCAGCAGGGCTTCCACAGCTTCAAAAATACCGCAAAGTGATGACTTGGTATCAAGGGCTCCCCGACCCCAGATAACACCATCTGAGATCACCCCATCGAAAGGGGGATAGCGCCACTGACTTTCAGCGGCAGGAACCACATCATAGTGGGCCATTAAGACAAGCGGTTTATTACTGCTTTTACCTTTCCAGCGGTAGAGCAGGGAATGATCACAGAGGATCTCCTGTTCCAGTTCCCGGTGAACCCGTGGATAAAAATCAGCCAGGAGCTGCCTGAACTGAACAAATTCAGCATAACCCTGATAGGAATCAGCTCTTTGATCATCTTCAGGCAGGACTGTTCGGCAGCGGATCATTGCGGCCAGGTGATTAGCCGTCTTATCGAGATCGAAATGAACAGTCCGGGCCGGCGATTGGCTTTTTTCAGCAAGGGGAGGTTTGAAGACGGCTGCCCTGATCATCATAATCACCAACAAGAGCAAAAGGGCAATAATAATTATAGATAAGACTAACATAGCCGGTTCCTCCTAGATCATATTCTTCTTATACATAAACCTGGCAGCCGCGATCGCCGAAAGGGCGCTGACCGGAATGAGAATACCGACCGGTGCCGTGGGAGCCAGGAAAAAGATAATAATCATCAGAGTTAGGGGTACCACAGCAAGTTTCCAGTTTTTCGATATAAACAGGAAGCCGAGAGCGCCAAAAAGGGCCGGGATAATATTTTCGAAAGCAGGTTTTAAGACCGGTGAAGCAAGAACAGGTGTAAGCTGGAAGAAAAAGATCACGCCGATAACCAAAACCAGGTTGGTCACAAGTGAAGAGGTGGCCACGGCAATAGTAGAAATTACTTCTCCCTCACTCGAACCCGGTTCAATATCGTTAATCTCCATCGCGTTAAGAGCACAGGGCACCTTAAGGTTGGTCAGATTGCCGGTCGTAAAAGCAAGGTAGGTAGCGCCGCTGCCGAGCATCGGTGAAAAAGTGATCACTTCGATGATCCCGATCGGCACATAAATCATTAAAATCGGCAGAAGACCGCCCAGCAGGGGCCCGGCTGTCGGCCAGCTCTCGAAAAATATTGATATTACAACCGGCACCGCCAGGATGACCAGCAGTGCTGCCGACATCCAGAGACGACCCATGCGGTGAATTGATACTTCATAGAGCTGTTCGCCTGCTTTATCGTTTTTCATAATCTTAACCTCCCACTAAACCTGAGTAGAGTATGGCAAGGACCATGGCCCCGATCATGCTGAGCGGCAGGGCAAAATCCTTGAAAGCTTTTAAACCGGCTTTTTGCTCCAGCATGATACAGGCAAACATGAACAGCGCCGATGTAAAAAGAGTCATGATCGACACGAGGCCCCCGGCCAGAGCACTGCCGAGAAAGGAACTGATCAGCCCGATAAACATGGCTGAAATCAGCAGGCTGCCCCAGCGATTGTCATCTGTCTTGATCTGGTTGATTTTACCCTGCAGTTTTTTAAAGTATGCGATGATAAAAATCGGGCCGGACATGATTCCCAGGGTCATCACCCAGACGATAATTGAAAATGCCGAAACCGGCATTGCGGCAGCCATGAGGCTCGCCCCTGTAGCCTGGGCAGCCGCTTCAGCAGCCGGTACCTCGTAGGTAATGGCCCCGATTACAGAAAGCCTGATCCAGGGCAGGGCCAGGCCGAGCGCACCGGCAAGAGTCAGCATGGTCAGCAGGATGGCAAGTGACGGCACTATCGTAAAAACCGCACTTGAAACTACCGCCTTGCGCATCTTTTCCGGGGAGAGGCCTCTTTTTTTGCCTTCAACCCAGGCTTTTCGTAAAAAGACAATCGATTGCACAGTGACAAATATGGCTACTACGGCACCAAGCACAAACAAAAATGTACTGTTCCTGAAATCATCCATTCTAAAACCTCCCGTTTTTATAGCCTCAAGAGTTATGCTGAATTGCTTTGGCTTCAGTTGAGCAAAAAAAGAAAAGCCTGTTAATAATGATATCCTATTCGTTTTTATCAGAAATTACAATACTGGCAGCTTCGGTGATTATAAAATCGTAAACCAATTCAACCAGCCGCCACTACAAAAGCTACAGTTGTGATATTATAGGGGTGAATTTTTTATGATTCTGGAGGGATGGGGATGGAAAAATGCGTATTCTGTCAAAGAGATTCGCTGCAAATAATTGCAGAAAATGAAATGGCCCTGGCTTTTTATGACGGTTGTCCGGTCAGCAAAGGGCATATCCTGGTTATCCCGAAACGCCATGTTGCCACATATTTTGAAGCTTCTCCTGAAGAGCATGGAGCTATGATTAACCTGATCTATGAAACAAAGAAAATACTCCAGGAAAAATTCAACCCCGATGGTTATAACATCGGGGCCAATGTCGGTCCTGCCGCCGGGCAGACCGTTTTTCATTTTCACATTCATATAATTCCCCGCTACCGGGGAGATGTAAAAGACCCCCGGGGAGGGGTGAGAAAAGTTATACCCGGTCGCAGTTCCCACCCGGAATGCAGTGAAAGGACCCTTCATTAGCATTAAGAGCATAATCGAGGGCCGCCAGGAGATAGCAGAACCCTGTGGGTGATCTTTCCAGGTTTTCAAGCTGAGCTTTGATTGCCTTTTCGCCTTTATCTTTTAAGCTGTCATCCTGCAACAGCCGGCCCAGCTGCAACAGATTCATGGCAGCTACAGAAACCCCCGATGGGAACGCCCCATCATAAGCTTCGGCTTCAGGCATCAGTTCTGCCGGACTATCTTCGAAGGTACTGTAGAAAAATTTGCCTTCCCGATCATAAAATAGCTCGAGCATTTTATGGCTCAAACTTTCCGCCTTTTTCAGGTATAAATCATTTTTGGTTGCAACAAATAATTCCAGGTTAGCCCAGGCAAGGTTGGCGTAATCATCGAGAAAACCAGGAATAGCCGCCTCCCCTTCCCGGTAGCGCCTAAAGAGAACTCCTTCAGGAGATACCATCTCATCCATAACAAAGTTTAAGGCCTGCTCAGCCGCGATAACGAAATCATTCCGCTTGAGGACAACTGCAGCACGGGCTAGGGCAGCAATGAAGAGGCCGTTCCAGGAGGTAATAATTTTGTCATCACGAAAAGGACGTTCACGCCTGCTTCGATAGGCCAGCAATAGCGAACGTGCTTCATCAACAGTCTTTTTTAATGCTTCCACTGACATATTTCTGGAAGCGGCAAAAGCTTCGTCAGGTAGTTTTCGGAAGAGAATACTTTTACCCTTTTCGAAATTACCATCTGCGCTGATCCCGTAGTAATCAGCGACTAACTTGCTGCCTTCAGTGCCAAGAAGGCGCTGCAATTCTTCCAGATCCCAGACATAGAAAGTACCTTCCTCCCCCTCGCTGTCAGCATCTTCGGCGGCATAAAAAGCGCCGCCTGGAGCGGTTAGTTCATTTAAAACATAAGTGATAATCTCTTCGGCCATGGCTGCCAGATCCTCACTGCCTGAAGCTTCAAATGCTTCCACCGCTGCAAGGGTAGTCAGGGCCTGATCGTAGAGCATCTTTTCAAAATGCGGCACGAGCCACCGTTCATCAACTGAATAGCGATGAATACCGTAAGCCAGTTGGTCAAATATTCCGCCATGGTGCATGGCCTGCAAGGTCTTTACCGCCATTTGAAGAGCCTCTTCCTCCCCCGTTCTCTTCCAGTACCTGAGTAAAAAGATAAGCTGGTGAGGTGCGGGGAATTTCGGCGCGTTACCAAAGCCGGCATATTGGCTGTCGTAAGCGCCCTGAAGCTGACCATAGGCATTTTGCAACAACTCTTTTCCAGGTAGTTTTTCTTTCAACTGGCCCATATCTGCTCCCTTTCTGCTTACCTGAGCAAGGGCGGCGACAAGCTCATCACCAGCCTGGATCACCCGATTGCGATCTTTTTGCCAGTATTCGCTGAGGCGGGGCAATATTTCCACCATCCCATTGAGACCATAACGGGCGTTTTTGGGAATAAAAGTGGCAGCATAAAAAGGTTTTCGCTCGGGGGTAAGAAATACACTCAGGGGCCAACCTCCCTGGCCGGTCAAGGCCTGGCAGGCAGCCATGTATTTCTGATCCAGATCGGGACGTTCTTCACGGTCTACCTTAACGGCAATAAAATGCCTGTTAAGCAGATCCGCCACTTCCGGATCCTCGAAGGAATCTTTCTCCATCACATGGCACCAGTGACAGGTGGAGTAACCAATGCTTAAAAAAACAGGTTTATTCTCCTCCCTGGCCCTTGCAAAAGCTTCATCGCCCCAGGGAAACCAATCAACAGGATTATAAGCATGCTGCAAGAGGTAGGGAGATTTTTCTTTTATTAAGCGGTTTGCCTTAATTTCACCGCGTTTTTTCATTTCATATCAACTCCTTAATTTATCACTACTAATCATATCTATATTGTATTATATCATATATTACAATATATAATAAGTAGAAAACCAAATCTAAGGTTTCATGTATGGGAGTCAGGTCTTGGAATAATCGTTGCGTTATAGAGGAAACCCAGCCCTTGAGCAATTAAACTTTAGCAGAATGGCTCTAACCGGGAAGCAACTTTTCTATAAACCTTGCTACACCATCATTGTCATTCGAGGGAACCACAAGGTCGGAGCAGGCTTTAACTGCGGGGTGGGCATTATCCACGGCAGCAGACAGTCCGGCCACTTCAAGCATGGAAATATCGATTAGCTGGTCACCTATAGCGGCAATTTCCTCGCAGTTAAACCCTTTCCTGGCAGCATAAAATGCAAGTGCTGAACCTTTGTTGACTTCGCGGGCTGTAATATCAAGGTATCGCTCGCTGGCCAGGGTATGCTGCAGGGAAGGGCAGTTTTGTTCAACCAGGGTTATTGCCCTCTCAAGCAGATCAGGGGGAACAACCACTGTGGTCTTCAGCAGGGGCTGATCAAAATCATCTTCAGGGGAAAAAGTTCTTGTATCCAGGGTGGATGCAGCCGTCAGCGGATCAAGTTGCTCTACCAGGACGTCAGGGCCAAACCAGAGGCCGCCTCCGGGCAAATCAGCTATCAAAGCCAGGTCATGACAGCGGACAAAATTAATCACATGTTTGAATTCATTCATTGCCTGAAAAGTTTTTTCCATGATAGGCGGGCCGTCACGACTTTCACGAATCAGGGCGCCGGCTGAGCAAATATGCGGCAGCTCCAACCCCAGACGATCGAGGCTAAACTCAACTCCCTGCTGCCCCCGGCCGGTTGCAATAATTGGGGCAATCCCGGCTTGGCAGGCCAACTGGATAGCCCGGCGATTTACCGGGCTCACCTGCTGCTGTGAGTTAAAAAGCGTACCGTCCAGATCGATAGCAAGCAGTCGAATCATTAAATGTAATCTCCATAAATAATATGAACTGATCATAACATCAAGATTCCTGGCCTGGCAACCCGTCGAGATATAAACGAATGTAGCAGCATCACTTTTAACCGGGCAGGAAATCATGCCGGTATGGTGGAAATAAACGCTATTATTATTGCTTTGCAAGAACCGGGCGAAGGTAGTCTTAAATGATCCCGGTAAGGCGGGCCCTGCCATGGAAAAGGAATTGATCGACTACTGCGCCGAACATCTAATAAAGTGGAGCTGTCCGCGTGAAATTGAATTTCGCCCGGATCTACCGAAAACACTGGTTGGCAAAATAGCTTTCAGCGTTTTAGAGCAGGAAGAAATCGATAAGTTAAAGGCAGAAGGTAAATACGCCGGATGAGCAGCGTAACAGTACTGCCAGTGGCCAAATTGTATGGAGGCATGACATGAAAACACTTGTAACGGGCGCAACAGGCTTTATCGGTTCGGTTCTGGTGAGGGAACTCGTGGAGCGTGGCCATGCAGCAAGAGCCCTGTCCATGGAGGGAGAAAATACGGAGCTCCTTGAAAAACTTGGTGTGGAAATAATGCGCGGCGATCTCACGGCGAAGGGAAGCCTGCAGGGAATTTGCGATGAAGTGGATATCGTATTCCACTGCGCCGCCAGAGTCACCGACTGGGGCACAAAAAAACAGTTTTATGAAGCCATATACAATACGACAAAAAACCTGCTGGAAGAAGCCGAAGGCAGGGCTTCGCGTTTTGTCTATATCAGTTCCATCGCCGCCCTGGGATTGGGGCATCACCTGAAGGGTGCGAAAGAAACTGACCAGCCTAAAAAGTCGGGAGTTCCTTACAACGACGCCAAGACCGACACGGAAAAATCAGTACTTTCCGTGCATGAGCAGGGTAATATGGAATGCGTTATCCTTCGGCCGGCCAACGTGACGGGCCCGGGCAGTGTATGGGTACGTGACATTCTGGATCGGTTCTACAGTATCACGGGGTTACCGTTAATCGACAGCGGAAAGCACAGCTCCAGTTTTGTCTATGTTGACAGTCTGGTAGATGGCATCATCCGCGCCGGCCTCTCAGCAAAGGCTGCGGGCAATGTCTATCATTTTCGTGACGACTGGGAGGTTACCTGGAAACGCTACATCATGGACTTGGGTAAATTCGTCGGTAAAAAGCCGGGCCTGAGCATTCCCTTTTACCCGGCCTGGGTGGGAGGCTGGATCATGGAAGGGATATGCAACCTTTTTCATCTTCGATCTCCCTTAACTATGCTTTCCGCTGGTGTCATGGGTAGAAACAATGATGTGGACACCTCCCGGGCGATAGAGGACCTGGGTTGGAAAACCCTGGTCCCCTATGAAGAGGCCATGAGAAGGACAGGCATCTGGATTCAGGAGAACTACAGGAGTCTTCGGGTTGCTACTGAAAAATAATATATGAGTTATCACAAACCAGAAGGCCAGATCTTTCCACAAAGGCCTGGATATGATGCAATTCTTGCTACTTATCGCTTTTAATTTATCGGCCATCATATCTGCCTCTGCTTCATTATCTGCGACTATTATAGAATAGCTAAAACTACACCCTGATATTTTTTTTGTCATTAAAGATTAGGACAGGTCTTTATCTTTCCTTATCAATGCAAAGGTTGAAACAATGTATAATACCAGGACAAAAATAATTAGAGCCCACCAGTGAATTTCAAAAGGTCCTGTGAAAGCTCTAATTTTATCTTCAAAAGCTATGAGCTCATTAATATTGATGATACCTCCACCTAACAGTTCAAATCCCCATCGGGCTACGATAAGATTAAAAACCACCTGTAATGATTCCGGCCTGACATCTTCAATCGGTATCAACAAGCCTGATAAAAGTACCTGGGGCAGGAGTAAAATTGGTAGAATTGAAGTTGCAACATTGCTGTTGGAGGCAATTGCTGACACAGCAAGGCCCATTAATACGCTGGATATTGATATCAGGTAGAATACCAGTGCCGAGAGCATAAAAGATGGAAGACCGAGAAATACTTTTATAATACCTAGAAAGAAAAAGGTTTGAATCAGGCATAGCAAGGCAAGGATAGTTACTTTCGACATCATGTAAGGAGCAATCCTTAAATTAACAAGCCTTTCTCTTTTGTAGATTACTATTTCCTTAACAATTTCTCGCACAGAATTTGTTGCGCCAAAGTAGATCGCACTTATAACCATACCGAAAACGATAACTGCCATATTTTGACGGTGTTTTTCGGCTTCCACATTTTTTTCAGCTACCGCTTCTGTGTTTCCTGTTAGTAATACTGCTTCAGTAACAATCAATTCCTCTGGCTGAATAGGGCTTTTTTCAAATACAGGTGCATAGTTAAAAAACAAAATACCGATTATAGCAGCAATAATTACTGGCTGAAGCATTAACAAGGATAGATTTTTTCGATCCCTGATCATTACCTGGCCATAGCGCCTGGTCAGGTAATACCACTGCAATATAGAAGATATTCTTGACTGGCTACTTTTAACAAATGGGCTGGAGGTGGAACCAGCTGTCCTGCTGTGAGTCTGATATTTTGCAGCCAGAGGCGACATGGCATATTCGCACTGCCAATCCTCTGAGCTCTTCAATAGGTTGATCTTCTTGTAAATCTCTGCAAAATCATTGGCCCCGAAATATTCAAGCGCTTCGCTTGGAGTGCCAAAAAAAGCCAGGCGCCCTCCTTCTGAGAGGAAAACAACTTTATCGCACAGGTGGATATTAAAGGTGGCATGAGTAATCAAAAAGATGGTTTGGCCATGGTTAGCCATATCGCGCATCATTTCCATCATTACCAGCTCAAGACCCGGATCCAGACCCGAGGTAGGTTCATCAAGAAACATAATACTCGGCATGGTAATCAACTCTACCCCGATGCTAACCCTTTTCCTCTGGCCTCCTGATAAATTTCTAACCAGAGTTGACCGCCTGGTTGTAAGATCGAGAACTTCTAGTACTTCTTCTACCCTTGAAGCCATTTCTTCAGGTGTTGTGTCACCCGGCATCCTCAGGCGGGCGGTATAATTTAAGACCTCTTCAACTGTTAAATCAATATGAACTATATCATCCTGGGGAACATAACCAATCATTGATTTAAATGCCCCGTACTGCTCATAATAATTCGAACCGTTTAATAGCAGTTCGCCAAATTTTGCCGGCCAAATACCCATAAGGGCTTTGAGAAGGGTTGTTTTACCGGCACCACTGCCTCCAAGAACAGCCACAAATTCGCGCGGCTTAATCGTAAAGTTTAAATTATTCAGAATCACTCTTTCTTCTCCATCGGGAAGAACTACAACCTGGCTTAAATCTCTAACCTCAAGCTCAATTTGACCGGCCGTTTCATCATGACTGACAACCTGGAAATCTTCCATCGTCAATCGGTAACCACTAATTCGAATCTCCGAATCAGGATCCAATTTTTGGCTGCCGATAATTTTTACGCCATCAACATAAGTTCCATTTGTACTATTTAGATCACGGATAAGTGTTCCTTCGGCGGTAACCTCAATTACAGCATGATATCTAGACACATGGGGATGTTGCAGAACAATATCGCTGGTAGGGTCTCTTCCCAGATTGATTACCGTTCCCCTGGCAAGCGCTGAAGTTTTTCTTTGTGAATCTGCGGAAGGATAAAAATCAGATTGTTTTTTCTGTCCACTGTGCTGATCTTCTTCAATGTTAAGTTCAAGCTGGTTTTCACCGATTGTGATTATGTCCCCGGGATTTATAATTGCTGGATCCGTTATTCTTACGTTATTAAGATAAGTTCCGTTTTGACTATTATTATCGGTAATAAGAGCCCTGTTCTTTTCATCTACAAAGACTGAGGCGTGCTTACGCGATATCCCTGCATCTGAAAAAATGAGTTGACATGCAGTCGCATCTCTGCCGATAAAATAAGTACGTCCACCCTCCAGCACTAAATTATCACCCTTATTAGGACCCCTGGTAACATTTAGCCTCATGATTGCTAACACCTCTTTGAAGATAAACAATGTCTTAGAGATAAATTCCTTCTGGATTCCTAAAGGCTAAGGCTATTATAGATCAGTCGAATCAACTATGTGCAGGATAACTTTTATATCTTAATTTTTGAGATCATCATTACATTCAACGCATAAATTAATTTATCCTGCCATTGCATAAACATTTATTGATGATTCGGCCCCAAAGATGCCGTTTCTATCCCAGCAATAGCAAGTCCTCCTCCGAAAAGAATCAGGATTCCCCAGGGCACTTTTATTGCTGTTTCCCAGTCGTTAAGAAATTTACGCCGGGCCAGGTTAACGGGTATGATGAAGGTTATTACTGCTCGAAGTATGACGATCAGGGCGTCGTTGTTCAGCGGGAAAATTGCCTCGAGCACAAAAGACCTGCTGATCCAGGCTAGGGCCACAAAGATAAATACGGCAGAGGCCAGTAAACAGCTCCCCATCCTACCAGCAGCACTTGGTGACGGTTTTTTGACACGCTTTTTAAGCCTACAGGTAACTGCTCACTTTGGAATATGACAATAATGATTTCCCCTTCCAAGGTATCCACGCTGACCATAAATTCTTAGGAGCAGCTTAATTGGTCGGTGAAGCCGGGGCATCTTGGAACAGCCGTACACTTTAACTATAGCTGTGCAGTTACGCTCACAATTCATCACAGACTACATTTTCACCATCACAGGCGCGTTTTTCTTTACGCTTCATTTCTTCCTGCCGCTCTTCTTCAGCTGTTCTTTTTCCCCCGACCCAGCGATCCATTACCAGGCAGGCGGTAAGGTCACCGGTTACGTTTACAGCGGTTCTGCTCATGTCAAGGATGCGATCTACTCCAATAATCAGCGCTATACCTGAGGAGGGAATGCCTACGCTGCTGAGTACCATGGCCAGAATAACAATTCCTACTCCGGGAGTGGCCGGCGAGCCAATAGATGCGCCTACTGTGGTAACCAGGATTAACAGAAGAGCGGGTAAGCCGAGTTCTACATTGTAAACCTGGGCAAGAAAGACGGTTGCCGCTGCCTGGTAAAGCGCTGTTCCATCCATATTAATACTGGCTCCAAGGGGAATGAGGAATTGGGATATTGATGGGCGAACTCCCAGCTTGTCTTCTGCTGTCTGCATCGATAGAGGCATTACCGCAGCTGAGCTGGATGTAGAAAAAGCCAGTAACTGCACTTCACGAACTGCTGAGAGGAAGTGCAGTGGATTATAGCGGGCAAAGAAGCTGACGATTAGCAGATAGACAACGATCATCAGCAAAAGTCCCAGAATAACCGTTCCAACATAGACAGCCATACCCAGCAGGGCATCAAGCCCAACTTTAATCGTGATTTGGGCAAGCAGGCCGAATACGGCAAAGGGCGCGAGATACATGGCCCAGCGCACTACGGTCATGCATACTTCCTGCAGTGAACCCATCAGGCTTAAGATCGGTTGGGCCTGTTTTGGGGGCATGGCAACCAGGGCCAGCCCAATGAAAACAGCAAAGAGCACAACCTGCAGCATTTCACGTTCAACCATTGAGCCGAGTGGGTTTTGAGGGATGAGACTAACTACGATCTCCGGAAGACCGGCGGTGTCAGGTGTATCGGGAGTTTCATCACCATTGGCAATCAGTTCTTCAGCATCTACATGCACCTCAGCAAATCCGGTGTCAATATAATTACCGGGTTCAATGATCATACTCACACTTAAACCAATAATTATGGCGATTGAGGTGGTGATTAAAAAGTAGATGACTAACCTTATCCCGATTTTTTTGAGCTGATCCAGATCATCAGAGGACGCGAGTCCGCGAATAACTGAAGCAAAGATTAGCGGAACGACAATCATCTGGATCAATCCAAGAAATATATTGCCGGGAATCGCCAGCCAACTGCCGATCAACTCGGCTGTATCTTTCGCAATCAACCCTGTCTGAGGTGAAAGGATAATCCCGGTGACCAGTCCGGTAATCATGGCAATAATTATTTTCAGCCATAATTTACCCTTGATCATTCCCTGCAGGTAGTTCATAAGATCGGTTAGCGGTTTTGGATGAATCATTTCCAGATACTGTTTCATGAACTAACCTCCTCCCTGAAAATAATTGTTCCAATATGAATTAAAGTGATAATCAAGAAAAGAACTAACTTTTCTGTCCATATTATAATATCATGGTTTTCCGCTGCCTTTCAAATTTACCCGCCTATGCTTCATTGATTAACACCACCAGGCGCCACTTAAAAGATTGATTGTTACAGCGTGATTACTCAGCCTTATGGTATGACAATAATAATTGGCCGTTCCAAGGTATCCGCCTTATTGCTGCTATTGCAGGCGATATTAATACACATAACGAGGGAAACTCTAAAGCCACCTTAACCGGGAAACAAGGAGCCCGGCAGCAAGTGATCTCCGGGTGTTCTTAAAAAACCCACCGGGATCCGGTTAACGCAGTTTTATCATAAACCTGATCGCGGTCCTTTCCTTTCCGTCAAGATCTAGATCTTTAAATCAGAGAATACAGACATGATCAATTCTGCCGGGATTTTTATAACCGGTGGCTATAGCTTTTACCACAGGTTATAAACCTTCTGGTCGTGTGTCCGCTCATAGGCTGGCGGAATGCATAAAATATATTGACAATAAGCAGGAATTTGGAGGGTTACGTAAAAAATAATGTAACAGCTTAGGCTATTACCTTTTATCTTACAATTTTAGGTGAATTGCTGATCCCTTTCGGTGCTACTACTGTTTTATAAAAATCTTTTCCATAAAGTGATAATACTTTCCCGGTTATTATCAATTATAGCCTTAATGTTACATTGCTCTTCCAACACATACGCTTCATTTGATCATGCTAAATAAGCACAGTGGTTTTGTTTTTACCTTTCTCTTTCGAAGTATAGAAGGCCTTATCTGTCCGTTTAATCAGCTTTTCAGGTGTGTCTCTTTACCCATCGGTTTCTAAAACCGACAGAAAGATTTCCACCAGTTCCGGATCAAACTGGGTGCCGGAACACCTTCTAAATTCAGCAATTATTTCATTATCGCTCATCGCCTTTTTATAGGGCCTGCCGTGGCTCATTACTTCATAAGCATCTGCAATGGCGGTAATGCGGGCCGGGAAGGAGATGCTACTTCCCTTTAAGCCCTGCGGGTAACCCGCCCCGTCCCATCTTTCGTGGTGGGCTAAAATATCTTCAGCCACGTGGGCGAACTCTTCTGTGGCCATGGCGATCCGGCAACCGATTTCCGGGTGTTTCTTGATCGCTTCCCATTCGTCATCTGTGAGCGAACTGTTCTTGGTCAGGATAGCTTCAGAAATATTGATCTTGCCGATATCATGCAGGGTGATCAGTAACTCCAGGCGGTGCAGTTCGCTGTCGGCCAGATTCAGTTTAGCGCCAATTTGTTGCGCTATTTTTTGCATGCCCCGGGTATGTTCTTCTGTCTCAAAACTTTTCGCAGCCAAAGTATTAAGCAGGGAAGTAACCACCGCACTTTTCGTGCTGCGGCT
>CAZVLE010000065.1:0-22988 GCA_964627855.1 uncultured Syntrophomonadaceae bacterium | reverse complement strand
TTCGAGCCCGCCGATCAGAGCAATATTGATCACCAGAGGAGTTAAAACAACAACTGAGCCCACGTTGGAAATGAAAAGTGAAAGCAGAGTACCCATAGTTGAGACAGCGACAAGCAGCACAAAAGGATGGCTTCCCTGGAAGAACTGCATAAATAGATCCGCCATGTAGGCAGCAGCGCCGGTTTTTTGCATAGCCACTCCCAGTGGTATTAACCCTGCAAGCAAGAAAACCACTTTCCATTCGATGGCATGGTAAGCTTCCTGGATGGTGATAACCCGGAGCACTACAAAAGCAACGGCGCCGGTTAAAAAGGAGAGGGCAATAGAAAACCCTGTCATAGCCAGAACGATAGCGGCGATAAAAGATATAGCAGCGACCCAGGTTTTTGATTGATCCCGTTTTTTATCCCTGATCAGGGAGGTAACTATTGTGTCGGGGCCGGTTTTCAAATTACTGATATTCTCCCAAAGACCGTGCACGATAAAAGTATCTCCAGGGAGAATTTGGTGGTCTGAGAAATCGCCTATTACCTGCTCACCCCTGCTGAACAAAATTACCGGCTCAACAGCATAATGCTTGCGAAAGCCATACTGGCGAATAGTTTGGCCTGCCAGCCCTGACCGGGGTGGTATGACCACTTCGGCAAAACCGGCCTGGCCCGGGTCGTTAAAGGTAGCAAGCCGCTTGTCATTCTTCTGCCGGATCAGGCTGTATTGGGTAGCAAACCGCTGTATCTCTTCTTCATCGCCCAAAAGGGCCAGTTTCTGGTCGGCTTGAAAGGTGCGTTCACGCCAGGGCGCATAGATCATTTCCTGATCATTCGCAATCCCTAAAATATGCAGGCCAGAATGGCCCCAAACCCCTGATTGCTCTGTTGTCTTGCCGATTAAGGTGCTGCCCCGGGGAATATTAAACAGCCAGATTTGATCGGGTAGGTTTAAGGTTTCGATCAATTTATCCTGTTCGGAAACTAGCTGGCTTGTACCTGACCGAACAGGTAAGACGAGAGGACTAAAGAAGAAAAAATAGGCAATTCCAGATAATAGTAAGACTATACCGACCGGTGAGATGCTAAATAGGCCGTATGTTTCCATACCTGAATTCTGCAGCAGATCGTTGACCACGATCAGCGAGCTTGAGCCAACCATGCTGAGAGTTCCACCAAGGATAATGGCAAAGCCGATCGGCATTACCAGGGCTGACGCAGGTATTTTACTACGCCGGGCTATATTCTTGATGCCCGGCAGAAAAAGTGCAGCAGAGCCGATATTTTGCATGAAAGCCGAGAAGAAACCCGCTATCAAAGAAATTACAACAACTATTTTTGATCGGTTTGTTCCTACTTTATCGAAAACTAGTCCGGAATAACGATCCATCATGCCGGTTTTGGTAATTCCATGACCGAGGATCATTACCGAGATGGTAGCAATTACCGCGTTACTTGAAAAGCCTGAAAAGGCCTCCTGGGGGGTGATTATTCCACTCCATCCAAGGGCCAAAAGGCAAAGCAGCGCAGCAATATCAATGCGGACAATTTCAAAAACTAGTAAAAATATTGTCGCGCTGAGAATAATTAAAACTATGGCAATACCCTGATCCATTTGATATTCACCAGTTCATTTAGCATTAAAATGATTTTAAATTTCTCTTTAGCCAATGACATAACAGGTATAAAAAAAGGCAAGCATAATAGGGGACCAGTTTGCAGTACTTAACTCTATAAATATTTAAATCTTCACCATCTAAGGGAAGAGGGGTCAGGTCTTGAAATATTACATTTCCTACAATAATTTGCGTATTATTTTACTGACAGTAGTGTGGTGAATGACAACCGAAGTGGCATTCATTATTTTTAGTTAGAATAGCCATTTAAGTCTGTTAAACTACTCCAGGATATTAAACCCGAAGTGGTCTGGCCGTGACGAAAATATAATACGCTGTGCTACATTACTATTCTGCCTGATCTTATGGGTTTCTGTTTCTTTGATCATTTGCTCAGTCATGATGGTTGGTCTTCCTTTCTTAGCGTGATAGTCAAACAAGTTCTACCTAATCACACTAAACGATCTCCGAGAAGCCTTCCCTCACAGTAAAAACCAAAGGCATAATGTCTAGACGCCCCTTCAGTATACACTTGTAGCGTACCATAGGGGATGCTCAGATATCTATTAGCAATATTCTAATAATTATCTACGTATATTTGGTTTCTGTTGAAACAAATATAACCACCATTGAAAGGGGATTTGGAAAGGAGAGGAGGTCTTATTAATAAATCTAAATCATGTTTTCACCGGTTTCTCTTTTCGTTCGGGTAATGCCAGAGCAAATTCATCACCGCCAACCCTGGCCAGCAAGTCATAGCCACGAAGGGCTTCTTTAAATAAAGTCGCACCAGTTTCAGATAAAAGAGAGGGGTAGGTTTTTCAAGAGAGCCTTCTGCTCTTTCCAGTCCGGCATCAGCTTGCCTAAAAAGTCGTAAAATGATGCATCGTGATTCCTGCATTTGAAGTGGGCCAGTTCATGCAAAATAACATAATCAATACACGATAGCGGAGTTTTTATCAACTCACTGTTGATAGTTATCTTATGCTTCTCGCAGGAACAGGAACCCCATCTGCTTTTCATTTTCCTGATCGTCATGGTCGGCTTTGCAATACCGTAACCGGCTACCAGGCCGGCCATTTTATCAAGTGATTGATTGAAAACTACTTTGGCCTCGTTTTTATACCATGCTTCGAGCAGTCCGGCCCGGGAGGCCGCATCACTGTCCTTGCTCGCGTATAGCTGGAAAAACTGACCGTCAAAGACGACCTCACCCTTACCCTGAGTCTCAAACAAATAAATAGAATAATTTTGGCCCAGGTAGGGTATTATTTCCCCGGAAATATATTTTCTGCCCTTAACTTGTTCATGTGCCGCTGCCAGCTCATGCTGTTTCCCGATAATCCAGGGCGCATGCCTGAGAACCATGGCTTCAATAAAACTTAATGTTACCCTGCTGCCGGCAGAAACTGTCACCGTCGAATCAGACCGGACACGCAGGTTAACGCGTTTGACATCTTTCCTGACCACGGTAAATGGTATGACGGTATTATTGAAGTGAATAAAGTGCTTTTCTTGAGGAGTTTTTCTCATTGTTTATTGATCGTTCTGCTGCAGTAATCCCATTAAACCCTTTGCCTCAACAGCTTTCCACTGGGACCGAATTTTAAAAAGATCTTCTTTCTTGTTGATATAGCTTTCCAGGTATCCACAATTGGCACAAACATAGTTATCGAGAACAACATGACTTCCGAATAAACCACCCAGGGGAATTGTATTGGCACCATAAACCCCTTTCTTTAGTTTTATATTCTCCCCGGAGTAAACTTCTTTCGATTTACACTTGGGGCATTTACCATTTTTCATTATTCATCTCTCCTTCTAAAAAAGGTCGCACTTAAAAACCCGGCCAAGCGCACCTTATGCAGCATAAGCTCTTCTTAACAGATAGCGGATACCTTCCTTTTGCAGCTAGTACTTCCCGGAAACGAAGGCAGATTAAGTGGATGAAATTACGCGCCTTTCAAGAACTGAAATGCAACCTTTACGCCAGGTTAGCCTACTGTTCAGGAATGAGAAACATAATTACAGCAATGACAAAAAAGGCGCTGCCGGCAATCATCAGGGGATCTCGATCGCGGATAGAAGCAGCGACATAAATGACACCACAAACCAGGAAGAGCAACCAGGCCAGGGTATGAAGACGAATCGGCATCTTTTTATTCCACCGTTACGCTTTTAGCCAGATTGCGGGGCTTATCAACGGAACTGCCACGGGCAATCGCGGCATAGTAGGCGATGAGCTGCGTCGGCACTGCACTCAAAACCGGGGCCAGGATATCTTTGACAGCAGGCAATTCAAAAACAGCGTCAACCTGACGGGCTACGTCTGAAAAACCTTCCTGGGTAATGGCAAAGACCGCTCCGCCACGTGCTTTTACTTCCTGAATATTGCTCAGGGTCTTGTCAAGAACAGCTTTCTGGGTAGCAAGGGCAATAACTGGAATGCCCTCGACGATTAAGGCCAGGGGGCCGTGCTTCAATTCACCGGCGGCGTAGGCCTCGGCATGAATATAGGAAATTTCTTTTAGTTTAAGCGCCCCCTCCATTGCTACCGGGCAATCTAAATTGCGTCCGACAAAAAAAGCACTTTCCCAGGTGGCCAGATGTTTACAATAGTCCTGCATTTTAGCCAGGTTCTCTTCACAGAGAACTTTTTTTAGCTGGTCAGGCAGGGATGTCAGGCCACTGACAAGTTCTGATGATAATGCCCCCGTAATTGCCCCACGCGCCTCACCTAGGTAGAGGGCTAAAAGGTAAAGGGCAATCAACTGGGTCAGGTAAGCCTTCGTTGAGGCAACCGCTATTTCCGGACCGGCCCAGGTATAAAGGACCTCATCTGCCTCACGGGAAACTGAACTGCCTACCACGTTGGTAATCGCCAACACCTTGATGCCCTTACGTCGGGCCAGACGAAGGGCCGCTAAAGTATCAGCAGTTTCACCGGACTGGCTAATCACAACAAGGAGCTGCTCTTTTTCCAGCAAGGGTTCACGGTAGCGAAACTCTGAAGCAACATCTACTTCTACCGGCACCCCTGCCAGCTGTTCAATCACAGCTTTGCCCAGCAATCCGGCATGGTAAGCGGTGCCGCAGGCAACAAGATTGATCTTACTGATCCCGGCCAGCTCCTCCCTGGAGAAAGAAAGCTCGCTCAAGTCTACCTTGCCGGCTTCATGATCAATACGCTGGCGCAAGGTTTCTCTAACCGCCTTAGGCTGTTCCATAATTTCCTTGAGCATAAAGTGGTCGAAACCCTCTTTTTCCGCCGCTTCAACATCCCAGGTGACCCTAAATATTTCTCTTTCAACAGGTTGGCCTTCACCATCATAGATCTGCACTTCCTCCGCCGTGAGAGAAGCAAACTCCCCGTCTTCGAGAACCAGTGTATTACGGGTGTGAGCGATCAGGGCAGGAAGATCGGAAGCTACCAGGTTTTCTCCTTCGCCCAGGCCTATAATCAGGGGGCTGTCCTTGCGGGCACAAATCAGGCGGCCTGGCTCTGCAGCGCTAATCGCCACCAGGGCATAAGACCCCTCTACCCTCTCTACCGCCTGGCGCAGGGCTGCCATAAGATCGCCACTGTAATATTCTTCGATCAGGTGAACCAGGATCTCCGTGTCGGTTTCAGAGCTGAAGCTGTGACCGCCTTGCTCCATTAACCACTGCCGCAGCGAACGATAATTTTCGATAATACCGTTATGAACAAGGGCAATACTACCATTGCAGCTGCAGTGGGGATGGGCATTCTGATCGGTCGGCCGGCCATGGGTAGCCCAACGGGTATGACCTATACCGGCCTTTGCAGCGCTATGTTCCCCCGTGAGGGTTTCGGCAAGATCAGCCACTGAACCGGCAGTTTTACTGATAGCCAGATTTCCTTCAAGCTGGAGGGCAATGCCAGCTGAATCGTAACCACGATACTCCAATTTTTGCAAACCGTCTATTATTACAGCAGTTGCCGCTTTGCGGCCGCTGTAACCGACAATACCGCACATAGATAAACCTCCAGGGTCAGGTCCAATATTATAAAAATCTCAACCTTGCTCTGCAGCTATTATTTCCGCCAGGTACTGGGCATATTCAGTAAGTTGATCTTTTTCCAGAGGCGCTTCAATCATTACTCTTATTTTCGGTTCCGTTCCGGAAGGGCGAACAAGAATCCGGCCGTGGCGCCCCAGTTTTTGCTTAACCTGTTCAATGGCCGTGCTAATCCTGGGGTTCTCCGCCCACCCTTCTTTCTTCTCGACCTTCTGGTTGACCAGGACCTGAGGTAAACGTTCCAGAACAGCAGCGAGCTCCGACAGGGGCTGCTGCTCCTGCTGCACTATCTTTAACAACTGCAGGGCCGTCAACAAACCATCGCCGGTAGTGGCATAGTCGGAAAAAATAATATGCCCGGACTGCTCACCACCAAGGTTAAATCCACCTTCGATCATTTTCTCCAACACGTAGCGATCACCAACAGCAGTGCGCATGATTTCGATGCCATGTTTTTCAGCCAGGATGTCGAGCCCACCATTGCTCATTACGGTTGTAACAAGAGTATTCCTGGCCAGACGGCCTTTTTTGACCATGTCAATAACACATACGGCCATTACTGCATCTCCGTCAACTTCACAGCCCCTTTCATCCACCGCAATAAGACGATCGGCATCACCGTCAAAGGCCAGGCCGAGCGAGGCTCCGCTTTTAACAACAGCCTGCTTCAGATCACCTGTATCAGTGGCACCGCACTTAACATTGATTAGACTGCCGTCAGGTTCATCGTGAATGCTTTCTACCCTGGCTCCGAGACGCTGCAGCAATTCACCGGCCACCCTGCAGGAGGCACCGTGAGCACAATCGGTCACCAGGCTCAACCCTTTCAGCGAAACAGCACTCTTCTCCAGGTGCAGAAGATATTGCTCAAGCGCTTCTTCAGCGATCAGTGCTTGACCAAGCTTCAGTCCCTCGGGTCGGGGAAGCTCATCAAGTCCCTGGAAGTAGAAATTTTCAATCTTGCTTTCCAACTCATCGGGCAACTTGAAGCCGCGACTGTCAAATATTTTTAAACCATTATCTTCTATGGGGTTATGCGAGGCGGATATCATAAACCCGGCCGAGGCTTTGAGCTCCCTGGTCAGAAAAGCTGCCGCCGGGGTTGAAACAATACCCAGGATACGAACCTCGCCACCGGCAGAAGCAATACCGGCAGAAAGGGCTCCTTCCAGCATGGAACCTGATAGACGAGTATCGCGTCCAATAACAAATAGCGGTTTACTCTGTTGTCGACCCAGCATCCAGGCCGTAATTCTTCCAATGCGAAAAGCCAGCTCAGGGGTAAAATCACGGTTGGCAACACCCCTGATTCCATCGGTACCAAATAATTTCCCCAATAAAAAACCCCCTTAAGAAGTATTATTTTCTGCTTCCGGATCAAGAATCCTTTCAAATTCGAGCCGCACGGTAATCAGGTTTGGATCAATGATCAGATCATAGACCCGCATTCCCTCTTCATCATAGGCCAGTGGCGATAGTTCAACGCTCTCAATCAGGCGCATACCGGTAATGTCAATTAAAAGCTGAACACTGGCAACATTTTCGAAAATAGATTCCGGAGCGCCGATCAAAACTTCTTCCGGTACAACGCTGTATTCTACCAGCTGCCAGCCGGTGGCCGGCTCGCCAATCATTTCAACTTCTACAGCAAAATCTTCCGTGATATAAGCTTCTATTGATAGTCTGACCTGCTCCGGCTCAATTAATATAATGCTCAAACCACGGGGGGGCTGCCCCTCAACTTTGATCAGGTGGTTGCCGGGGTCCCTTCCACTCAGGTCCACGAAAGCATCGATTTCTTCCAAAGTTAAGTCTTCAAAGTCTTCCGGAAGCCCCTCGAGGATGATATCAACTGTATTCGGTATATCTGTAACCACATATTCCTGATCGAGATTTTCTATACGCAGTGGCACTTCCCAGGCAATACGGGTCGGGGTTGTCCGGGTAATTTTATCTCCGGTTACAAATAGCCATAAAATCAAAGCCATAAAAATGGCCAGGAAAAGCGCAAACTTATTACTGCGAAAAACCTTTTCCATGATTGCTATTTATTCCTCCAGGACAAGAGGCTGAAACCTTCTGTTCTTTCCGGTGATATCAGATCACCGAGCAGAATCCTCAGTTTCTTCTCATCAAGATAGCGGGTTAAAACCCCGTCATGAGCCAGGGAAATGATGCCGGTCTCCTCGGAAATAATAATTGCCACCGCATCGGAGATTTCAGTAATGCCGATTCCGGCCCTGTGCCTGGTTCCCAGTTCCTTGCTGAGGTTGGGATCTTCGGTCAGGGGCAGGTAACAACCGGCGGCAACAATCTGGTTGCCCTGAATGATCACTGCGCCGTCATGTAAGGGACTGCGCGGGAAAAAAATGTTGATGATCAGTTCTGCCGATACCACACCCTCCACGGGAATACCCGTAGCGACCCAATCCTTCAAACCGGTAGTGCGCTCGATAACGACCAGGGCACCAATCCTTTTCTTGACCAGGACCGAGATAGCCTTGCCCAGTTCATCAAGCATGTTATCAAAATCCTGAGGGTTCCAGCTCCAGTAAGTAGGCCTGAATATTTTACCCCGCCCGAGGTGTTCGAGGGCACGGCGCAGTTCAGGCTGAAAAACTATGGGAATAGCGATGAGACCTACGGTCATTGTTTGACGGAGAGTCCAGTGCAGGGCATCAAGACCAATATAATCACTGATAATCATAGCCAGGAGCAAAACTATTAAACCCTTGACCAGTTGTTCAGCCCTGGTACCGCGAATGATCAAAATCAGCCTGTAAAAAACAAAGGTCATGATCATAATATCAAATATATCTCGCCACTCAACATTAAGTTGAAGGACCGCTGCAAAAATACTATCCCAGATAGCCAATTTTCTTTGAACCCTCTTTTAAGAATTTAGGAGCTGACCGGTTACAGCCGATTATTCCCGTTTTTGTCCTTTAGAAATATTCGCTTCATGAGAGGTAAATACCTGCAAAAGATTTTATCGCCTAAATTAGCTACTAGATAGACAACAGGTCAGGAAGTCTGGTTCCTCAGGGAAATCACTGCTTATCCCCCAAAATAATCTTTATCCGCCTATGGCAATTGGTACAGCTGTTGTCTTCAAGCCCGGTAAGGCTAACCCGGTAGCCGCTGCGTCTAACCAGGAGGTTCCCGCAATGAGGACAAACGGTATCAGCTGAACCAGGCAGATCGATGTTTCCGAGGTAAACATAATTTAACTCCTTCCGGGCAATTTCTCGTATTTCCAGCATTTTTTGCGGGGAGGTCGGCGGTAAATCAAGTTTATAATTGGGAAAGTAACGCGAATAATGGAGAACCAGGTCGGAACTAAGCCCTCCTAACCAGCGGGCCAGTTCCGCCTGCTCACCGGCATCATCATTAAGAGTCGGTATCAGCAGGCAGGTAATTTCAACATGGCATTTCCTGACGGCGCTTTCCACCGTTCTTAAAACCGGTTCTCGCAGGCCGTGACAGTAGCGGCGATAAAAGCTGTCGCTGAAAGCTTTTACATCTATATTCATGGCGTCGATGAAGGGTAAAAGTTCAAGAAAAGGTTTTCTTTCAATATAACCATTACTGACAAGAACATTGCGGTAACCCTTTTCATGCAGCAGGCGGGCGGTGTCATACACAAATTCGTACCAGATCAGCGGCTCATTGTAGGTATAGGCCAGGCCAAGATTTTTCTCCGGCCCACCTTCTCGTTCCAGCATAGCAAGTACTTCTTGCGGGGTAACCCGCGTTGTTTTCTGCTCAGGCCTGCCACGGGCCAGGCTCCAGTTCTGACAAAAAGAGCAGAGAAAGTTGCAGCCATATGTACCGATAGAAAGAACAGGATAACCGGGATAATAGTGATAAAGCGGCTTTTTTTCAATGGGATCCCAGTGCGCTGCCGCCAGGCACCCGTAATTGATCGTAACAAGCTCTCCATCTTGAACCAGGCGTACCCCACAGGTTCCACTCTGTCCTTCGTCGAGCAGGCAGTGGCGCGGGCAGAGCAAACAGCGAATCTTACCTTCCTCACGACTGGAAAAGCTTGCTTTATGCATCTGGCTTAAGTTTCTCTCCTTTTAGCGCCCTGATTCCCGGTAACGGCTGACAGTAAAACGATAGAGTTCGACCGGCTCACCCGGCTTGATGCCCGCCTTTTGCATGGCAATAGCCAGCTGTTCTTCAACGCTATCGATCCCCTCCAGGTCCGGTAACAGCAGACCGCTGCGCGGACCACTGCGCACCATTACACCATATTTACTGGGATCAAGTTCACTTTTACTCTTAATCCGCTCCATGGGACTTAGCACATCTACAGATATGCAAAGTTCCTGTAACTCGGCAGGAGTGATAGGGGCAAACCGGGGATCGCGCTCTGCTGCAGCAACAGCATTAGCGGCAATCTCCGCGGCCAGGTTCTCTCTGACAGGCTCTACCGTACCGATGCAGCCACGCAGTTGATTTCCCTTTTTCAGGGAGACAAAAGCCCCCGCTTTTACTTTATATTCAGGCATGAACTGACCGGTCATTTTCGGCAGTCTGCCGTCCCTGTAGTAGTCCTCCAGAAACTTTCTGGCCAGGTCGGCCGGATTAAAAGTCATCTCAGCACCAGTCACCGTTAAAACCCCTTTCTAACGCCCTGCCAATTAATTGTAAACCCTTGTTTTACTTGCAGTTTTTTCAAGCCGCCGCTCTCGGATCGCTCACCTGGTAATTGTCACGACTCTTGATGCTGCAGGGCAGCAACCAGGTAACCAACACCAAAGGGGCCTTCGTAAGAGATAATATCACTTGCAAAGGATTGACCATCAAGCATGCCCAGGGCAATAACAAAAGAACGCAGGCCGCATTCGCCGGCTTCCTCAACCAGATTTTGATCAATATTTAAAATCTCTTCAATTTGGCCGTGGCGAATCAAATCGACCAGCAAAAGGTCAAATTCCTCCCCCCGGGGGCTGTAGCCTGCCGGTGCTCCGGGAATAAGGCGATGAGAAAGATCACCGCTGGCAATTACCGCCGTGGAAACTCCTCGTCTGTCAACAGCACGTCGCAGGACCCGGCCAAAGTTATAGAGTTCCCGGTAGGAGTTGAAACCAAAAGTCAGATGTAATCCCGCCGCTTTTACCCCTGCTTCGGCCAAATAATAGAGCGGAACCATGGCTCCATGATCTAAAGCAATCCTCTTGTCACCCACGAATAATGGTTGCAGTGTTTCTGAAGATGACTCTTCCTTTAAAATTTCAAGCAGCTTCCTGTCAGTTTCAAAGTTAAGCTGGAGATAAGGAAAACCAAAGCGTGCAAAGTCTCCCCGCAACTTCTCAGCGGTTAAAATTACAGGGGCCTGGTGTGATACTTCACCGTGCGGAGTAATCATAATTAGCAGTTCAGAAGCTGCATCCCTGACCCTTCCGGCCAGCTCCTTCATGCCATCAACGGTCATTTTAACCTTTTTCAGTTCACCACGACCGATTTCCGGCAAAATGATGGGCGGGTGAGGAGCAATGCCAACTAGAGAAAGCATCAAAAACACCTGCCTTCCGACCGAAAACTGACAGTTAAGTTATCCTGCAAAACCGCCAGTGCTCCGACCTTAATGATATGCTTAATCAAAGTATACCAAATAGCTATTCGCTGAACAAACCCGGCACCCCACCGAAAGGCGAATAGTAGTAATTGCCCGCTTGACAGCCTGATCTAAATAGCCTAACCTATGACTATGCCAGGACAACTTTTATTGAGCTTGAAATGGCAATTAGGGCAATTACTATTTACCTGCAAGAGTTTTTGCAAGCCACAAGCGAACATTAAGCAAGCCGTTAGGAATTGCAGGTGATGCAAGAGCTTGAGCCGGGTCCCATCCCTCAGAAATAAGACATTACCGCTTCAGATTTCCTGAGAGACGGGCCGAGACCTGCAGTCTTAAGTGTCATAATGTCGAGGTTGCCCGGGGAAGCTTGCAGAAGAGCCGTGACAATTCCAGGTGAGCGATCTGAGAGTTGTGGCTTACAATAGTTGCAAGAATAAACGGGATAATAATTGACAGGACCCTAGACCAGGACAAGCAGGGAAAAGCGAAAGATAGAGGAGCACTATTTATGAGCAGTGAATACAGGGACGCAGATAATTTCACCGCGGCAATCCAGGCTATTTTCCCAAAGATGATGCATTATTTGAATGCCGAAGAAAACAGGGAATTAACCGGCCTTGGTATTACACCAGGCCAGATCAATGCCCTGCTGGTGCTCTACCTCCACGACGATCTGACCATGGGGAAACTCAGCTCCGAGATTTACCTGGCCGAAAGCGCTGCCACCCGCCTGGTTAACCGTTTAGTCAACCTTAACCTGGTCAAAAGACGTGGTGATGATAAGGACCGCCGGGTTGTCAGAGTTACCCTCACCTCCTATGGCAGACAGCTGGCACGCCTGGTTTTCGAAAGACGCTCTTATCGCTTCAATAACCTGGCCCAGCACCTTGATCCGACAGAACGGGAAAACCTGATCGTGTCCCTGCAATCAGTGATGCGTGTCTTCAAAACCCTGGAAACGGCCCAAGAGCTTCAGGATCATCAAAATCTGGAACCGCGTAACAAATGACCCTTTAAAGAGGCTGGAAGTTCCGCTAAATTACATTAAACAAAGTCTTTCTCAGCCCACTTACCGAAAGAGAGGAACTAACCTTGACCATCGTCAGCCGGGAAGATAAAAGGGAATCACTGCTCACCATCCTGCTCACCTTTTTCAAGGTGGGCGCTTTTACTTTTGGCGGCGGTTACGCCATCTTACCGGTAATTCGTCAGGAGGTTGTCGATAAGAAACACTGGGTCAGCGAGACTGTTTTTTCAGATATTCTTATAATTACCCAGGGCATGCCCGGTCAGCTGGCCCTCAACAGCGCCATTCAGATCGGCATTCGGCTACGCGGTACTGCCGGCGGTATCACTGCAGCCCTTGGCGTTACAGCTCCATCGGTACTGATTCTTTTGGCCATTGCCGCCTATTTCTACCCCCTTCTCAGGGACAATATCTATGTTCAGGCCGTTTTTTACGGTCTCAGGCCGGCCGTTGTGGCTCTGATCGCAGCAGCAGCCATCAAAATGGGCCGTGAGATTTTGCAGGGCTGGACGGGAATTATACTTTGCGCTGCACTCCTTATTATCGCCATCGGAACTGGTATTCACCCCATCCTGGTTTTGTTAATTGGCGGCCTGGCAGGAATAATCATCTACGGGAGGAGGAAGAACTAATCGTCACCTTACTCCTTTCGCTCTACTGGTCATTCCTCAAAGTGGGTTTATTCACTATCGGTGGCGGTTATGCCATGATTCCGCTGATGGAGGCTGAAGTCATCAAGGTGCACGGCTGGCTGAATGCTGCAGAATTTCTCGATATTATCGCTATTGCCGAAATGACCCCGGGACCAATTTCAATCAATGCCGCTACCTTCATTGGCTATACCCTGGCCGGAATAGCCGGATCCCTTGTTGCTACTCTTGGTGTAATTACACCCTCGTTGATTTTATTGCTCTTTCTCTCTTCTTTCCTGGCCAGGCTGATCCAAAAACCTGAGGCGAAAAATTTTATTAACGGCCTGCGCTCAGCCCTGATTGCCTTGATTTTGCTGGCCTCCTACACCCTGGGACAAACAGCTATGATCGACTATCAGACTGCGGCCATCTTTGTTCTTTTCCTGATTGCCAGTATTCTGCGCCAGGTCAATCCAATCTATTTTATTTTTCTCGGCGCAATTCTGGGCTTACTGCTCTTCCCCTACTAAAACCCCTGCAATGATAAAGACTATGAACCGTTATATTTCTGCAGGTATAACGATAATATGTTATAATGCTATTGTATGAAAAAAGACTCCGAGCCTTATCACCTAATGCCTAAACGGCTATGGTGAAAGGCCAGGGTTGGGGGAGAAATCCCCCTGCCTCCCGTAATTGGAAAGGAGACTGTGCCGACAGGCCGCGCTTTCTCAATCCAGGAGGTGCGGTTTTTATATTTAGCACCAGTAATTGCCACTTTGGACGGGGTGTTTCGATGAAATTAATGCAGGTTACCGATCCCGGTGACGTTATGAAAATTATTGCCGAACAATTCAGTGCCCTGGAAGCGGAAACCGTAACCATTGAAGACGCAGGCGGTCGCTGCCTGGCCGCTTCCATAACAGCCCCCGAAGATATACCGGCTTTTAACCGCTCCACGGTAGACGGCTATGCCACCGCTGCCCGCGACACTTTCGGTGCCAGTGAAAGCCTGCCGGCCATGCTTGAATGCAGCGGCGAAGTGCTGATGGGTCAACCGGCCGGAACAATCAGCGCCGGCCAGTGCTGCCTTGTTCACACCGGCGGAATGTTGCCCGCGGGAGCCGATGCAGTAATCATGCTCGAAGACAGCGATGTGACCGGTTCAACAGTGCAGGCTTTTCGTCAGGTTGCTCCCGGTGAAAATGTAATCCATCGCGGTGAGGACCTGAAAAAGGGCGATGCGGTCCTGCTTAGAGGACATTTCCTGCGCGCACCCGAATTAGGCCTTCTCGCTTCGCTGGGCCTGACAGCGGTCTCTGCCCATCGCCGTCCGCTGGTCGGCCTTTTTTCCAGCGGTGACGAGCTGGTCGATTACAGTACCGGACATCTTCCCCCGGGTAAAATCAGGGACAGCAATGCCCCGGCCTTACAATACCTGGCCCGGCAGAGCGGTGCTGATCTGCGTTATGGAGGCATTTTGCCCGATCATTTCGAGACCTTCCTTGAAAAAAGTCAGAGCTTCTTAAAAGAAGTAGACCTGCTCGTTTTTTCGGGAGGTAGTTCAGTAGGAAGCCGCGATTATACCGCCCTGACCATGCAAAAGCTGGGCAAACCGGGTCTGCTGGTCGAAGGAATTGCCATTCAACCGGGCAAACCGACCCTTTTGGCCAACTGCGACGGAAAACCGGTACTCGGCCTTCCCGGGCACCCCGTTTCGGCATTGAGCATATTTGCCATTTTCGGCAAGGCCATTTTGGACCGGCTCTCCGGTAGGGAAAACCAGGCTTACACCCCTACTGTTAAAGCAACCCTTGGCCGCAATATTGCCTCACGCTCCGGCCGGACCGAGTACGTCAGAATCAAACTGGAAGATACGCCAGGAGGACTGAAAGCTGTTCCTATTTTCGGGAGATCCGGCATGCTGCGCACCTTTGCCGAAGCCGACGGACTGCTGGTAATCCCTGCTGCCATGGAAGGCCTAAATGCCGGAGAAGTTGTGGAAATAATGCTCTGGGTGTAATCCCGGGTTCAAACAACCAGTGAAACACAGGTGAGTTCAATGCGTAAAGTTTATCTCAGTAACACCTCGCGCCAGGAAGCTCTGGAGCTATTCTTAAAAGAGACAAGTATTCCGGCCCGGACTGAAAAAGCAGCCGTATCAACTGCACTGGGACGGGTTACAGCCAGGCCTGTTTTTGCCCGGCTTTCCATGCCCGGCTATCACGCAGCAGCCATGGACGGCATTGCCGTTAGTGCAGAAGCTACTTTTGGGGCCTCAGATCAAAACCCCTTTCTATTACAACCTGAAAACGATTATTCAAATATCAATACCGGAAATGCCCTGCCCGGGTCTGCCAATGCGGTAATTAAAATAGAAGATATCCATCGCTTTGAAGATGGCAGTGTCGAGATCATTGCCCCGGCCACACCCTGGCAGCATGTTCGTGCCGTCGGTGAAGATGTGGTGGCGGGTGAATTGATCGTGCCGTCCTATCACCGCCTTAAACCTCCCGACCTGGGAGCCCTGCTGGCAGGTGGGATTACAGAAATAGAGCTTATCTCCAGGCCCCGGGTAGCCATTATTCCCAGCGGTTCGGAAGTTGTCGCGCCCGGTGATAAGAGAGGAAAAGGCTCAGTTCCCGATTTCAACAGCTCTGTAATCGCTGCTTACCTACAAGACTGGGGCGCTGAAGCAGTGATTCATGCCATTGTTCCCGATGACCCTGAAAAGATCAGGGCTGCAATCACTGTTGCCCTTGCTGAGTCAGATCTGGTTGTTGTTATTGCCGGGTCTTCAGCCGGCGAAAAAGACTATACTTTCGCTATAATGACAGAGCTGGGTGAGGTTTTCCTGCACGGTGTGGCAACCCGCCCAGGCAAACCGACCATTCTCGGAAAAGCCCGGGGCAAACCGGTCATCGGTTTGCCGGGTTACCCGGTATCTGCTTACATGAGCTTAGAGTGGTTCGTGCGTCCGCTGATCTTCCGTCACCTGGGTCAGCCTGAGCCCATGCGGGAAAAACTACCCGTGACCCTGGGGCGCAGGATCGTTTCTGAAACAGGCATGGAAGAGTTCGTCCGCATGACAGTCGGCCACGTTAACGGTCGTTTTATTGCCAATCCCCTCACCAGGGGAGCCGGCGTAACCATGTCGCTGGTCAGGGCTGACGGTCTTTTGATTATCCCGGCCAACTCTCTCGGTTATGAAGGCGATCAAATCGTGGAAATAGAACTATACCGTCCGGCGAGCGAACTGCGCCGCAACCTGCTTGCCGCCGGCAGCCACGATTTGGTGATTGATCTTCTGGCAACGGCCATCAAGGAGCGCAGCCCGCAGATAAGCCTATCATCGGCTCACCTTGGTAGCATGGGCGGTATTACAGCTGTCGGTCGTGGCCAGGCTCACATGGCAGGAGTGCACCTCTTCGATCCTGAAAGCGGAAACTACAACCGACCCTACCTGGAAAAACTCTTTCCGGACCAGAAAATGCACCTGATTAACCTGACCTACCGCATGCAGGGCTGGATCGTCCCGCCAGGCAATCCCGACAAGGTGGAATCGATTAAAGATCTGGCTGATCTTGAACTAACTTTCATTAACCGCCAGAAAGGCGCCGGAACGCGCCTGCTTTTCGATTATCTCCTGCGGGAGGCAAACATCACTGCCGCACAAATTTACGGTTATGACCGTGAAGAACATACCCACCTCAATGTCGCCGCAGCTGTTGCGGCCGGAACGGCCAGGGTTGGCCTCGGCATCCTTCCGGCAGCAAAAGCATTCGGGTTGGAATTCGTACCCCTTGTTGAAGAACGTTACGACCTGCTCTTAAGCGATTCCTTCTATAACAGCCCCGAGGCCGGCCTGCTGACAGTTGTGATCACCGATCCGGCCTTTCACCGCCAGGTTGAAGCCATGGGTGGTTACAGTATGCGGGACGCCGGAAAGGAGTTTTAACCATGACCTTAATCGATGCACACGGTAGAATTCATGATTACTTAAGAATCTCTGTAACCGACCGCTGCAACCTGCGCTGTCTCTATTGCATGGGAGAAGATGGGGTGGAGCAGCTATCGCATAGCGATATCCTGAGCTACGAAGAGATCATGAGGGTGGTGGAAGCCGGGGTAGAACTGGGCATCAGCAAAATTAGAATTACCGGTGGCGAACCACTTATTCGTAAGGGTATTGTCCGTCTGGTGAAAAATATAGCAGCCCTGGATGGGATCAAAGATCTGGCCATGACCACTAACGGTATCCTGCTGCCCCGCTTTGCCGGAAAGCTGAAAAATGCCGGTTTAAGGCGTGTCAATATCAGTCTTGACACCCTTAAGGTCGAACTTTACAACAAGATTACCCGCTGCGGTCATCTGCAGCAGGTTCTTGACGGTATTGAGGCGGCCCTCACCGAAGGCCTCAAACCGGTCAAATTAAACTTTGTCCTCATGAAAGGGGTCAATGATCAGGAAGTGCTTGATTTCCTGCAACTAGCCTGCACCAAAGAACTGCATGTTCGCTTCATAGAGTACATGCCAATCGGCGATCATGACAGCAGCTATAACGATCACTATTTGCCGCTCACTTTTGTTGAAGAAGTAGCTAAAAAAGCCGGTTTGCCTCTGACTCCTGTACCCCTGCCCGGCGGAGCGGGACCGGCCGAGTCGTACATCATTCCCGGCAGTAAGGGAACCATCGGCCTCATTCACCCCATCAGCAAGCATTTTTGCGATTCCTGCAACCGTCTGCGCCTGACAGCCGACGGCCACCTGAAAGCCTGCCTCTACTGGCAGGATGAAAAACCGGTTAAAGCGGTCATTAACGATAAGGCCGCCCTGCAGGAATTGCTCAAAGAAGTCCTCAACGGCAAACCGGTTGAACACCAGATGGCTGCTGACGGCATCTGCGGTTCGTTACAAACCTCAGCAATGCGCAGCATGTCAAAAACTGGCGGATAGGGAGGGCGAACAGTGCCACCACGGATCATTAACTTTGTTGCTGCCCAGTCTGATGCGGGCAAAACAACAATAATTGAAAATTTGCTGCCGCTCTTTAAGAGACGGGGATTGCGCGTTGCCGCGCTTAAAGGAAACCTGCATCACCGGGAACTTGACCTGCCGGGAAAGGACAGCTGGCGCTTCTCACAGGCCGGAGCCGAGCTATCAGGCATAGCCACTGCGGAAAACTTCATCCTGGTCGGCTCAGGCCGGGGCAAAAACGGCATTGATGCAGCAGTCGAATTGCTGGCTGATTTTGACCTGGTTATCATCGAAGGCAATAAACAAAGCAAGAACCCTAAGATTGAGGTTGTCCGCAGCGCCATCAATCCTGAACCACTGCTGATGGCAGGAACAATCGCCCTGATTAGCGATCGCCAGGATCTGGAGCCTGGCCTGCCGGTATTTGATCTTGAAGATTACGGCGGCGTTGTCGATTTTCTGATCAATGATCAGGCCTTAAAACCAGAAAAAGACACACCAGCCGCAGAACTGACTCACTTCGATCGCCAGGGGCGCCCACGCATGGTAGATGTGTCGGCCAAGGCAACAACCCTGCGTGAAGCATACGCCCGGGGTGAAATAACCATGGCCTCTCAAACCCTGTCCTTAATCAGGGCAGGCGGCATGGCCAAGGGAGATGTCCTTGGCGTGGCCCAGGTGGCTGCGATCATGGCAGTCAAAGAAACCGGCCGCCTTATTCCCATGGCTCATCCTCTGGCTATATCGGGCGTTACAGTCGATTTCGCTTTCAGTGACAATCAGGAAGCAAAAATAACAATAGGCGTCAGGGTCAGACTTTCCGGGCAAACCGGCGTTGAAATGGAAGCGTTGACCGGGGTCAGCATCGCAGCCCTGACTATTTATGACATGTGTAAGGCTGTTGATAAAAGCATGGTAATCCAGAATATTCACCTCGTTGAAAAGAAGGGAGGCCGCTCGGGTCATTTCCACCACGAGCAGAATAATGGCTGAAATTGTTGCTGTATCGACCAGTACTGAAAAAGGTCAGCGCAAAAAGAATGTAAGCGAAGGCCTGCTAATAAAAAACGAAGGTCTGCAGGGCGATGCTCATGCCGGCTTCGCCCATCGCCAGGTCAGCCTGCTGGCCGCTGAAAGTATTGCCAAAATGACCACAAAAGGTCTCACTGTAGGACCGGGGGATTTTGCCGAAAACCTGACCACACAAGGAATTGACCTGACTGGCCTGCCGGTTGGGTCCAGGCTGCAGGCCGGGACGGATGCGATTATCAGGGTGACCCAGATCGGCAAGGAATGCCACGATCGCTGCGCCATCTATTACCAGGCCGGTGACTGCGTCATGCCCCGGGAAGGAATTTTTGCCGAAGTACTGAGAGGTGGAGCAATCAGGGCCGGCGACAGGATAGAAGAAAAACCCTCTTATCACTTCGGCGTAATAACTGCCAGCGATAAAGGCTCCTGCGGAGAAAGAGAAGACTTAAGCGGACCGGCACTGGCAGAACTGCTCTTGCCCTGGGGAGATGTGATGGACTACGTAATAGTTCCCGACGACCAAACCGCCCTGGCAAAAATGCTCATAGAAATGGTCAAAAAGGGTGCCGACGCCATTTTTACCACCGGCGGGACCGGTATGGGCCCGCGCGACGTCACCCCGGAAGCAACCTTAGAGGTGATCGATCGCCAGGTGCCCGGCATCGCCGAGGCCATCCGCCGGGAAACTGCCACCGTAACGGCCAAGGCAATGCTCTCCCGCGGCATGGCGGGCATCTGCGGTAAAACAATGATTGTTAACCTGCCCGGCAGCCCCAAGGCGGTAGTAGAATGTTTCGCTGTGCTGGAACCGGTTCTTGATCACGCATTGGAAACAGTAACAGGCCGCGGCGGCGAGTGCGCACGGTAATAATATTTAAGCAACCCGGTTTTCCTTCAGGCCAGGGCGTTTAGTTTTGTAACATCAGTAAGTGAAGCAACAAAAAAAGACCGGTCAATTTGACCCGTCATCATCTCAGATGCTAAACAAACCAGTTGATTCCTATACTCAATTTCTGCAGGTCGCCAGCCACGCCAGGTCAGCTTTTAGGGCACTGCATTAATCCTTCAGAGCGCTTAAAATAGAGCGCAGCCTTTCGCGATACCCGGCCGTTTCGATTACCGTGCCGGTTACAACAATGTCGGCTCCGGCCTGGCGCACCCGCCGGGCGTCAATAGCCGTGCGGATTCCGCCGCCAACGATCAGGGGAATGGATAGCTCCCTCTTAACCGCCCGGATCATCCCGGCTGGAACCGGCTGGGCCGCCCCATTACCTGCTTCCAGAAAGACATAAGACATACCCATATACTGTGCTGTAAGGGCATAGCCTATGGCTTGCCAGAAGTTATCGCGGGCTACAAGTTCAGCTTCTCCGATCTCACCCAGCTTCATACCCGGTTCAATCAGAATATAACCGACAGAAAGGACCTCCACTTCAAGACGCTTTAAAACAGAAGCAACCCGTGATTGGCTGCCACAAATGAATTGTGTATTACGGGAATTGAGCAGGCTGAGAAAAAGAAAGGCGTCGAGATTCAAACTGATCGCCTCAGTTCCGGTGGGGAAATAAAGAACGGGAATAGAAGCCCTTCTTTTAACCATTTCAGCGGTCTCGGTGAGAGTCTGCTGACTGACCCCGGAAGAACCACCGACAAAGATCAGGTCACTGCCAACATCCTGGGCAGTCTCGGCCAACCTTCCGGCCACCTCGGGGACCTGACGCGAAGGGTCGATCAGGGTGATATGAACGGCGCCACCCTTTAGTTTTTCTGCTAGGTAATCCCTTATGCTCATTGTCTTTACCCGCTTTACAATTAACCATGAATGGGCTGGCTGCTCTTGAACAGGGCAACCGGCTATAACAGGATACCTCTTTGTAAGCTGATCTTAAAGCTATTATAGTTTAGATTGTCCTTTTTGACAACCAGGCAAAGGGGCAGGAATGATTAAAGGGCCTCGAACAATCCCTCCGCAGTCTCGGTCAGCAGGGCTCTTTTCTGAAGGCTTTCGAGGTGCTTCATGATCATACTTTTTTCAAAATAGCGCAGGGCTTCCTGCCCGTTATGATTGCGATAAATGATCTGTTGAGAAACAATTTCTTCAATGCCGGCAGGCTGTTGCTTTAGAAACCCCAGGATTGCCTCATCGCGTTGATCAAGAACCGCCCCGTATGCAGTCAGCTTCTCATTGATCTGTTCCGTAACCGGTGAGCTGTGCGAAGTAATGAGCAGCTCCGGTTCAAGATCGCGAACCCGCTTAATAGACTGCCGAAAAGCATCAAGATCAGAGGAGGGATTTCCGTACCATGGCCCGAAACTGGTCAGGTCAATGTCTGAGGCGTAAATAAGGCCGTATTGTTCGATCAGAAACCCGCTGTGCCCCGGAGTATGCCCCGGTAAGTGCAGTACTTTCAGCCTGACCTTCCCCAGGTCAAAACTGTCACCATCGCCAAGGTAACGGTCTACTTCTACCGCCGTAAAATCTATCTGCCCGACCATTTTCCAGTAGGCTTCAAGATCAATCTGGTCAAGGCCACTCAAGCGATAAAAGCCTTCCCTTGATTCCACCCCGGGTGCATCAGCGGTATGAACAGAAAAAGATGCCCCTTTAAAGAGATGATTGGCCTTAACATGATCTCGGTGATAGTGGGTCAAAACGACCTCATCAACCCTGCCGGTCAGGTTTTCAAGTGCCTGCCCGGCACCTGTATCGACCAGCAGGTTTCCAGCACCACCATCAAGATAGAGCGAGTGAGCATAAGGATAGCGCCCCCTGTTTTCACCTTCCACGAACCAGATTCCAGGCCTTACTTCATGCACAGCTTATTCAACTCCTGTTTAACTGCACTAAGCTATTATTTTTGGTAACTGCTCAGCTATAGTTTATGTGTACGTCTGTTCCAAGGTGCCCGGGCTGCCCATACACTTAAGCTGCTCCTACGAATTTATGGGTAGCGTGGATCCCTTGGAAGGGGCAAATAAAAAACCCACCATGCCATAATAAATGCTTACAGTGGGTTTGTTTTATTCCTAAATTGCTAAACGGTCTAACGCTTGGAAAACTGGGGAGCACGACGGGCCTTTTTCAAACCACATTTTTTACGTTCTTTCATCCGCGGATCACGGGTAAGGTAGCCGTTTCGCTTCAAAACCGGTCTGAATTCATCATCGGCCTGGAGCAGTGCGCGGGAAATACCGTGCCTGATTGCCCCGGCCTGACCCGAGAAACCGCCTCCTTCAACCTTGGCAATGACGTTAAAACGCCCTTCAGTTTCAGTAGCAACAAGAGGCTGCCTGACAATCAGTTTCAATGTTTCTAAACCAAAGTAATGGTCCATATCCTTACCATTGATGATGATTTTCCCGTCTCCGGGCATCATCCGCACTCTCGCTACTGATTCTTTACGGCGCCCGGTACCCAAGTACTGTACTTCGCTCAAGAGTCAGGGCCTCCTTCCATCTTTTCAACCGTTTTTTCTCCCCAGGGCTGCGGTTGCTGGGCCTGGTGAGAGTGTTGTTTGTCTCTGTAAACGCGCAGTTTTTTTAACATGGCCCGCCCGAGACGGTTGTGCGGCAACATGCCACGTATAGCCATGTAGACTGCTCTTTCCGGTTTTTTTTCCATCAGGGTGGCGTAATCAATTTTTTTCAGGCCGCCAGGAAAACCGGAGTGACGGTAATAATATTTTTGTTCCAATTTACGCCCGGTTAAAACCGCCTGTCCGGCATTTATTACAATGACATGATCACCCGTATCAATGTGGGGAGTAAATTCCGGTTTGTGCTTCCCTCTGAGCAGCCGGGCTGCTTCCGTTGCTACCCGGCCCAGGGGCCTGCCTGCAGCATCTATGATATACCAACTGCGGTTTATCTCATGAGGTTTAGCCATGTAAGTGGTACGCATTTCTACCCTCTCCTTTTGCATCTTCCAGTAAAGCCACAACCTATATTTTAATCGACTGTTACAAGCCTGTCAAGCTTTAAACGCCTTGAGCCATTTGCGTTGCATCCATTTTCCATACAGAAAACCAATATTTCCAGCAAGCTCAGCCTACAGAACACAAATTCATGCAAGAAATATTGTTGACT
>CAZVLE010000064.1:0-4837 GCA_964627855.1 uncultured Syntrophomonadaceae bacterium | reverse complement strand
AATCTTCAATGACCTGCTTATAAACTTCCAGTGTGTTTTTAGCCGCCACAGGCCAGGAATAATTTTCCAGAGCTCTTCTGCGGCCGTTTTTCCCCATTTCCAGGCGCAGTTTTTTATCTCCAAGGAGCTTCACTATGGCTTCACTGAGAGCGGCGGGGTCTTTCGGGGGAATAAGCATTCCACAATCCGGGGTCACTACTTCCTTAAGGGCGCCCGAAGTGGTTGTCACAACAGCAGTTTCACATGACATGGCTTCAACGGCGGGAAGGCCGAAACCCTCAAAAAGTGAAGACATCACAAGAAGTGTTTTTCTGCTGTATATGCTGACAAGTTCTTCGAGGGTTAACTTCCCTGTAAATTTAACCCGGTGGCCGAGGTTCATCTTTGTTATCAACTCGGCAGCAGCTGTTTTTTTTGGCGGGCCGTCATCGACAATAGAAAGGGTTACCTCTTCAGGCAGAAGCTTCATCGCTTTAAGGAGATAGACAAATCCCTTTTTGTTGTCTTCAGTGTTTCCCACAAAAAGAAGTGCATTTTCTTCTCTTTTTTCACCTGTATTCTTGAAGAGGTCAACATCCATCCCGTTATAAACTACTGAAACCTTATCTTTATTGATCTTAAAGGCTTTGTATAGTTCATCAACTCCCTCATTGAATGAGGTAATCACCCGATCAAGCCTTTTAATAACAAAAGACTGCATCACCAGGGGATAAAAAAGAATTGTAGTTGCCTTTTCCCAGAGACCGAAATCTTTCATAAAATCGGCCTCCCGGTCCTTTGTAAGAGGATGGTGAACGGTTGTCACAATAGGGATTCCGTAGCCTTTCATCGGTATCGTACCCCAGCCCAGGGTTTGAATGTCGTGGATAATGTCGTATCTTTTGGTCTTGAGAATAGTTTTCAAAGCAAAAAAAGCCTTGAAACTAAAAGTTGCCTTTTCATAAAAGAACTTAAACCTTGTCATGATGTAATCGAGAAAATTCCAGGGGGAGAAGATTCTGTGGAGCTTTTCATAAGGAATTTCCCTGGTACTAACAGACCACACGTTGAGGTTTTCAATCTTATAAACCGTGGCCCAATCCTCAAGGGGTTCGGGGTAAGGGGGGCCTACCATTACATCAACTTCGACACCAAGGCGCGCAAGTTCCCTTGACAGGTTATAAATATAAATGCCCTGACCGCCACAGTAGGGGTTGCCCCTGTAACCAAGTATGAGCACTTTCATCAGGCAGGTTCTTCCTGCTTTTTATTAACCGGCAACCTGTTTTTAGTGGTAATTATTGTCACTCCAACCCAGAAGATGGCTCCAAGCACTACAGCGGAAATGACAAGTGCGGGCAGGGCCAGAGCCCAGAAGCTTCTGATGTAAACTCCATATACCAGGGCTGCCGAGATAATTACCATGGCCAGGCAGAGTATGAAAGCTTTTATTCTGGAATGATCATTTTTTCCAACGATTTCAGGCATGGGCGGCGCCACCTTTATTGTAAGAGTAACCCAACCTATCCAGAAGCCGGTACCTGTAAAAGAAAGTGCCACAAGCAGTAAGGGCAGGGCGACTGAATAATAGGTACTATGTGCCAGCTGATCCAGGGTTACATCTTTAAACAATGGAAATTCATTCAGACCCAGGAGGAATACCGAATAAATAAAAAACGAGAACAGGGATGCTGAAGCAATAACTGCAAGGTAACACCATATCTTTGCTCTAAGCATAATTCAGCACCGTTAACTATTTTATTTCATCTGATCATACCAGATTAAGCTGCCACAAAGACTGTCATACTATAGATGTGAGTTTTCTTTTCTGCTGGGATTATAATACTATACTATTTTGCGACAGGTCAAGCTAATCGGAGTTAAATACAGGCATTCCAACGATTTGATTTAACCTGAAGAGACGAAAAGATGGCAGGAGTTTAAAAGCTTTACCGCTAATAGCACAAGAAGCAACCCAAGGCAGTATAACTAGCCCAGTTTATGAGCATAGCGGGTGACCTGTCTGCCCGGCAGAGAAAAAGGTGGAATAGAATATGTCATGTTTATTCAGATGCTTGTTCGCTTTGAAATAAGGATGCAATGCCGGCATGGATACCGTAGACATCACAGAATTTATAGTTATTGGATTATACTCCGTTCAGCTTCTATTAACATTTCAACGATCTGGTGCATTTTATATTTTGGAGCCCAACCTAACTCATCCCTCGCCCGAGATGGATCAGCCTTACTAATCATGATATCCGTTGGTCGGTAAAGGTCATTGCTAATCTCTATGTGCTCTTTCCAATCAAGGCCTAATTTAGAAAATGCAATCGCTATAAAATCACTCAGGGTATGTGTCATTCCTGTAGCAATAACGTAATCACTGGTTTTAGCCAACTGAAGCATCTTCCACATCGCTTCTACATATTCCGGTGCCCAACCCCAATCCCGCTGAACATCAATATTGCCTAATTTTAATTTTTCCCTGGAACCGCCGGCGATGCGGCAGGCTGTGCTGATAATCTTTTTCGTGACGAACCTTTTATTGCGTAACGGAGACTCATGGTTAAATAATATTCCTGAACTGGCAAACAAGTTGTAAGCATCGCGGTAGTTAGCTACCGCCCAGTAGGCAGCTGACTTAGCCACTGCATAAGGACTGAGAGGGTGAAAAGGAGTCATTTCATTAGCTGCATAACCATCAGTGTCACCGAAGCATTCGCTTGAGCAGGCATTGTAAAGTTTAATCGGCAGTTTATAAAAACGGAGCACCTCAAGCAGGTTCAAGGTTCCGACGGTGATACTGTTAAAAGTCTCTACCGGTTGTTCAAACGACAACCCGACAGAAGTCTGCCCGGCCAGATTATAGATCTCGTCAGGTTTAACCTTATCTATTACCTGAAGAACGCTACGGAAGTCACTTAAAGCCATCGAAAGCAGTTCAACCTCTTTATCTATCGCTAGGAAACTTAAATTCTTAATCGATGCTGTCTCTGCGTTTCGTGATGTTCCGGCAACATGATAGTTCTTTTTAAGCAGCAACTCCGCCATATAAGCGCCGTCCTGACCGGCCACCCCGACGATCAAAGCTTTTTTCATTTTCTCTCCTAAAACCTCCGAAATTATTTTATGCAAAAGGGGAGCAGGCCTTGATATGGCACCTTTCGGCCTCGGTGGAGATGCGAATCCCATACTTTTTAACTGACGGATTCCAATATCGACACCTTCAAAATTGCCAAGGATCGTCACAGGGGGGCCAGCCTGTTCATGCGTCATCCGGCAAGGCTTTCCAGGCGCTCCTACCCGAATTATACCGCCTTACAGATACATCGGCAAATTACTATCAAGGATTTTTTGACACCGCTGATTCTATTACCTTTCGTCAGTAGTGCAATTTAAATCTGACAAAAATGATGCCTCTGTCCGTTAGCCCTTCGGCCTTTTTTCCAGTATACTAATAGATGATTTAAAAGCAAGGAGGCTTTATTTATGTTTAAACTTTGCACCCTGGTTATGATGGTGATCTTCTTAATCTCGGCTTTACCTGTTTCAGCCGCTGGGCTAATTGAAGTTGATAGTGCAGAGATTGATCGTTTTATTGAACAGGAAATGCAGGTTTCCCGCATACCCGGGCTGGCCCTGGGTATTGTTTATAAGGGCGAACCGGTCTATATGAAAGGGTATGGCACTGCCGGAAAGGGTAGACCGGCAACTGCGCAGACACCTTTCATCATCGGTTCGGTCAGCAAATCCTTCACTGCCCTGGCCGCCATGCAATTGGTTGAAGAAGGTAAACTCGGCCTGGATCGACCGGTGCAGGATTACCTGCCCTGGTTTAGCATGGCTGGAGAATATGACTCCGGTGAAATTGCAGTCCGGCATCTGCTGGTGCAAACCAGCGGCATACCGAATGAGGCCGGTGTTACATCACTGGCCCGTAGCAGCACAAAAACGACGGAAGAAGAAGTAAGAGCCTTGAGCAAAATATCCCTGGTCAGCAGACCGGGAGATAGCTACATCTACTCTAATGCAAATTATAATATTCTTGGCCTCCTGATTGACGAAATCAGCGATGAGGGCTATGTTAACCATGTTCGGGAAAAGATCTTTGAACCACTGGGAATGCAAAATAGTCATCTATCACGTAGCGAAGGCCTGGAAGCGGGGATGGCCGACGGCTATACTAAGTTCTTTGGGTTCCCCCTGGCCGGTGAAGTACAGTACCTGGACAACTCTCTTGCCGCAGGCTTTATCATATCCACTGCCGAGGATATGTGCCGCTACCTCTTAATGCATTTGAGCGGGGGCAGATACGAAGGAAACACTATCCTATCAGAGGCTGGCCTGACCGAACTCTACCGGCCCGGGCAGGTTAGAGCCGGAGAAAGCAAATATGCCATGGGCCTGGTAGCGATCAAAGATGAGAGCGACACCCTGATCATGCATGACGGGGGCACCCAGGGCTTTAACTCCGGTATGGTTTTTTCGCCAAATGAACAATGGGGAGTTATCGTGTTAACCAATGTCGGCACAATGGTTGAGCTACCGGCCATGCCGCTGGCAATTGGCGTTGCCGATCTGATCAGAAACAGGACACCCGATACCGGTTCAAAAACTGCCCGCAATTATTACCTCGCCGGCCTGGCATTGATAATCGGCTTACTGGTATTGACTGTTAGATCAATTGTTTTGCTACCGAAAAAGTGGGTAGTTAAAATTGAAACGAACCGGCCGCAGGGTTTACTGCCAGTCCTGCTGCGGTTCGCTTTGCCGGTTATCCTGGAAGCTGCCTTGCCCCTGCTAGTTTTTCTAATTATCCCCAGGGGAGCCGGCTTTCCGGTCTGGCGATTATTGG
>CAZVLE010000063.1:0-11375 GCA_964627855.1 uncultured Syntrophomonadaceae bacterium | reverse complement strand
AGCTTAAAGTTGGTTTCAATCGAGTAGAAAAAATACTTATCAGCATCGAAAACAGCCTACTACCTTATGTAAAATCGCTAAATGAGGAAAGCAAGATTCGCAAAGATGAAGCAGAATCATTTAAAAAAACCCAGGACTATCACTCCCATAAGATCGAAAACCACGAATTAAGAATTGTCAAGATAGAACAGACTGGCGGGTAATAATTTTGCAGAATTACTACTCCCCAAAACCATCTCGACATTTATCCACTAAACATTCTCATAGGTATGAGCCGAACAGCCTTCCAGCAAATTACAGGCCTTAAGGTCCAGGTTTTAGGTTTTAAGTCACCAGATAAGACTGTGCCACCACAGAAGCTAACACTTTAGTGGCCCGGCGGGTAATCTTCAGCTTAAAGTGTATATCCACAGTTAGGGGCAGATAATAGGCAGGCCAGCTTGATTTATTTGTTTGAAAACCAATCGTAACCGCCTAAAAATCCCCCCTAAAAACATAAATTGTCGCTTATTTCAGGATGTGCTATAATTGCTAAAGAACACGCAGGACATTTCCTGGGTTTGTTTAGTTGGTAAGCCGCTTCAACTGACAGGAGGCTATAACCGTGGGCAGTGAAGTCAAAGAGCAGCTCAGCATGGTAGAGAAAACTCTCAATGATTTTATCAAACATACCAATCTCAGCTTTATCAACGTCCACAATTCAATCTTAGAACTAAAGCTGGAAATGGCTGAGTTCAAAGATGAAATGGCTGAGTTCAAAGATGAAATGAGAATGCAAACCGCTCAGCTGAATAAAAAGTGGGGGGAATTATCAAACCGCCTGGGCACCCTGGCGGAAGACTTTGCTGCACCCAATCTCCCTTATATTGCTGAAAAATACTTCGGCTGCTCCGCTGAGCCTGAAGACTTTATGTTGCGTCGCCGCCGTCACCTGCCCGGCTCCGTCAATGGAGACAGCAGAAAAGAGTTCGACGTAATCGTTGTTTATGCCGGACACGTTTTCTACAACGAAACCAAATCCACGCCGCGTCCGCAGTATATTGACGATTTTGTCGAGAACATTAAGCTTTTCTTTGACTACTTCCCTGAATATAAGGGCCACCGGTTAATCCCCGTGTTTTCATCACTTTCCCTGGATGAGAGCGTAGTCAAAAACTGCACCAATAAGGGAATATACGCTATGGCCCTCAAGGGTGACACCATGGATTTGCTTAACTTTGCTGAACTTGAGACCTGATTAACCGCCATTTTCTTCATCTAAAATAACTTTAGCTGACCTGCACCCTTGTTATCGGTTCCTGGGATGTAAGCATGCGCCTGTTCGAAGCCACTGTTATTTCTACCCGGCCCTTCCTGAAGATGCATCCTTTCTTTGCCGCTCATCGTCGGTTGGAATACCAGGCTGTAAATTACCGGAAACTCTCTCAAAATCTCTGTGCTACGCAGGGCTGTGCAGCAGAAAAGCTGAACATCCTGATTGCTGGTAATCTTATTAATGATGTCAAGAATATGGCCGCTCGAGGCTTTTCCGAAGGGATTATCAGCCAGGATTACCGAAGAAGATTTTCTGCCACCGGACCTGGCCTGCCTAAGATAGGAGAGTAGGACGACAAAGAGCGAAAAACGCCCGGCGAAACGCTGCCCCTGGGACCAGTCTTGCAGGTGGTCCCAGCGATCATAGTGTTTTATGAGGTAAGAACTTTCGTAATCGCCCGGCTTGAGCAACCTGACCCTGATACTGTCCAGGGGCACCACCTGGTCCAGAAGCTGCGCTGAGGCAACTGCTCCGTTCAAGAAACGGTCAACATCATCCCTGCCTGCCTCAGACCGGTGCATCTTCGCGCCTTCTTCGATCATCATACGCAGGTAAGTCTTTAAAACCATCTTGGCCTGAGCCTCCTCGGGCCTGGTATATTCGATCTTAAAAAGGTTCAGCTTTTCTCCACCCAGTTCAACTGCTGCACGGCGGTGCAGTTCTTTGAACTGATCCAGCAGTCCGTCTACATGACGCCAGATTCTCTCTCCTATTTCATCAATCCGACCATCGATATTGCGAAGCTGCTCTGCAATATGCTCCTGCAGACGTTCAATTACCACCATAGCCTGATTTAGCCTGCCTCGTAGTTCATCGACCCTCTTTTCCCAATCAGCTTCATTCATCCGAACCTCCAGCGTCTGGAAGAATCGTCTGACATCATCGCCATGCAGCCTGATTAGCTCTTCACTGCAACTGACCATGGCTGCTGCAGCTGTGTTTTTCACTCTGTCGAGATCACGGTTTAGCTTCTCAAGCTGTTCGGTGCTCTCCTTCACTGCCCGCACCGCCCCGGCCGCAAGAACTTTTGCCGCCTCCGACTCGCCGAAGAGCTCGGCCTGTTCTCTCTCAACCCTGGAAACAACCGGCTCCAACCTGTCTAAAGCCCTGCTGTAATCATAATAAAGATCGAGACAGCGAGTAAGCAGGTCCCGGTTTTTCGCCTGCTCCATTTCATTTTGCTTCAGGTTAAATTCTTTTTCTGCCTTAGCGGCAGCAAGGTCGACCCGGCCCAGATCAGGTATGCGTCGCTCCGGATCCTGTTTTTGCAGTCTCTTCTTCCTCTCCACATGAGTGCTCTCTGCCGAGGAAACCTGCAATTCATCATTCCTGCTTTCTTCGTCTGCCTCGTTCAGGGCTGCTTTCACCGCAGTCAACTTTTCCTTAGCCTCCCGGAAAAGATCCTCCCCAACGGGGTAATACTGGCCAGCCACCTCGCTGTGCTCAAAGCCGAGACTTCTGATATCCTCTGCCAGACTGCCGATATCATTCTTCAGATCTTCCTGCTGCTGGTAGAGATCTTTCAGCGTGGTGGCTTTTCCCTGCAAAGCCTCATGGATGGAAGCAATCTCCTTCATCATTTCTTCCAGGCTTTCTGAATCGCCTCTTTCCGGCGGGGAAAAGGAAACGGTTGAAGAGGAGGCTGCTTCGAGTTCAACAGCGCTGAAGTATCGTCTGGAAAATTCTTCATAATTTCTGAATCGGCCTCGCAAAATATTTATCTTTTCGTTTAAACTCTCTTTCCGGTCGGTCAGTTCTGCAGACCGGGTCTCCAATTCAGCCTGACGCTGATCAATTGTCTCCAGCTCCCGGCGCAGGCTTTCCAACTCAATTCCCCTTTTGCGATTCTCCTGCCAGGCTGCCCTGAACTGTTCCGCGACGGCAATAGCCCGATCAAACCTGTCCAAATCAAACTGATCCCGCCTGGCTTTCTTTTCCAATTCTAAAACCTTACTGGTACAGGAAGACAGTTCTGAATTCAAAAAGGCCGCCTCTTCCCGCTTTTCTTCGACCTGGGTCTTCTTATCCTTCAGGGCCTTCTTCCAGTCATGCTCAATGCTGTAGGGATAAATATCTATGATACGCCTAAAATCCCTTTCCAGGCTGAGCAGTTTCCGCTCCTCTTCTTCCAGCCTGGCAAGCTTTACGGAAAGGTTATCAAGATTGCTCTCTACCCGGTTCAGGCAGCTCGCCGCCTTTTCGGCTGAATAGTAAATTTCCAGCCCGCGGTGGCTGATAAACGCAATCCCGTCAGGTGCCCCTGCCAGATGGAACTGTTCACGAGACATTAGCGGAATAGCATGTTCAAGTTCTTCAGAGAGAACCAGTTTGTTCTCCAAAAATTGCGCATAGTGCTTGTTCTCAACCACCAGAGCATAGGGGAGCCAGGGGCGCTTTTCAAGAAGCGCCCTGCGTTCCGCCTCACTCAAGCCGGCTAACAGTTCGGCCGCGAGCCGGGCCGGAATCTGCTTTTTCGCCAACAGGTCCACCGCCCGTCCCAAATCCAGATTGGGCCGCGGATAGTCGTAAGCGGTGAGCAGTTGCCGGCGGTCCTGCAGAACAAGCCTTTCCCGCTGGCATTCAAAAACATGCTCATTATTCAGTTTTTCTTTTTCGGCCAGGTAACGCAGCACTTCAGCTTCGGCAGCGGGGAAAAGCCCCTTGTAGCCCAGGGCCTTTAGCCCGGCTTTCAGCTCCGCTGTCCGGTCGCCCCACTCCTTATGCTGCTCCTGCAAGGCCGCCTGCTCCATTTCCAGGCTGCTCAACACAACCTCCACCTGTAGAAGCTGCTCCCGCCGAGTTTCCTTCAGCTCAAGCAGCCTTTTTGCAGCAACCTGCCCTTCCGCAATCACAGCAGCACATATTTCCCGCTCGCCACGCAGCCTTTTCAGCTCTACTCCCGGTCGCTGTAGATCAAAATTTAGCTCCATATCGGCAAAATCTCTGGAGACAGCCGCTCGCTTTACTTCAAACTCACTCTTCTTCTGCTCCAAGTGATAAATCTGCTTGCCCAGCTCGCAGTGTTCATCTTCCAGCCGAACCTTTTCGCCTGAGAGCGCATCCAACTCGTCCTGGAGCTCAATACGGGCTCCTTCAAGAGTCTCGATCTGCTTCAATAAATCCTTTTGCAGTTTATCTAAAAGCGGCAGGGCCCTCTTTTTGTGGTTCTCCAGTCTTTCAAGCAGGGGTTGTTCACTTTCACCTGCCAGTTCAATTCGCTTCTCGCAGGTAAGAAGACGGCTTTCCTTGTCCCTGATCCGCTCAATCTTCTTGAAAGCATTGAACCGGTTTAAATAACTCTGCGCTTTTTCCAATGCAAGCCGACGCTGTTCAAGCCTTACTTTGCTCTTTTCAAAAGCCTCGCAGCGCTCCACCCACTCACGCCTGGCCTCTTCTACAAAGCAGGTTTCGAGGTAAAAGCGGGCTGCAGCCCGGTCCTCAGCCAACTTTTCAGCGCCCAATCTCAGTTCGCGTTCCTGTTTTTGCAACACGGCAACCTCATTAAACAGTGTTGCCGCAAGACGCCTGCGCTTAACAACCAGGGTGGCGTGCTCATTGGTAACCCGTCCGACAAGGTCAAGGGCTGTAAGCAAGGCGGGAATTCTCTGATTCAGAGCACCCACTGCTTCACTCTGCACTCTTAACTCGGGCAACTCTATCGCCTGCCCGGCAACCTTGCGGAAAGCCTCCTCCAGGCTGTCTTTTTTCTCCCTGCGCTCCAGCACTTCGTCAATTACCGGTATCAGGAGCTTGTTCATCAGTGTCCGCGTTTTCGCGCAACCCTCGAAAAACTCCTCCACACCGCCCTCGCTATTATTGATGCGCACTACATACTCCCATTCCCGGGGCTCGATATTAAATTGTCTCAGACGGCGCTGATAATCTTTCATCCGATAGGAGGCATAGGTGGTCACCGGACCGGTAGCCAGGTAGTCAAGAAGTTGCTTGAAGTTAAAATTACGATCTTTTTCATCGGCCAGGGCAATCTCTCTGATATTCCAGGCGTCCTCAGACCCCCCGTAATGATGAAGATAGGTAAAGTAATCCATCTCGCGATTGGCACTGCCCAGGTTTTCGGCAAAGCAGAAACCCGTCAGCAAGTACTCCGGAAGGTCGCCATCGAGCTGCCATTCAACCAGAACATGGCCAGTGAATTTCTCCCGCTCCAGAAGTCTCGTGATTCTTCGCTCCTGGAGTCTGACATTGGGCAGCACAACCTGGGTGATCAGATGCAGTAGCAGGGTTTTACCGCCCCCGTTCGCCATCAGCAGCAGCGAGTTATCACCGCGCGGCTCAAAGAGAGTATCGTGAAAGTAGCGCGCCTGCCCACCGCTGTCGAAGTGGATATTATGGATTCGAATCCGGTTCAGTCTCGGCATTCTGCTCCTGCACCTCCCTGCTGATCGCCCCACGAATAGTTTCTAAAATTTCATTCTTGTGTTCCAGATTATTGTAGTATTGAACTACCAGGCTGTGCAAGCGTTCCCTGGGAAAAACCTGGCGATCCTGAAATACTTTGACCAGACCATGTTTTTCAAGAAAATCGCCAGTTTTCAGTAGGTAGTTATACTGCGACCTGGAGCCTCGGTGCTGTTTGGCCCCGCTGACTTTATAGGGAAGATCAAACCATAACACGGAGGGTTCGCGCAGGTTCACCCGCGATTCATTCTCGATCAGATCAACATTCTCATCCAAAACCAGCTCCCTGAACCCTTCAGAAACCATCTCGCTCAAGTCAGAAAGTATAAGGCTTTCCCTGGAAGGCTCGATGCTGTCCTCGCTGTCGTAAAAAGCAGCCAGCAGGGTCATCACAATAAAGGAGCAGAGATATAACTCACGATTAACCGTAACTCCAAGCTCCTTGCGCATCTCCTCGTTGTTGTAGGTAAAAATTCCCCCGGCTCGTCCTGCCGTCAGGTAGAAGCGATCAGTCATATTGATCAGCTTTACCTCGAAAACCGGCTCGATCACTTCCCGAAAAAAATTCAGGGTCTCTAAATCGAAGCGGACCTTGCTGACCAGAGTTTCGTGGCTTTCCGCATCAACAGAATTATTTTCAAGCAAAGCTTTGAAAAGCTCAAGGGCTGTAGTTATCGTCTTGCGACTGTAATCCATTTCTATCACTCCTGACCAGGAACAGGTTTTTCATCTCTATTCCATGCGACAGCTTCACGCTGCCTGTGCCTGCCTCGACCCTGATCCAGTTTGATCCGGAAATAGCCTTCCGGTCTACCAGCAAGCGGTAGAATGCGTACTCCACAAGATCCTCGTCACCGGGCTTGTAAGCCCAGGGCAGGCCGGCCTGCATCCCCCGCCCCTGGTGTAACAGGAGCATGAGGTGGGCAAAGGCAGCTACCTCGGCATGATCACTGCTGCCGGAAAAAAGCTCACCAACCAGGTCGCTCACGGAAACCCGGTCGTGTTCGGTAAGCCGCTCCAGCATTACCAGGAAAAATCGCTGCAGCAAGGCCACAGTTTCAGCCATCTGTTTCTCATTACGTTGCCTGATCCTTTCCCAGACTTCGTAGTCAGGTTCGTCTCCAAATTCTTCGGGGGGCCGCTCTCTTTCTTTTCCCAGCAGGCGCTGCGGGGCAAGCAGGGTTTCCAGGCCAAGCAGACGAGGTGCCTTCGGCAGAGCCAGGGGGTCAAGAATCACGCTTTGGGGCTGTTGCCAAACTCGATAGATCTTTATAATAATTAACATACCTTCAATATATATGCAGGATATAGTCACCATATGTAGAATATTATAGTTATTAAATTGTTTGGCGGTGATACTATGATGGGCATAAAAGATAGGCAGTACAAAATAATCTACATGTTTAACCTTGAAGACTATATTCCTGAAGATCACCTCTTGAGAAAAGTAGCTGAAGTCATCAACTTTGATTTTGTTTACGAACTGACAAAATCTAAATACAGTAGCACGGGTGCACCATCTGTAGACCCAGTTGTCGTCATAAAAATGGCTTTGCTTGGCTACTTTTTTGGCATAGTAAGTGAGAGAAAGCTTGCAGAAGACTGCAGGCTAAATATGGCTTATCTTTGGTTTTTAGGATATGACATAGACGAGAAACCGCCTGATCATAGCATCTTATCAAAAGCCAGAGTGCGTTTTGGAATTGAGATTTATCAAGAAATATTTAACCATATCGTAAAACTATGCCGTGAAGCAGGCTTAATTGAAGGAGACAAACTATTCGTCGATTCCACATTAGTTAAAGCGAATGCTTCCATGGACTCAGTTGTCAGTAAAGAATTATTTCAGCAACTAAAAGAGCCTGAAGCTTATTTGAAACAGATCTTTGAAGAAAATAGCCGTGCTCAGGATGAAGTTGGCATTATTGAACAAAGCGAGCCTACGACTAGACCCAAAAAGATTAAACTAAATGATCGTTTGATCAGCAGAACTGACCCTGATGCTTCACTTATTACCCGCAAGAATATCAGCGGTTTAATATTGACCCATAAGGTCCATCTGGGAGTTGATAGCGGTAAAAACAGAATAATAACTGCAGTAAGCACTACACCGGGCAGTGTGGCAGAAGCAGATGTGGCCCCAGAAATTGTTGGAAGACATATTTTTAATACAGGGATCAAGCCCATAGAAGTTGTTGCTGATAAGGCTTACGGTATCAAAAAAGTTTATCGCTTTTTGAAAGCTCTTTCCATAAAACCAAGCATCCCCAGACGTAAGCCAAGAAAAAAACTACGTCAACATAAACTTAAAGCAGGGTATAGATATGATGCCCAACAAGATGTGTTCTATTGTCCATCAGGCAAGGTAATGCACCGGTTGAAGGAGGGTAGTCCTACTTCAAAAGATACCATTATGTATAAAGTCAATCGGCAAGCCTGTAAAGGCTGTAAAAACCGAGGAAACATTTGTAAGGCCAAAAGGCCTACGATATCAAGGAACAAAGAGCAGGCTCTCTATGATTGGGTTGAATCTCACCTTTTAAGCGATGCGGCCAAAAAGAGTAGCAGTCAACGTAAATACTGGGTTGAAACAGCAGTGGCAATAATTAAAACTCCTCTTGATTCAGGAAAAGCGAACCTCAGAGGTAATGTAAAAGTTAATATGCAGGCTCTACTGTCAGCCGCAGCACATAATATTAAGCAGTTAATTCGGGAAAATACAAGAAAGGTTGATAATCCGGCAAAAGCTCAGGAATTAGTGATGAACATAGAAATGGATAACCGTCGGGTTGCATGATTTCCGGGTTTTTCTATAATAAGTACAAGCGCATACGTATTCTTTCTGGTTTTATCTGGTTTGGCAACAGCCCCGCTTTTCAAAACTGCCCCCGGCGGGTTCGAACGCAACACGGAATCCTGCAGTTCCTTCTTAAGGTGAAAGCGAACCAGCATTCCGGCGTAAATGCTTTCACTTAGCACGCTCGAAACCAGGCCTTCCAAATCGACACGGCTGCCAATCAGTTCAAGGTGGCGCGAGGCAACTCTGAATAAAGCACCATTTAGCTCCATTATCTTAGCAAGGCGTGCTCCAGATTCGGCACCCGAATCCTCTTTTTCCAGGCGCTGCCTGGTCTCCCGCACCAGCTCTTTCAGGTTATCAAAAACCTCCTGTTCCTGCTTCAGCTGCTCCTCCATGCGAGTAGATAACCGGCCATATTGATCTGATTTCAGGGCATCGATTACGTTACGCCTGACATTCTCGCGCTGCCTTCTGCACTCATTTTCGATTCCCTCTACCGCAATTTCCAGTTCGTTTACAGTCTTAATCGCCCCCTCAAAAACACCGCGGCGGATCTGCTGATCCAGGTAGAGTTGCATAACGGAAAAGTGCAGGTCCCGGTAGATTTCACGGGACTTAAAAAGTATTTCCAACCCCTTTTCAGTAAGTCGCAGGGCCAGTGTGTCTGTTCCGTAAAGAGTGAGCGGTCTCTGCTCGATCAGGCGAAATTTGACTTCATGTTCCGTCTTGCTGAAGGGATCATAGTAAGAATAACTAAAGGGGCGACCCCGATTGCTGATCTCCTCAATCAGCTTCTGCGCCAGCCTTACCCTCTCCTCATGTTCCGGTGGGCTCTCAGACAGCAAAGGCAGCAGGCGAAAGAGAAAGTGTTCGCAGTCTTCATAGGTGCAATGCTGGTGAGCGAGCATCTTTTCCATGATAAAGAGAAGCAGGCAGATACCGAGTTCAAAACCGCGGTGTTCGGAAAGCGACGTCTTTCCCCTCAGATCATAGAGCGGGAAAAAGTCAAACATCGCTGCCAACCTCTCACGGTACCCCTCAACCGGAATAATCCGGTCGGCACTGGTGCCGCTCCAATCCGGACTCTGCACTTCAAGGCTGCCAGAGCTAAACAGTTCTTGCTGCTCCTTCACAGGCGGACCTCCCCGACTTCTGCAAGCCTTGAGGCCGACAGGGCTTCCTGGGGTATCATTCGACCGGACTGCCATAGCTCTATAATTTGTGCAGCGCATCCCGGCAGTAGCCGACGGCAAATATCTGCTGCATCCTTCCAGGAAAGATTCCGGGTTCCTAATTCCATAGGCCTCGACCGACCGGTCTTGATCAACAGGCGGTAGAAGGCCTCGGCAGGTGCAAGATCCAGTTTTGCAGGATTCTTAAGCGAACCGCCCTCTTCTTTTAGAACTCTCTCCAAACGGCCATATATTCTGAAACCTTCGGGATCAAGATCACCAAAATATTTTAGCTCCACCTGAGCTCCTGCAAGAGAAGGCAGCGATTCGAGGAAATGCCAGCTTTTCGTTATTTTATTACCTTCACCGTAAATGGCCAGGTCGGGCGCAGGAACAAGAGTCAGTTTTTTTAACTTAAGCAGGCGGCAGATGGTATGATGAGTATCCTTATTCTCAATAACCAGGGCTGTGATACTCTCTTTATTTGCCGGGGTTTCAAACTGGGAATAAAAAAAAGGCTCCGCCACCCGATAACAGAAAAGGTCAGACAGACTGAGACCCGTATTACGAAGCAGGGCTTGCCCTTCAGCCGAAAGCAGAAACTTTTCATCGCCTGCCAGGGCCAGGGAACGCTCATTAACCGTATCGGTAACACCAGGAGCATCACAGGCGAAGCTAAGAAGAAATTCGTCGATTGACTGCAGTACATTACGATGCCTGGAAAATTCTTCGGGCCGATCAAGGTAGAAGGAGAGATCCATTTTAGATTTGAAACCAAATATTTCATCTGGTGTTTGCGGCTTTTTTCCCACAATCCGGTAGCGCAGGGGCAGCGGTGGTTGCATACCGTTAAAACCGGCCGCCTTGATTTCACGTAAGACCTGCCTGTAAACCAGTTCGTTTATAGCACGGGCAAAAGATTCGTATGATCCGTCCCGCTCCCATTGACGATTGCCGCCTTTAAGGCGCACCGCAGACTGAAGCTCTTGCAGGGTAATAGTTTTCTTTTTAGACCTGGTAATAAACTGCTCCAAGATCTGTTTCAAAAAACGCCCTCCCCTGGCATTTTAGTATTAACAGAATATGGAAATAGATGCCATGAATCATCGCACTTAACAGAGAGCACTTTAAGATCAAGCCTTCTCTCACACTGGTCTGGTTTCACCATTTTGAGCTGTAATCTCAGGCCTCAACTGATCAATAAATATAAGGTTTTAACGGTTTAAGTTGACATTTAAAAAGCTTATTCTTGCACAAAAATAGGCAACGCTTCTTCGATATTGCTGCCTGCGAAAGCAATTAGTGCCAATGCCCCTTAATCCAGAACAGCAGATAACACATATGTTCGCTCTGTTCAATCAAAACCCTGCAAAACCTTAAAAAAGTAGTTAAATAGCTGCGTGAGACTGGAAAACCGGAATTATTAATGCTTGAAAATACTTTTCGAGCACAATAACTTTGGATCGATTCGGTTGGATAATTAAACGCCATAGAAAGGTATGAGGCAAAAGGGGTAAGGTTGTAAGTATGCTGAGGTGAATAAAACTACTGAGTCAGACCCCCCGTCCCCGTGACTCACAGGACCTGCCCGTAAAGCAGTTCATTTATTGTGCGGGTAAAATTTTAGAAGGAATTAGCTATATAGTTTAGGATTTTGAGTATGCTGAGG
>CAZVLE010000062.1:0-18518 GCA_964627855.1 uncultured Syntrophomonadaceae bacterium | reverse complement strand
CTTTTTGCTTTTTCAAGAGCTTCAGCTGAATATTCAACACCGTCAGCACCATAAACTTCCTTGGCAATAAGCTCTATGCGCTGGCGCAACGGAGTTTCCAGTTCGTAGAGATACCTGAATTCATTGGGTTCGTTACATGCTTCGATAACTGCATCGGCAAACTCTGTTGCACCCTCGCCACCGTACTGCCAGTGCTTGGATAAAGCCACCCTGGCACCGGCTTCTTCTGCAAGACGCCGAACCGCTTTTACTTCGTTATCGGTATCTGTGTAGAAGTGGTTGATACAGACAACCGGATTGATTCCGGCTTTCTTAACTGTATTGATATGATGGATAAGGTTTTCACAACCCTTTTCAACCCACTCAACATTTTCCTGGCTGTAGGCCGGATCAAGCGGCTGGCCGGGTATTGGAACCGGTGCACCACCATGGCATTTCAGAGCACGAATAGTAGCCACGATAACAGCGCAATGCGGGGTCAGGCCGGACATGCGGCACTTGAGATTCCAGAACTTTTCAAAACCAATATCAGCAGCAAAGCCCGACTCGGTAATCACGTAATCACCAAGCTTGAGGGCGACACGATCGGCAATAATTGAAGACTGACCGATAGCAATATTGGCAAAGGGACCGGCGTGAACAAAGACCGGCTGACCTTCCAGGGTCTGCATCAGGTTAGGATTAATAGCGTCAACCATCCAGGCAGTCATCGCCCCGGCTACGTCAAGATCACCGGTGGTAACTGGATTGCCTTTTTTATCGTAGGCAACCACGATCTTGGCCATCCGCTCACGCATATCTTTTAAATCTTTAGCCACGGCCAAAATAGCCATAACCTCGGAAGAAACGGCGATGGCAAAGTTTGAGTTCATCATGAACCCATCTTTCCTGCCGCCCAGCCCGATAATTATGTTTCTCAAAGCCTGGGCGCAGAAGTCAATAATCCATTTCATCTCGACATTACGGGGATCGATGTTTAACCTTTTTAACCCACTGCGTTCCAGAAAAGCGTCACTGGAGTTAAATTCATGCTGAATACGCGAAGTCATGGCTACCATGGCCAGGTTATGCGCATTCATGATCGCGTTGATATCTCCGGTCAAGCCCAGGGAAAAAGGAGTCAGAGGGATACACTGGGCCAGACCGCCTCCTGCTGCAGAACCTTTGACATTCATGGTCGGACCGCCGGAAGGCTGGCGAATAGTCGCGATAACATTTTTACCGCGCACACCCATTCCTTCAGTAAGACCCATGGTCGAAGTTGATTTCCCTTCACCAAGGGGAGTGGGAGTGATAGCCGTAACGTCAATGTATTTTCCGTCAGGCTTATCTTTCAGTCTTTCAACTACTTTCTTGTAATCTACTTTGGCCACATAGTGACCGTGGGGCAGGAGCTCTTCTTTTTCAAGACCCAGCTCCTCTGCCAACTGGTAAACCTGCTTCATGTCCGCCTCGGCGGCTTCTGCTATTTCCCAGTCAGCATGTTTGGTTGGATCCAACGGCATTAAAACAACCTCCTTCATTATTTTTCAATTGATCTTAAACCTACAGCGAATAACAAATTATTTTCATGAATCGCTGTTTGATTAACCTTTATGGACAAAGGCAGACAAACAAGTTTATTCAACATATCTTTTATAATTCCTGCTTAAATGTTCAAGATTTCACTTATTTTTTACAAATAAGCCGTATTTCTATTTCAGGTCAGCAGCTGCCGGGATACCGGCCAGGGAAGTTGCCTGTAAAGCTGCTCTTAATACCGCGGCACTCATCGCTTCTGCCGCCATCAGGCTGACCAGGTTAACGTCGGCAACAATACCGCCCCTGGATAATGAAAAGATGGTATCACCATCCCACATGGTATGAACGGGCCAGATCGAACGGGCAAGGCCATCATGGGCCAGCTGGCAGACTTTACCCAGTGCAGCGCAGTCCAGATCGGCATTGGTGGCAACCACCCCAAGAGTAGTATTGCCCGGAAAACCGTCCTGCCCGGAATCAAGCATTAAATTTATAGTTCTTTCCATCCTCCCTGTTTCAGGGTTGCGCGGTCCGGCCAGCAAATTACCCCCAGGATCATAAATATCCCCAAAGGCATTGACCACTACCAGGGCAGCAACAATCAAATCATCTCTGCAGAGCGCTGCGGAGCCCTGACCAGTTTTAACTGCGCCGGGCATGCCGTAAATTTTTCCTACCGTTGCACCGGTACCCGCTCCAACAGAACCCTCGGGAACAGGGCCATCTGAAGCATTCTGGCAGGCCAGGTAACCCATTGCCCTGTCCGGACGAATACTGCCGGTACCGATAAACAGATCAAAGAGAACTGCAGACGGCACAATAGGAACCACAAGATCACCTACAGGAAAACCCGCTTTTATTTCTTCCAAATATTCAACTACTCCGGAAGCAGCGTCGAGGCCAAAAGCGCTGCCGCCAGCCAGAACAATAGCCTGTACCTTATCAACCAGCCGGCCCGGTTTGAGCAAATCAGTTTCACGTGTACCGGGAGCGGAACCACTCACCTCTACCGCCGCCCTGGCTCCATCTTCAACCAGTATAACCGTTATTCCGGTCGCTCCTTTAAGGTCCCCGGCCACACCAACCCTGATTCCCTCAATTTCAGTGATGCCCCGTGCCATAGTCATAATCTCACTCCTTTAAAAATAACTTCGCATACAGTATACTTTATAGGGATAGCATGACCGACGTCCGGCTCTCAGCTAAATTTGCATTCCTAACAAAAATTCGCTGCTATTATCAAGCACGCGATAGTGAGAATAGGCTTCCAAAAAGAATTAAGATAAAATGAAAACATCTGTTGAGAAAGCACCAGTTATAACAGGAGAATCCTACCAATGAATAATAAATTGCCTGGAAGGATCATTGACAGCCATATTCATATCTTTCCCGAAAAAATGATGGAAGCCGTTTTTCACTTTTTTTCTAAAGTATATGGCTGGAAGCTACCCTTTGAAACCAACCCGGACCAGCTGGTCAAAGACTTACTTGACCAGGGCGTTGAGAAAGCATTTACTCTTGCCTACACACACAAGCCAGGAATGTCGCGAAAGTTAAACCACTGGCTGGCGCAATACTGTGAAAATAATCCCTGGTTGTATCCTTTCGGGGCTATTCACCCGGAAGACCCAGATTTTGCAAAGGTACTTGTAGAGTGTCTTGATCATTATAAGTTTCCGGGCATGAAACTGCACTGCCTTGTTCAGCAACACCGCCCCGATGACCGTAGACTCTTTCCCCTCTATGAAGCCCTTATTGAGCGCTCAAAGGGAGTAATTATCCATGCCGGCAACTTTCCACAACCCTCCGAAAAACATCTTGGCGTTAAATATGTAACCAATCTTTTGCATCAGTTCCCGAACTTAAACCTGATCATTCCCCACCTAGGGTTAAACGACCTGCCTGCATATATGAAATTGCTCCAAACCTATGATGGGCTTTACCTTGATACAGCTTTTGTTTTTCAAAATAAAAACATTTTTACGCCACTTGATGAGATAAAAAAAGTCATTCTAAGTTATCCCGATCGGATTCTTTACGGAAGTGATTTTCCATTTATCCTGGAGCCGCCCCGGAACGGAATCAGTAGAATCTTACAGCTTGCTTTGCCACGGAAAATATTGCCAGGTCTTTTTTATCAAAATGCATTAGATTTCTTAGCCAGAATTAGATAAGAAAAAGAGCCCGCAGGCTCTTTTAGTGATCTTCTTTCGGTTTTTCTTTCTGCTCAGTTCGCTGCTGAAATGAAGCACGGCGATCGGCTTTCTTTTTTGTCACCTGGATTGTCTCCACTTCCGGTACAGTTTCTTTTTTCGCTTTACCTTTTTTTACGGTGTCAGCTTTCTGATCGTCTGCTGCAGAAGGTTCATTATTGTCATGCAGATCATCTTGATCGACTTGATCGTTTTCTTTTCTTTCAGGCAGTTCTCTACCTTCAACAAGCGCCTTAATCTCTTCTGCGTCTAAAGTTTCCTTGTCAAGCAGAGCCTGAGCGATTTTTTCCAATTTGGAACGCTCCTGCTCCAGAATGTCCTGTGCTTTCTGGTAGCAATCATCAATGGTTTTTCTGATTTCCTGGTCAATTGCCTTAGCAATTTCTTCGCTATAGTCACGATCACGGGCCAGGTCGCGTCCTAAAAATACTTGATCATGTTTCTTGCCTAAAGTTATCGGTCCGAGTGTATCGCTCATCCCATACTCCATGATCATCTGGCGTACGATTGATGTGGCCCTCTCCAGATCATTTTGAGCACCGGTGCTGATATCGTTTAGAACCAGCTTCTCTGCCACTCTTCCTCCGAGAAGAGTACTGACCCTGTCCAGGAGCTCTGTCTTGGTCATATAATAGCGATCTTCTTCCGGAAACATGAGAGTATAACCACCAGCGCGGCCACGGGGTATGATTGACACCTTGTGCACCGGATCGGTATGAGGAAGCAAATAGCCAACCAGGGCATGGCCTGCCTCGTGATAGGCAACTATTTTCTTTTCAAAAGGGCTAATGACCCGACTTTTTTTCTGAGTGCCGGCCACGACTCTCTCTACAGCTTCTTCCAGCTCTTTCATGCTGATCTGTTTTTTTGAAACACGCGCTGTTAAAAGGGCAGCTTCATTGACGACATTTTCAAGATCTGCACCTGTAAAACCAGGCGTGCCGCGGGCAACAGTTTTTAATTTTACTTCTTCTGAAATATTCTTGTTTCTGGTGTGGACCTTCAGGATTTCTTCCCTTCCGTTAACATCAGGAAGGCCGACTGTAATTTCACGGTCAAAACGACCCGGCCTTAGCAGGGCAGGATCGAGAATATCCGGCCTGTTGGTTGCCGCGACAATGATGATGCCTTCATTGACATCAAAACCATCCATTTCAACAAGCAGTTGGTTAAGTGTCTGCTCCCTTTCATCGTGGCCGCCACCGAGTCCCGCTCCGCGCTGGCGCCCGACAGCATCTATTTCATCGATAAAGACAATACAGGGTGAATTCTTCTTGGCGTTTTCAAACATATCACGCACCCTGGAAGCTCCAACCCCGACAAACATCTCCACGAAATCAGAACCGCTAATGCTAAAGAAAGGAACATCGGCCTCGCCGGCCACCGCCCTTGCCAGCAAAGTTTTTCCTGTACCAGGTGGCCCAACCAACAATATACCTTTCGGGATGCGTGCACCGATTTCAATATACTTGCGGGGATCTTTAAGGAAGTCGACAACCTCTGAAAGTTCAGCTCTTTCTTCATCTGCACCCGCCACATCTTTGAAAGTAACCTTTTTTTTGTCACCTTCCTGCAGGCGAGCCCTGCTTTTTCCGAAATTCATGACCCGGTTGCCACCACCCTGAGACTGCTGCATGAAAAAGAAAAAGATACCGATAATCAGCAGAAAAGGGATCATATAGGTAAGGGCGCTTTGCCACCAACTGGGACCACGGGCCTTAAATGTTTCGTAGTGAATGTTATTTTCCAGTAAAAGCTCGGTAAGGTTGTGATCTTCAGGTCTGACAGTCTTAACTTCCGTGCCGTCTGTTAGAGCAGCTTCTATTTCGTTGCCATAGATGGAAACCCTGGCCACTTCGCCTCTTTCAATCTTTTGAATAAACTGATCATAGCGTATTTCGCCTGGCTGGGCATCACTACTAAAAGTGGCTAGCAGGATAAAAACTACCAGGGCTATAACCAGGTAGAAAGTTATTTGCCGTAAAAATGGGCTCAAGAAGTTTCCTCCTCTCCATTAAAGCCCTCAAAGCCTAATGACAATTTTAACATACCAGGTACCCTTAAGCAATAAACGCGGGCACCGCACCGAGAGATGACACATAAAAATCTTTTTTTACACCTCATTCAAGACGCGGTGAGCTGGTTTGCCTCCCTCGGCTTGAAAGACTTAATTTGTAACTGATCTGTTATAGTTTTAGTGTACGGCTATTCCAAGGTGCCCGGCCTTCACCGACTACTTAAGCTGCTCCTACGAGTTTATGGACAGCGCGGATACCTTGGAACGGGCAATCATTATTGTCATATTCCAGAAAGAGCAGTAATCTTAATTATTTAAAATGCAGATATCGGCCAGGTGGCGATAATCACCACCATAATCAAGGCCATAACCAATAACGAAGTGATCCGGAATAATAAAACCGCAGTAATCGGGTTCGAAAGGCACTTTACGCCGATCGGGTTTATCAAGCAGGGTAACTACTTTGATCGATCGGGGATCACGGCTGTTTAATATATCACGCAGGTAGTTAAGGGTCAACCCGGTATCCACAATGTCTTCCACAATCAGGACATCTTTTCCCTTGATGCTCTGTTCGAGATCCTTTTGGATTCTGACAACACCGGATGAATCTGTATCAGCACCATAACTGGAAACTGCCATAAAATCTATTTCCAGGGGAACTTCGATCTGACGAATCAAGTCGCTTAAAAATACAACCGCTCCCTTAAGCACGCAGATCAACAGAGGGTTTTTATCCCTGTAATCTGCTGTTATCAGGGAAGCAAGCTCTTCAATTTTTGATGCAATTTCCTCTGAAGAAAGCAATACTTCCATGCTGGCGCTATTTTTCAATTTAACTACCACCTTTCATTCATTGATCACTATCAATATTAATTCCACCTTTGACAATCTGGATCCTGTAATCTAAGCAAAGCACCCTTTCGGTTGTTTCGGTAATTCTGTAAGGGTTGGCAATTCTCAGGCCGGCTACCCAGATTATCTCCCCTTCACAAACAATCAGGGGAATGGTATCACGTACATAGGCAGGTGTTTTCTGATCGATTAAAAAATCCTTTAATTTTTTCTTGCCAGGGGCTCCCTGGGGGAAAAATAAGTCTCCGGGAAGACGTGTCCGAACCTGTAATTTCCTGTCAGCCAACTTTTCATAATCAAGGCAAGCCCTGTATTTAGGAGGTGGCCACGGTACATTTTCCTTTCTGAGAATAACTGCTTCAATTGAGGCAGTATTCGTTAGCCTTGTTTTACCGGGTATATTCAGAGCCTTAGAATCTAACATCACTGGCACTGCTAAATGGTGGACACCCAAAATTAATTTGCCTGGCCTGATATAAGCCCTGATTTGGCCCGGCAGGCTAATTTCACTTCCCGGCCGGCCAGTTTTACAAATACTGAGCAACTGGTCAATGTGTTTTTTGCCGAACTCTTTTGACTTTAGATGCTTGCGGATTGCCATCCTTAGTAATCTACTGCGCAGGGCAAGCGGTAATTTTAGAAGACCATCAAGTTCAATTATAGTTTGAACGCCAGAGCTGCGGGTAAGTTTAAAAAAATATAAGCCAGCCATTGCTTTCAGATATTTTCTGTCCGCAGCAGCAAGGGAGGCCAGTTTGACAAGCGCTTCCTTTATTTTTGGGTTATAAGTGTTTTCAAGGTGAGGCATGAGTTGTAAACGCAGCTTGTTTCTGGTATAGTCTGTTTCCAGATTACTGCTGTCCGTGAACGGGTGAAGGTTATGTTGCCGGCAGTAGTTTTCAATTTCTGCTCTTCTCAGACAGAGCAGGGGCCTGATCAACTTAATTCTCCCACGGGTTTTCACGGGCTGCATTCCAGCCAGGCCGTCAACGCTACAACCCCGGATAATATTTAAAAGGACTGTTTCTGCCTGATCATCAAAGTGATGTCCTAAAGCAATGACCCCGGCTGAGTATTTACGGGCAACCTGAAACAAAAAGCGGTACCTGGCCCTGCGCCCTGCTTCCTCTTCAGATAGTTTAAGTCTCTTTTTCAGATTATTGATATCAACTGTCTTTACCTCAAATGGAAGCGACCATACGGAGGCAATTTCTTTTACACCATCAGCCTCCAGTTGAGCCTCAGGCCGCAAACCATGGTTTAGATGAGCGACTACAAGTCTCAGTTCAATTTCTTGTGATAGTTGATGGAGAAAGTGGAGTAGGCATAATGAATCAGGACCACCAGACACTGCAACTACAACTTTGTCGCCTGCGGTGACCAAAGAATTTTCCCTGATTAAACTTTTCACTCTGTCTTGTAAAAACATGTCCGGTCACAACCTGAAAGGAGAGAAGATAAAAAAACACCCTGTTTCAGAGTGCCTTTATTATTATAATTGCCACTTAAATTGTTGCCTAAAAAAACTATTAAAAAGCCTCCCGATAAGAACCGCGTCCGCCCCGCTTTGACTCGGTATTACGTTTTAGATCAAGCAGCCGCTCATCACTCTCTTTTAAAAAGCGGTTCATTTTATCTTCAAAGGAAGCTTTATTGACAGAAGCAGGCTTTCCCCTGGCTTGCCTTTTGGTGGTTGATGCTCCTTCTAAAGCCTGGCGGATAGATAGTCCTATCTTGCCATTGTTCTCTACCGTAAGAACCTTAACCTTAACCTGATCTGCTTTTTTAAAGAAATCATTGATATCTTTAACATATTCATCGGCAATTTCGGAAATATGAACTAGACCGGTAGCGCCACCGGGCAATTCGACAAAAGCTCCGAATTTCGTGATACCTGTGATCACCCCTTCCACAACACTACCTACAGCAATCTCTTTCTTGATAAAAAACTCCTCCTTGCTTTATTTCTTCAAGGCTAAGGTTATTATAACTTTTTTTGGATTATTGTCAATCCTCCAACTGGAAAATAATCTCTCCAGGTTTCACGAGGCCCAGTCGCTCGCGGGCTAACAGTTCCAGATAATCGAGGTTTTGCAGCCTTTCAATCTCAGCTTCTATGTAAGCCTGGCGGGCCTTTTCTTGCTCCATCCTTGATTCATACTCCGCCAACTCCAGTTTTACTTTATACTGCTGAAGATACTGTGCACCGATCATAATTAGCAGGCCCAAAATAACAAAAATCCCAATGGAGCTTACTAAACGATAAACATTATACTCTCTGCCCCGCTGTCGGGGAAAGCTGGATATAGTTTTCCTTTTTTTTTGAGCACTATTATTCATAGAAATCACTGTTATAAAAGATTTTAACTGATCAGCTAAAGTTTAAGGGTACGGCTGTTCCCAAGGTGCCCGGGCTGCCCATAATTGACCAGTATGGCCCCTTAATCTTTTGTTCGGATCAATCATTCAGCCTGTATAATGAATCATCTTTGTCAAATCCACCAAGTGCAAGTCTCCCCCCTTATAGAGGGGGGAGACAGTAAATGACAAATTAACATCGAGTTTCGAGTATATTATTTAACTTGCTCTTTAAGAGCTTTGCCGGGTTTAAATGCTGGAACTTTAAGAGCTTTTATTTTAATTTTTCCTCCTGTTGCTGGGTTGCGCCCTTCACGCTCTTTGCGACTGCGTACTTCAAAGGTACCAAAACCCACCAGCTGGACCTTTTGACCCTTAGCCAGGCTTTCAGCGATGCTGTCCAGCACTGCTTTTACCGCCTTCTCCCCATCTTTCTTGGACATACCAGTTTTTTCGGCAACCAGATCAATTAATTCAGACTTATTCACTTTAAAAAGCCCTCCTCATGAAATATTTAGATGCTCATTTTATAATAAACTTCTCTTTCCCTGCAAAGATTCCTTCTTTATTTGCTCATTTTCTTGAATTTTTTGCTTCTTCCCACCATCTATCAAGTTCAGCAAGTGAAAAATCATTAATGGGGCGACCGGTTTTTTCAGCTTGTGCGAGGACATAGCTAAAGCGATTTATAAACTTATTGATACTTTTTCCCAGGGCCATTTCGGGATTTACTTTCAGAAAGCGAGCAATGTTGACCAGGGTGAAAAGGTAATCGCCAAACTCCTCTTCGATAGAAGCCTGGTCTTTTTTGAGATATGCTTCCTCTAATTCTTCCAATTCCTCCCGGGCTTTATCAAGGGGTCCTTTAAGGCAAGGCCAATCAAAACCGGTTTCCGCTGCCCGTTTCTGAAGCTTGTAAGCTTTGAGTAGAGCAGGAAGGGCATGATCAAAAGAAAGCGACACTTTACCCTTTGCTTCATTACGTTCATCAGATTTAATCTGCTCCCAGAGGATTTTAACCTCTGAAGCATTGGCAGCTTTTTTACTGCCAAATACATGTGGGTGGCGACGGACCAGCTTAGCGATAATTGAGCCAACTACCATGCCAAAATCAAAGCGCTTTTCTTCCCGGGCAATTTGACAGTGAAAAACTACCTGTAATAAAAGGTCCCCAAGCTCTTCACATAATAGTGAATCATCACCACTTTCAATCGCTGATATAACCTCATAAGCTTCTTCGACCAGGTATTGGCGCAGGCTATGATGGGTTTGTTTGCTATCCCAGGGACAACCATTTTCTGAACGCAATCTTGCCATTATTTGGAGCAATGCACCAATACTCTTTGACTGATAGGGTGGAAGATAAATTGTCGTAAGATGATTATAATCTACACCATGATCGAGTTCGCAAAGGGAAATGACCTGATGCCGTTCCTGGGGCATCCCCACTGCCTTCAAGACAGTAACCGGGTAATCAGCAGGATAGAGATCAAGCAGTTTCAGCTTCACAGGAGAAACAATAGAACGCTTGTAAACCTGGGCAATCAAGAGGTGATTGCGACATGGCTCGCCAAGACTATCAAGATTCAGAGCATCAATTACGGTAACACCTTCAAGCAGATCCAGCTGTAAATAGCTGAGCAGCGGTTCCAGAAAACTCAAACCGTCAACAATCTGAAGCTTGATTTTAAGGCGGGAGCATATTCTTTCCAACCCTTCGACTACTGCTTCACCAACATATGGATGACCCGGGACAGCATAACAGATTGTTCCGAATTTTCTTACTGCCATGATCAAGGATCGGGTTATCAGCCTGTAGACCTGTTCAAAGCTATTGCATCGATCGTATAAATGATCAAATGAATAATAGTGTTGAATTTTAGCGGCGCTATAACGGGCAGATGGATGCTTCAAAGTTCGGAAATAAACCGGCCCTGCTTTCTGTAAAAAGTACCTGGCCTCTCGGGTCAGTTGTTTTGGGTGTCCGGGCCCCAAACCCACAACGATGATTTTATCCATTTGATCACCTTACCAATAATTCAGTTGATTTATTTAAAGATTCTCAGTCTGGTTGCTACCTTAACCAATCGGGAACCACCCAGGGGAATCATGGCCAGTTCCTCTTTCTTCAGGCTGCCGATCAGGGTAAGCATTAAGCCATAGATTACCGTGCCACTGATTATAGCAAACATGGTAGCCAAACCGTTCACCAGACCTGCTGAAAAAAGGTCTCCCAGAAGCAGGCTCACCAATTCATAGAGCACATAAACAAATCCTGACATTACCGCTACGGCCAGTCCGGGTAGAACGACTAATTCCCGTAAATGAGCTTGCCAACCAGTTAACCTTGATACATGGGATAAATTTAAGGCGGCGGCCACTGAAAGCCCAACCATTGAAGCAATGGCTGCCCCACCGACATTCAATTCAGGAACAGCAGTTAAAAACCAGGCCAGGATAGTCTTAACCAGTCCACCGTAGAACATATTGATTGCAGGTATAACGGGCCGGCCCAGGCCCTGGATCAGGCCGGTTGTCGTTACATAAAGACAGAGCGGTATTACTGACCAGGACATGTAGGCCAGGGCAAAACCAGCCTGGGCATTATTAAACAGCAATACAGTGATCGGTTCTGCAAGAATAAATAGGCCCAGTGCCGAGGGGAGAGAGAATAATACCGTCAGTTTAACAGCTATGGCAGTTCTACTTTGTATTAGTTTTTTATTCCGGAGGGCATAGGCTTCCGAGATGGCCGGAACGAGGCTCATACCCAGGGCCAGGGCAATAACATTGGGAAAATAAACAACCGACCCGGCCATTCCTGTCAACTGCCCGTAAAGCGCCCTTGCTGTCTCCATATCAAACCCGGCGGCCTGAAGTTGTCTCGGCACTATAGCCAGGTCAATCAAACTAAGCAAGGGTATGACCAAGCCACCAATGGTAACCGGTATGGCCAGGCCAAGAATGCGGCCGATTATTTTTTTCACTGATTCGGGATTATGTTCATTTTGAGAGAGAGACTGCTCTTGCAGCAAAGTCCTTTTGCGCCAGTAAAGAACCATCAATAACATCAGACCGGCCAACCCACCGGCTGCCGCCCCAGACGTAGCTCCGGCTGCCGCATATTCCAGGCCCACCGGAAGCAGATAGATAACCATAAAGATAGAAAAACCCACCCGCACTATCTGCTCGAGCAACTGGGATAAGGCTGTGGGAACCATGTTCTGCTGGCCCTGAAAAAAGCCACGAAAAGAAGCCATGATCGTCACGAATAAAATAGCCGGGGCGATAGCCATGATCGGCAAAACTGCTTTAATATCTTTAATGATAACGAGAGAAATAAAATCAGCCCCGTAAAAAAGTAAAAGGCTAATAGCCATTCCGCTCAGGGCAAGTAAAATAAAAGCGATGCGAAATACCCTGGCAGCCTCTTGATAATCATGAAGAGCTATCTTCTCGGCCATAATTTTAGAGAGGGCAACCGGTATGCCTGCTGTGGAGATAACCAGCAGGGTCGAGTAAATAGGATAAGCATATTGATATAACCCAATACCTTCATCTCCAAGTATGGCAGCTAAAACAACTCGGAAAACAGCACCGACAACCCGGGAAGCAATGCCGGCTACAGCAAGAATAGCAGCACCTTTAACAAAGGCTGAGTTATTAATGGGCAATTTAACAAACCTTCTTCGCTCTTTACTGACCTGTATTATAACACAGGCATGCTACCGGGCAGCCACCGCCAGGGCTTTTAGCACTTCCTGCATAGCTTGTAGCAACTGAATGATCTGATCAAGCAGATTAAGGTTCTGCGGGTCTGCGTGCCATTCCAGGATTAAAGGGTTTTCAGATTTAACCAGCAGCTTTTCCCTTATCAGGCTGCTATTTTCCAGGGCCTGCAAAAGATTGTCGCAGTAACCGGGTTTAAATTTAAAAACAATCTTTTTTTGTTGCTCCAGATGTTCCAGACCTAAATCAGCAGCCAAAACTCTGATTGTGGCAACTTTTTGCAATGATAAAGCCGCTTCGGGTAGAGTCCCATAGCGGTCGACCAGTTCTTCTTCCAGAGTTTTGACCTGGTCAAGAGTCTGAGCATTGTAAAGCCGCTGATAAAAATCGACTTTTTCCGCCTGGGAAGAAATATAGTCAGAGGGGAGGTAAGCGTTGACCTTTAATTCCAGACGCGGATTAACTCTCTCTTCACGCTGTTCATTTTTCAGTACCGCCACTGCCTGATCGAGCAGTTTCACATAAAGATCAAAGCCAACTGCTGTTATAAAACCATGTTGTTCGGCACCAAGAATATTGCCGGCACCCCGAATCTCAAGGTCACGAAGAGCAATCTTAAAACCTGAACCGAGTTCTGTAAATTCTTTAATCGCCCTGAGGCGTTTACGCGCTGCTTCTGAGACGGTTTTACCTTTCCTGTAAGTCAGGTAAGCATAGGCGATACGATCCGAGCGGCCAACCCGGCCCCTGATCTGATAAAGTTGGGCTAAACCAAAATGATCAGCATCATAAACGATCAGAGTGTTGACATTAGGAATATCAAGTCCCGATTCAATAATGGTAGAGCTAACTAACACCTGGTAGAAGCCTTCCTGAAAATCAGCCATCACTTTTTCAAGGATTTTGCCTGACATCTGGCCGTGTCCAACGGCAATCGCGGTTTGCGGAAACAACTTTCGCAGCTTTTGAGTAAACAACTCGATATTCTGCACCCTGTTATAGACAATGTAGACCTGCCCATGACGTTTTAATTCACGCTGGACAGCTTCCAATACCAGGTTATCGGAATATTCGATGACATAGGTCTGAACAGGATAGCGGTTTTCCGGTGGTGTATCGATGATGCTTAAGTCCCTGGCTCCTGCCAGAGAAAGGTGGAGGGTGCGCGGTATTGGCGTCGCTGTCATGGTCAGAGTATCAACCTCCAGGCGCATCTGCTTTAACTTTTCCTTCTGGCGGACGCCAAAGCGCTGTTCCTCGTCGATAACGAGAAGCCCGAGATCTTTAAAGCTGATATCTTTAGAAAGCAAGCGGTGTGTACCGATGACCAGATCTATCTTTCCCTTGGCCAGATCTGCTATAACCTCTTTCTGTTTAGCAGGCGATAAAAATCGGCTGAGCTGGGCAATTTTAAAAGGAAAAGACCCGAATCTTTCAGAAAATGTTCTCAAATGTTGTTGGGCTAATACAGTTGTAGGAACGAGGATAGCTACCTGCTTGCCCTCCATGATCACCTTAAAGGCTGCCCTCATGGCTACTTCAGTTTTTCCGTAACCGACATCACCGCAGATCAGGCGATCCATGGGGTGTTCTTTTTCCAGGTCTGCCTTAACATCATTGATGGCCCTTAACTGGTCGGCCGTTTCTGCAAAAGGAAAGTTCATTTCGAATTCCTCCTGCCAGGGATGATCAGGCCCAAACTTGTGACCAGCCACCGCCTGCCTGGCAGCATAAAGTGAAAGAAGCTCCCGGGCAAGTTTCTCTACAGAACGATCAACTTTTCTTCTGAGACGTCGCCATTCCCCTCCGCCCAGACTGTGCAATTGAGGTGCCTGACCTGCGCCCCCCGAATATTTCTGAATCAAACCAACCTGGTCGACCGGTAAATAAAGCTTATCGGTTCCCCTATATTTTAAATGCAGGTAATCCCGTCTAACACCATTAACCTCTAGAAGATGCATGCCCTGATAAAGTCCAATTCCATGATGCTCATGAACCACATAATCGCCAACTGCAAGTTCACGGTAATCACTAAGTCCTTTGCCTTTAGCCGGCAGCATTGTCTTCTTTTTTCTTTTACGAGGAACAATGTTATTTTCAGTTAAGAGCACCAATTGCAGGTCATCGACGATAAAGCCTTCTTCAAGGCTACCGCTTTCAATAATCACTTTAGCGGAATCATAGCAGAGGTTATCTCTGGCATTATGATTATGATCAAGAATGCAGGAACTGTCTTCTTCAAGCAGCTTTTTTATATTACGGCCGCGCTCTTCAGACTCGGCCACTAATAAAGTCTGGTAGCCCTTATTGTGCCAGCTGTTAAGATCATTTTTCAGAAGAGACCACTGTCCGTGGTACAGAGACACCTCTCTGCCGGTGAAGTCGACTATACTGTCCGGTTCGATTATTCCCCCGGTAGTTAGAAACGATGCGCAGGCAATCATCGGGCACCTTATATGACCTGCCAGTTTCTCCGGACGAATTAACAGATCCTGCCCTGAACCCAGGAACTCAGCATCGATAATTGATCCTGCGTTGTACTCCAGCATTTCCTTGCCCAGCAAATCAAGTTTTTCAGCCACCTTATCCGGTTCGTCCATCAATACCAGGCTCTCCGGGGGAATATAGTCAAGGAGGGAGTATTGTTGATCATAAATAAAAGGCAGGTAAAGGCTGAGCAAGTCAAGGGCTCCGGGATCCTGTAAACGTTCCAGATGCCTGTCAACTTTCTGCAGCAGTTGCTGTGCCGCTTCGCTTTGGCCCTTTTTTTGCAGACGAGACTGGATCCGATCGAGACTGGCAGCAATTTTTTCCCTGCCTGCAAGATAAGCGTTTTCAGGCAAGATCAATTCACGAGCCGGAAAGAGGATCACCCTTTCTGCTTGACCCGATGTTTTTTGAGTTTCCGGGTCATAGTAGCGCAGATTCTCTATCAGGTTGTCAAAGAATTCGATCCTTATCGGCTCTTCGAGAGCAGGTGAAAAGACATCTACAAGGTCTCCTCTGGCGCTGAACTGACCCCTATTGTCCGTTAAAGCAACCCGCTCATAACCCCTGTCGATCAACATCGCCAGAAGCTCCTGGCGATCAAGCTTCTGCCCCACTTCAAGGGTCAACGCCATGTTGTTCCACCTCTCAGGAGGAAGAGCTTTCGTGGCAAAAGCAGCAACTGGTGCTACATAGATACCATTTTCATCACCTTTGAGCCATTGCATGAAAGAGACACGACGATTCTGTAACTCTGCACTGCGGGTTAACACTTCACCGCCAAGAAATAATTCCCTGGGTGGTAGAAACCTGATCTGACCTGGTAGAAAAGATTCCAGTTGGAGGCAAATCCTCTCAGCAGTTGGAATATCAGCGGTTACAACGACTACTTTACCGGCTCTGACCTCTGCCAGCGCTGCCATGAAGTAGACCAGTGCGCTGCCGGCCAGTCCTGTAACGAGGGCCCGGTAGCTATGATCAGTGTCTATTCCCTCACTTAAAAGATTAAAAGAATCATTATTAGACCACAGTTTAAGGTAATCCTTGAGCAAACAAAAAAACCACCTTGCTGGTAAATTATTAACTTGAGTACATCAAAATAGAAGGGAAAATACTCGCCCCTCAATACCTGCTTGATTATATCACACCTCTACATTCAGAGCAGACCAAAAAAACCTTCGCAGGTTATGAAAGAATGCGCCTTGTAGCAACCCTGGAGAGGAAAGCATACAAACCGTGGGTAAACAAGTTACCTGTTTACGTCATATATCTGACGGTACCTGGCTCTTAAAGAGGCACGGCACTCTCTAAGAGCAACAGCAATGGGTCAAACTGTTTATGGAAGCATCTTTAGTTGTTGGCACAAATATTGCTTATTAATGAATTGACAAGTAAAGCAAGCACCAGGCACCAAAAAGAAGGGAGGATATTTCAATGACAGAAAAATGCGCCTTCTGGAACGAGTACGATTCAGTAGCGGGACACATCTGCTACTGCGAACTGGCCGCTTTCAACAGGCCGGTCAATGCCAATTTTTTAGCGGCAATCGGCTGCAGCCCGGAAAAAAGGGTCGAGTGTATGAAAGCGATGGAATACGCAGTAGGCAGGGGGGTAGTCCCGGAAGAGTTGCCCGAACCTGTGCCTCAGGTCACTCAGGTCCCGGCAGCTGTGCCCTCATGCGATCCACCCCCGGAAATTGCCAGAACTGTGGTCGGCGTCTCGCAAAAAAAAGCTGCAACCGCCGCTCCTTCTCTGATTATGCTTGCTATCCTGGCCGGAGCATATATTTCCCTGGGGGCAATTTTATTCACCATGGTAACCAATGACCTTTCACTCTTTATCGGTGATGGATTGAGCCGCCTGGTCGGTGGCATTTCCTTCTCTCTGGGCTTGATCCTGGTTGTTCTCGGTGGAGCGGAGCTTTTCACCGGCAATAACCTGTTGGTGGCCGGCTACCTGGATAAAAAAATCACCGCACGCCAGGTCCTTAACAATTGGTTCTGGGTTTACCTGTTCAACTTTGTAGGAGCCCTAGTTGTTGTTGCGCTCTTCTACTATTCCGGGATCTGGAAAGCCAACGATGGCGGAATTGCCCTGAGGATTCTGAACATAGCGGCGGCCAAAACAAGCCTGACCTGGAGCGAAGCTTTCTTCAGGGGGATACTTTGCAACTGGTTGGTCTGCCTGGCTGTATGGATTGCCATGGCCGGCAAAGATGCCATCAGCAAAATATTAGGGATTATGATTCCCATCGCCGCTTTTGTTGCAGCCGGATTCGAACACTCAATCGCAAATATGTACTTCGTTCCAATGGGTATCATGGTCAAAGGAAGCGAGCTGGCCCAGAGCATAGCTGCGCCAGTCCTGCTGCAGGGAATTACCTGGCAGGCATTTTTTATCAACAACCTGATTCCGGTCACCCTGGGTAATATTATCGGAGGCGTTGTCTTTGTCGCTATTGCCTACTGGGCCTGCTACCTGCGCCCGGTCCTGCCCAAGGGAATCATAGCCAATGGGAAAACTTAAAAGGTGATGCAGACGGTGACTGACAATTGAAAGGAGAAGGGACATAATGGAAAAAATGGTCAATTGCATAAACTGGAAGGAGTATCAGGGCCTTAACGGCTGGGTAATGTTCTGCAGCGCCGGCGCTTATGGAAAAAAACTGACTGTCCAGGAAGCAAGAAGCTGCGGCTGCAACGATGAACAAAAAAATAGATGCAAAAAGATCATGGAAAACAATATCGGTTTTGGTTTAGTCCCGGAAATTTGTGAAGAGGCTCCTGTTGAAGAGAGGAAAAGTTACCGTGAACCGCTCGTTACTGCAAGCAGCTGATCTGAAAAGATCCAGTCTAAAGGCCCTCTTGATCCCGTAGCAGGCGCTTCAATTGCATAGAGAAGCGCCTGTTACTATGCTAGTGCCTTGACAACATTAACTGACAGAGCACTAGTTTCAATGATGAAGAAAAGGAATAGTTACTGTAATCGGAGAATATAGACGCTACCCACTAGTTTCTTAATAACTAAAAGGCGGTAGTAAAATGTATATCAGTAAATTTGTCACCCCGGAAATAATTTTCGGGCCGGGATCCCTGAGCCAGGTAGGAGAAAGCTGCAGTCGCCTGGGTTCATCAAAGGTATTTCTTGTTGCCGATCAGGGGACTGTGAACTGTGGTTGGATTGAAAAAGCCGCTGTATTTTTTAAAAAAGCTGCTCTTGATTACCAGCTGTGGACTGATTTTTCGGCAAACCCGCGCGATTACGAAGTCGAAGAAGGGGCTAAAATTTATAATGATGTCAAATGTGACGCCGTCCTGGCAATCGGGGGAGGGAGCGCG
>CAZVLE010000061.1:0-59745 GCA_964627855.1 uncultured Syntrophomonadaceae bacterium | reverse complement strand
GAGATCCCTTTTGCCAATGAAAACATTTCCGAGATAAGCTGTCACGCCATGGGAGTATTTTTCTGCGACAGATCAATCAAAACCATAGTTGATATCGGCGGCCAGGATGTTAAGGGCATATCAATTAATGATGACGGCACAGTGAAAGAGTTTGCCATGAATGACAAGTGCGCTGCAGGCACAGGGCGTTTCTTTGAGGCTATGGCCCGAATCTTCCGTATGGATATAGCTGCTTTTTCAGATCTTTCTCTGACCGCAAGGGATCTGATTCCTGTTACTGCCCAGTGCAGCGTTTTTGCTGAAACCGAGGTCATCAGTCTTCTCGCGGAAAAAAATCCTCCTGAAAATATTGCTGCCGGGGTGCAGAGTGCCGTGGCCAAACGCTGTTTTATGCTGCTTAAACGGGTGGGCATCATACCAAAAGTTACGATCACAGGGGGTTGTGCGAAAAACAGGGGTCTTATTAAGGCCATGGAGAAGGCTCTGAAAGAAAAGATAGAGCCTCTCTCAGTTGATCCTCAGATAATCGGAGCCCTGGGGGCTGCGATTTACGCTATGAGGCGGGAATTAAAATAAACTGCCCTGAACCATAGTATTTCCCCGGACAGAACCGGATAGATCACCCTGCCCTGCCCAGTTGCTTCTTGAATGAATTAAAGTTGATCCGATAATAATGGTTGGAAAACCGATAATCCGCGGATTAAGGATTACGGTGGATCAGATATTGCAGGCTAAAAATTCAATATAAAAATCGCTAAGATAGTGCGCCGGATTAATGGTGCGGCTGATCTTGATGGCAAAGATGGTCCCCGGCATCGACCCAGGCTTAATCGAAAACAGCGGTGGGCCGCCAGACCTGCAACCTAAATTATATTTTGTTGATAACATTAACCGCCTGTAAAGGATTGCATCACAGAAGGGATTGCTTCATGTTGATTAAGCAATGATTAGCCTTTATAATTAATGATGATATTTATTCTTATGTGATATGAAAACATTTGAAACCCGGGGTGGGAAATATGAAAAAATATTATTTTACAGTTCTTGTGGAGCGAGATGAAGACGATGGCTTCATAGCCACTGTTCCTGAATTAAAAGGTTGCCATACCCAGGGAGATACAATGGTTGAGTTAATGGCAAATGTTGAAGAGGCCATCAGCCTTTGTTTCGAAGTGCAAAAAAAAGACGGTATTAATGTTTTTAATAAAGATTACATTGAAACTAAAAAAATGGAAATGATATTTTAATGAGCAAGCTTACTATAATATCAGATAAAGATATGGTTACTTTGCTCAAGAAAGTTGGTTTTGTTGAAATACGGCAAACAGGTAGTCATAAGTTTCTTTATCATAATGACGGTAGGGCAACTGTTGTTCCTGTTCATGGAAAAGACTTAATATGAAAATGCGAAGAAAGCATTGTAATATAATGGCTTCATCTATTCTCATGAAATTGCATTGTTTTTGTATGACCTTACAGAACAGCTCGGCTGATTATTTCTGGTGGGAACTTCCTTGACTTTCCCGTGACATATAGTTCATATGAATATTTATCAGCAAAGCTTTTTATCATGGCTCAATTCGTGGCAAAAGCAGTGAAGGTTTTTGAGCAGGCTGAAAAAGGCCGCATTGAAGCTTATTTAACGGCCAACGCGGTAACTGATATCATATATATACTGAGAAGAGCTTACAGCGGCGATCAAATCAGCGAACACCTGCAGAGCATGTTTGGTTTTATCAAGATAATGAGCGTAACAGCGAGCGATATCTTCGGAGCTTTTAAGCTCGATATGCCTGATTATGAAGATGCCCTGCTTGTGCAGTGCGCCAAAGCTGGTGGTATTAAATTTATTGTTACCCGAAATAAGAAAGATTTTCAAGATTGTCCGGTAGAGTGTCTCAGCGTGGAAGAGTGGGTTGAAAGTTTTTACTAACCTTTCCGATTCATATTGATACCAGCTGAGCTTAAAACCCCGAAAGGATCGCTGGTGGAGATGGGAATATATATGACTGAGGAGTGTTTCCCCTTGACCTAATATGGATAGATGATTAGGAGATCTTAGCTTAAAGGATTCTGTGCTCACCAACTGCCGGCGACACGATAGTATGGGGCTAACCGGCTCGCTCCATACTGCCAGAGAATCCTGTATTTCATATTAGCGTTTGACTTGTAAGAATTTCGCATTGTCAGCGTAGCATGTATCGTTGGAAACCTCAAGAATAAAGCGGGGGCGTTGATGCAGAAGAAATCCTTGGAAAAATCCTTGAAGTAATATTCTAATATTAATATAATGTTACATTGAAGAGGAAAAACCGGTGCTCATATAACACCGGTTCAACTTCCAAACCTATACCCGCCAGAATGCATTATCAGTTCTTATTTTTAACTGTTGGGATCAGCTCTGTTACTTTGTCAGGCTTTTTTTTGCGTTTGCAATTACTTTATTTAGCTCTGTAACAACGGCAGCATCCAAGTATTCCTGCCGGGGTTCACACAATATCTTGTTTGCTTTTTCGCGGGCAAAACCGAGCAGATCACGCTTGGGTGAGTTTTCCCACATTTCGAATGAATCACGACTTAAAATCTTAGGCATATAGTGTTCTCCCTGCCTCAGCAAGGTTTTAGTCGATCTTTGCGATAGATAGTGTCCTCCGGCTCCCACTTCACCGATCAGATCCGATAAGATATAATCTTTGCCTCCCCTGATACCGGTTTTGATTCTCTTCATAAAGCCAAATACTTCTTCATCGAGGATAAGTTGTTCAAGATAAAGGCACTGACAGGTATCAAGCAAGCCAACACCGCAGAATATATCAGGGCCTGTCAGCCACGGCACCAGACCGGTGGCTAATTTCTCCAGAGCCGCCTGAAAACCGGGTTCTTTGGCATCACTTCCCAAGCCACTTACCAGGCAGGGCATTTTATAGTATTTCGCCATCTCGGCACAAGCCCCGTTTAGAAGCCCTTCTTCAGGCGCACCAACGGCAAATAACCCGGTTTTCATATCAAGAATTGATGAGGACGACCCATACATCAAAGGAACACCCGGCCGGAATGTCTGGAAGATTGTTACTGCACCAAGCACCTCAACATTATTAAGCAGAACAGTTGAAAGCAGACTGGCCGGTGCTGTCGCGCCAGATATTGGCATGGGCAAAATATTAATTGGCACTTCATATTCTCCAAGCTCTATGTATGCTTCCATCATATTCTCGTCATATTTAAGAGGTGTAACCGGGCAGCAGACAACAGATAAGATTTTTCTTTTCCTGATTTGATCCGCATCTCCGAGAATGGTTTCAAGTGCTTTAACAAAAAAAGGAACCTGGCCAACGTTAAAAATATCAGTTTGCAGATGTTTACCACAATGACGATAAATAGTTACCAGTTCTTCGAGGGTGCGGGTTTCTGTTGTTGCATCTGTAGCACTGATAATAGGCCAATACATATCAATATAATCAAGCGAATCGACCACTATCGCACTGTCAGCAAGGTCCTGCATGGTTGATTCTCTTCTCTGCCCTGTTTCCTGGTCTGAGACGAAACAACCCTGGCCATCGGTTGTCAGGTAGCTATTGCCCACACCAAGCTGCAGGGTTATTTCTGCATTCAATCCTCCCAGAGCGAACTCTTTAGGGGTGTTTTCAATGGCGTCGGTGACCAGATTTGCAGGAATTTTAATATTAAAGCTGCTGCGGTCAACCCGGCAGCCTGCATCAGCCATCTTTTCCAGAATCGATTCGCTTTTTACCGTGACTCCGGTGTTTTCAAGCAGGTCCAGGCTTCTTTCATGGATAAGCCTAATATCTTCATTGGTTAATATCTTTAAGTTTAGCAATTACTTTACTCCCTTCTGCATATTTATCAGTTAGGTTAGTGTAGTGATTCTACTTATTGTCTCATTTTTTTTATACAGTTTAATTCCAGGTCGAGCAGGCGGCTGATATTCAGCTTTGCCTCCAGGCCCCTGGCGTAACCGGGCAGCATATAAATCAAGCCCAAATCTTTTTCTCTTCTTACTTCAGTCATAACATCTTCGTTGGTAAGATCTTCTACGCTAACACCAAGTTTATCGGCCACATATGCTCTGGCCCGGTCTATCTTCATGCTCCGCGATATTTGCATACGCGCCACCAGATCTCCGGCAGTGCGCACTCCGCCCATACCTGAAGCTATTGCGTGGGATATTGCCATACCGTAAGGATCGCCCACGCCTACCTATAAACCGTCTAACTTGCCGATTTCAGCCATAGATTTTGAAACTCTTGAAACTGCATCGAGTGCCGGTATTTCCTGCATCGGCATTCCACCTACACCCATTCCGACATTGGTATGAACCGGAATATCAACTGCCTCGACACAGGCTTTGGTATAAGTAAGAGCCCGGGCCAGGTTCCAGGGAAAAGAACAGGTTGTTTTGGTATTGATAGCCGGGCCAAAGACTGAGCCACCAGCGCTTTCAACAACTCTTGCCTGTTGGTGAGGTTGCAGACCGGCTAAACGTTCGCCCTTGTAATAAAGTTCGCTATGCATGCCAAGCAGGGTTTCTCCGGCCATGCCGATCATAATACCCATGTCTGGATATTTTTCTTTTAAATATTCGGTCGTTTTAAGCACCGCAAGAAAATCTGCGTCTCCCGATGCTCCGGTGGTATCAAAATTAATGGCATCTGCACCGGCTTCGTAAAGGTGTTCGGCTACATAAATCATGTCTTTGATTGCATATTCCATGGCTTGTTCCTGGGATTCTCTTGCCTCAGAAATTTTACCCTGCGGTAAAAGCTCTGCCGGGTTATCGACCGGACCGTCTGGCTTGGTGTAAAGTCCCAGGTTGGGCATGGCCCCGTAGAAAAGCGGCAAAACAGTGTTGATAAGAATTTCTTGCATAGTCTGTTGTTCAGTGCTAATCATTGCTTTCACTGATTTGTAGCTGTAGTCAGAATGGCCCAACTCGGCAGTATCTGCACAAACCATCCTTTCCCACATCTGGATACCGACCGATCTGCTGACCGGAAGTCCTGATGAAGGTTCTTCCTCATTTGTAACCACTACACCATCGGTGGTTAAAACTATTTCCCTACCCCTTTCAACACCAATAAACTTAGCCGGAGTTGTAAATATATCGAGGAGCCGCTCCTGATCATCAAGACTTAATGGGGCAATTTTACCTTTTTCTGCAGCATAGGCAGTGCCTTCTTCTATTTCGGACCTGATTTCTTCAGCTTCCATCCGATCAAGATAACCATCACCCATTCTCACATAATAACTGTTCATATTTCTCCCTTCTGCCCGGGCTAACTAACGATGCTCTTGGCAAGCTTGACTGCTGCAACAGCATCTTCAGCATATCCGTCAGCGCCAATTCTTTCCGCCCATTCCTTGGTTACAGGGGCACCTCCGACCAAGACCTTAACCTTGTCCTTCAGGCCTGCCTCAACCAGGGCTTCAATAATATCCTGTTGCTTTTTCATGGTACTTGTAAGCAAAGCGCTTAAGCCAAGTATGCCGGGACCCTCTTTTTTGACTTCTTCAACAAAACGATCTGCGGAGACATCAATACCTAAATCGATAACATCAAAACCAGATGCAGTGAGCATAGATGAAACAATGCTCTTGCCTATGTCATGCATATCGCCTTCAACAGTACCTATGACCACTTTTCCGATCCTTTTCCATTCCGTGTTTGAACTCTGCAGCGCCGGAATAATTATATCCATGGCAGCCCTGGTGGCTTCCCCTGCTGTTATAAGTTCAGGCAGGTAGAATTCTTCGGCCTCAAAGAGTTCGCCGGCTCTTTCTACTCCCGGGATGCAGGCATTGTTTAAAATTTCCAAAGGGGCTATGCCATCTTCAATTGCCTTTTGGACCAAATCACAGGTGATTTCTTCTTCACCTTCAAGAATAGCTTTTTTAATCTCTTCAAACATCTTCTTACCTCCTGCCAGTCTGTTTGGTTTCATGTATCGTTTACGGTATTTATTGCTGCAGCTCCCTGCGGGCTTGCTGCATTAATTTATCCATCTCTTTCAGGGTTTCCGCATCAATGGTGGGCACATGGTGATTAGTTAAGATCTCTTTTACTTTATGCTTTGCCCTTTCGGCAAAGGAGCCGGTTCCGGAACGATCAAGAATGATCGTATCTTGAAGCCGTTTCGTCCAGAGTTCCTGCCTGAAATGCTTAAGTGTATGTTCCTGGGTCAGGTAGTGCCCACCCGGCCCAACAGCGTCAATAATATCAAGGGCAAGGGTATCATCATTAACTGCGAATTGCCGCAGATAGGCAAATGCCTGCTCGCATACTTCCACATCCATTACAAGGTTGATCAATGATGCGTTCAGTGCGCTATCGAGACATCCAAGCCAGGCTGAGAGATCTGTCCTGGTCATCATACTCATGGCCACTTTTAAAATGTTTCTTTCCAGCGAGGCGAGATCGTGCGGCAGCTCTTCGGAGGAGCCGTGTGAAACCATGCTGGGCAATTTATAAAACCGGGCCATTTGAGCACATCCTGCTGCCAGTAAAGTATATTCGGGGCTAAAATAGTTGACCATCCCGGTTTTTAAATCGGATGGAGCAATATCGGAAGAATAAACCATTGCAGCCTCAGGATTGGCACACTTGATTAATACAAAGGTGGCCAGCTCTTCGGCGTTAGCCATTAAGAGGGTTCCGGCTATGGTTGCCGGAGCTGTTGTCCCCGACATGGCCATTGTCATCGGAACTACCGGGATGCCTGCTTCGGCCAGGACAACCAACGCTTCAACTGCGTTTTTATCAAATGTAAGCGGTGAAATCGGTGATGAAACCGCAGAAAAGATCGGTTTTGAGCACAGGTTCTCTTCCCCGCCAACCAGGGCAGCAGCCAGTCGAACCTGCCACCTGGCAGTTGCTTCCGAGGAACAGGAGCACTGAACATGCTTTCGCTGATTTCTGAAAGATATATCAAGGGCACACAGTTCTTCCAAATGAGCAGGTTCATCACAGGGCATAACGATGGGCCAAAAAAATGTAATTGCATCGAAATAATCGGCGACTATTGAAAACTGCCTTAAATCATGACTGTTAGATGATCTTGTTATGCCATATTCAAGATCTCTCACAAAGGGCGAATATCCGCTGGTAGTGTTATAAGGCATTAGCCCTCCTGGAACAGTCAGGTTAAACTGAGGTTCACGTGCTGCCAGGTGTATCCTCTGGCAGGCCAGGTTGATCTTTTCTTCCGCCATCTTCCTGGGAATTTTAACTCTGCCGCTTTCACGGATAGCACCATTTTGCACAAGCAAATTACAGACTTTTTCACTATGTACAGCGATGCCTGTTTTCTCTAAAACCTGCAAGCTTGCTTCATGAATATGAGCTATCTCTTCATTTGATAATAGGTTTAAAACTGATCGCATACGATTCTTCCCTTCCTAAGCTATTTCTGCTTACTGATCATTTTCTGCTTCCTCGACAATAGCCCGCAACCGGCTCGATACCTCCGAAGTTAGAGGCTGTGGATAATGATTTTGCTTTATTTGCAAGGCTTCATCACGAGCCCTGTCAGCCATAGACTTACCACCTTTTTCCATCCAGCGATCTCGCATCCTGCGGTCAATTAACTTGACCCTTGACTGTTCCTGCTTCATATATTTCCGGGTATGCTTTTGATTGAGGTAATTTCCACCGGCACCTACCGCCTTGATTACCTCTAGCGCTAAAGTCTCATCATTGACCGCTATACCCTGCATGACCCTTTTAATCATTTTGACTATCTCGGCATCAATAAGCAGTTGCGTAAAACTGAAAGTGATCCCCAACTCGAGCATGCCGAGACCATATATGATATTGCCACCGGTAAGGGCAGGCAAGATTGCTGTCAGGGTCTTTTCGTGGCCTGCCTGCACATCGGATATTTTACTGTCACCCTACGTGCCTCCGACATCAGTAGGTATTTCATAGAAGTGGCCAAGTTGGGCAACCGCTGCACTTACCATTCCATGTTCAGGCGCACCCACAGGGCTTGTGGTGTATAGCATGTCTAACATGGTGGTAGAGCTGCCGTAAATGACCGGTGTCCCCTTGTTAACCAACTGAGCTAAAACAATTCCACCCAGGATCTCTGCATTGGTAATCACCAGAGTTCCGGCCAGAGTTACCGGTGATGTTCCACCGGCCATAGCCATTGACAGAATATCTAAGGGTATTCCTGCCCTGGCAACTTCAATAATTACTTCGGTATTATTGGTATGCAGTTCCAGGGGGCTGTTGGGACATGTTCCCATTGAGATTATCGGACGTTCTTTTAGCTCATCCATCCCGCCGGCAACAGCAGCCCCCATTTCAATGAACCGTCTTGTCGTTGCTGTATCCTGGGTATCATGTCCGAAATGTTTAACCGTATTGTTCAAAACTGCTTCTGCTTCGTGCAACTCCCGTGTCGCTTCGGGAACATCCTGGGCCGTTACGGCAATAGTATAGATATCCACTTCATCTATGGCATCACAAAGTCTGGCTGTATCGGCCAGGTCAGCTTTCGTCGATGGCCTCAGTGCGCCTGTTTCCAGATCTTCAACCATCGTTCCTGTGCCAAAATTAGTAAATACTACTTTGGTTCCTTCAACTATCACATCATAGCGGGGGTCACGTGCAGCCATCAGTATTTTGCCGGGCGATGAGATGATAGCATCCTCCACCAGGTGGCGGGGTATCTTAACCATGTTTGTATTCCTGTCAATTTGGCAGCCGGCAGTTCCGTATATTTCAAGAGCTTCTTCGCCAAATACTTTCAGGCCGACTTGCTCGAGTACTTTAAGAGTCGCCTCATGAATTGCTTCCAGGTCTTGTCGGGAGAGCAGTTCAAGACCAATTCCTTCGATATAGTTCATAATTTCTTCTTCCTCCTTTCCTTATGCAATCTAAAATATTCCGGGCTTTTTGTTGGTATAGTTAATCCCTCCTCTTTGGCAGAGTTATAACAAAGAGTAAAACACCTTTACCAGTCGACTTAACTTGTGTACTGTTATAATTTCGCAAATAGTATGCCAAGTAGTGGTTTGCTGAAGAGGAGGCTTGGAACTATTTAAATCATTATCTTATCTGTAAAGTTTATGGGCATCAAAGTGGATATTATGAATAATGAATATTATCTCATATTGTGGACATATTTTATTAATAAAAAAGCATGACCGATACCAGCCTTGCTTTTAAGCAGCCATGTCATTATTGACACAGATTTAAACTTTATCTCAATATTTAGACAAAACCTTGCGGTTCACTCCACCTTTAATTTAAGATCTGCAATGCGGCGATATAATGTGGATCTGCTTACCCCGAGCACTTTGGCTATCCGATTTTTATCGTCAGGAGAGGAGCCAAAACGCTTCAAATGCTCTTCAATTATCTTTTGCTCGTAGTTTTCTAAAAGTGTTTTTAAGTTAGAGTTGCATGCAATTTGCTCCTGAACCGGTTTGCTAACTCTCTGGGGTATATTAGCGGGGAGAAGAATATTGCCATTGCACATGTTCACAGCATACTCGAGGGTGTTTTCAAGTTCCCTGATATTGCCCGGCCAGTGGTAGCTTAAAAACATTTCTAAGACTTCAGAAGAAACTGTCATAAGCGGCCGATTCATTCTCCCGGCAAGTTTGGCTAAAAAAAATTCCGTCAACTGGGGGATATCTTCCTTGCGCTCCCGCAGAGGAGCTACATGCAGAGGAATCACGCCTAATCTAAAATAAAGATCTTTGCGAAATTTCCTCTCCTGCATCATAATATCGAGATCGCGGTTTGAAGCGGCAATAATCCTAATATCTACAGGTATTTTCTGAGAACCACCGACTCTTTCCACTTCCCGGTTCTGCAAAACATGAAGAAGTTTAACCTGCAAGTGCAGTGGCATTTCACCAATTTCATCCAGAAAGATAGTCCCACTATCTGCCAGTTCAAATTTGCCGGCCTTACCTTCGGTTAGTGCTCCTGTAAATGCGCCTCCTACGTAGCCAAAGAGTTCGCTTTCTAATAAGTTTTCAGGGATTGCTCCACAGTTGATGTTTATAAACGGCCCTCTTGATCGCAGGCTGGCAAAATGAATGGCACGAGCAAGAATCTCTTTTCCGGTGCCGCTTTCACCGGTAATCAAAACTGTAGAGTTGCTTTTTGCTACCCTTAATGCCTGTTCATTTACCTTTCTAATTGCCGGGCTGTTGCCAATAATATCTTTGAAAGAATACTCGGGACTGCTCTGGCTGAGATTATAAATCAAGCGGCGTGCTTCAGAAATGTCGCGAAAAGATATTACTACTCCTTCAGGATCTTCTGCTCCGCTTAACAGTCTGATGCTGACTATAAAATGCATCCACCGTTCACCAACCTGATAGATCTCTTCTTTTTCTGTGTATTCCAGGCTATTTTTTATCGCCTCTAGTGAGGGTGAGTCAGGCCAGATACTGGCCAGCGATTGGCCAATAATTTTTGTACTGGGAAGCTTAATCAGCTGCTCTGCTTTCACGTTGCAGCAAATTATTCGGGAAGAGCGATCAATAACCATTACTCCTTCATGAACCGCATCTAGGATATTCTCAAGTTTTTCGCTTTTATCTATAGAAAGTTTACTTTCCAGGGCTTTAGATAAAAACCTGCCAACCCAGTTAAGATAAGCTTGCTGCTGTTGGTAGTCAGGCTGTTTTTCTGAAGCGTTTAAGTAAGCTACCAGCCAACCGATAGTTTCGTCTTCCATCGAGATCGGGCTGCTGATATCACCTAACTTACAGAACCCCTTACTGTTGAAAATTGCTTTTTCAATCTTGCTTTTTGCTGACTGGTCCTTTTCCGACCCCACCAGGAAGTTTAAATCCCGGTCGATGACAATAATCTCTGCTTGCAAGGCATATGATGCTGCTTTTATTGTTTCACAGGCTAAAGAAACAAAATGCTCAATACCTTCCACAGCAATTCCCCCAAATTCACCCGGTATTAAAATGTTTTAGCCGCAAATATTGTGCCAACAGTTCTCAGGAAACTTCTGAACTCTTAATAAACGGCTTAAGTTGACTGCCTGATGCCTGCATTATTGCTACTCTAATTAATTACTTATTCACCATAACTAAATATCCTGCCAATGCGCTGCAAGGGATAGTATTTCCTTTAAACATTAGCGCCTAAAACAGAACCTGTTTAATTGAATTTATGGATATTGCCCCTTGAATCTAGAGCGATTACAGAGACAAAAGCTGGCTTAAACCTAAAAAGGGCTTGCATCTCAATGCTGCAAGCCCTTTTTTATTTAGTAATGGGATCAAGATGATTTTCTAAACCGGCTCACGGGCTTTGCAGGTTGTTTCAACCTGGAAATACCTCCAGCCAAGGGGAAATATACAACTTGACTCTCATTTAATCCGTCGTGAGAAAGTATAGACCTGTATAGCTTACAATAGGGTATGTTTTCTTATATGAATCTTGATACCCTGTTCCCTCATCATTTTAAAATAGATCTTCCTCTCGTCCTTGTCAAAGACTTCCGGCGGGAAAACGCCTGTGTGGTTGACCTGCCCTCTAAGCAACATTAACGAGAATACGGCGGCTGATACGGCAACTGCATAAGATATATCACTGGCACCGGGAATTCTTTTGCAGGCTTTCACTACATCAGGGCCATCGGTCCACATTTGATAATGCGTATCCTGGTCCGCTTTTCTGCCATGAACGTCCACCGTGAGCATCATCCTGCTTTTTAGCTTCCCACTATCAACCAGCTCGATCATTTCTTTCGCCGTTGGTGTATCAGGCAACAGTTTACTGAATAAGACCCAGGGGGCTATTTCGGTACCGTCAATTTCCACGGGCTTATCAGCCATCATCCCGAGATCGTAAATAGATTTCCAAAGTTTAAGCTCAGGTTCGCCCATTTTGAAATCTATATATTTCACTGGCTTGCCGATAAATTTAGCAAGAGTTAAAGGCTCTTCGTGGTTATGATAATAAACTTTCGCTTTGCAGCCTATGGGGGGCGGGAAATCATATTCCTCTTCCCCGGAAAATGGAGGTAATTCTTTATAACCATTGTCCCATATAATAGGGGGCGTGATCAGATCTCTCAAATAGGTTGCAGGCTGCCACAATACTATCGGCTCTTCAGATTCTGTTATCGCGTAGTCAATAATTTTGATACTATCAACTTCATCAAGTTCCTCTGCTGCCTCTTTGGCCATTACATTTACCGTGCCGGCATCGGCACCGGCTAAGATTAGACCTTTTAGCGAAGCCTGCTTCCATTTTTCGGAGTGAATCAACTCCTTAACAGGTATGTTTTTATCTCCACCCGGGAAGTTGCCGTTGCTAGCCATATCCAAATAATTTACTTTTGCTTCATAGCAAGCTTCCATAATGTTATCGTTAAAATCGGTCAGGGTGGCATTTACAGCCAGGTCGAATTTTCCTTCTCTCATCAGTTTTTTCAAGCCATTCGTATCACTGGCGTCCACTCTTTGTGTTCTAAGCTTCTTACTCGGGTTTGTCTCTGTAATATCTTTCATTCTTTTCTGGCTTATATCTCCTAAGACGATCTCTGAAACATCATCAGCTTCGGCCAAAACCCAGCTGATCACCAACCCCTGAGCTCCGGCTCCTATGATTAATACTTTCATCTTAGCCCTTCTTTCAATGGATGTGTATTTTAGAGAATCTAAGTCAACTTATTTTCTGTCTTGCTACCTTTAGCCGGCCTGTTTTCTTCCCGCAGCTATTTTTTGTTTATCTAAATCCTCCTTCCACCATTCTGCTAAAGCAAAAAAGAAATACGCCATGCAGCTTTTAATCCACAGTATTAAAGTGGAGATATTAGTATGCTGCCTGGCCGGACTAAGCACTCTGTGCAATAATAACCAATACTTACCATTTGCAGTGGGTTCTTTCTCTAAAAACCTTGCAAATATTGTGCCACCGATTAAAGGGCAACAGATTAGTCTTTTCAGGCAAAGAAGTTTGGCCAGATGATAAAGTAACAGCCAGGATCTTTTTTCTTTGACTCCTGTAAACTAATTGTTATTCTTTTGTTGTTGAGGTGAGGTGGCTTCGGTATTCCCGGGCGACCAGGCCAGCGGCGATGATCAGAGTCAAAGCCTCGGCCACGGGCAGAGCCAACCATAAACCATTAACGCCAATGATCCGGGGCAGTAGCAAAATACCCAGGCCCATAAAGAAAAAGGTGCGCAAAAAAGCGATTAGTGCAGACAGTTTGCCGTTTGACAACGCAGTAAACAATGCGGAGGCATATATATTAAAGCCCATAGACAAAAAACAGAAAGAAAAAAGCAAAAAGCCATTATGGGCAATTTCAAAAACATCCGGGTTGCCACTGGCAAACATGCCAACAATATGGCCTGCCCCTGCATTAGCCAGCAGAAAGATGAATATTGAACAACCGCCGATCAAGGTGATGCATATCCGCATTATTTTGCGTAGCCTGACGGAGTCAGCGCGGCCGTAATTATAGCTGATAATCGGGGCTAATCCCTGGGCAAAGCCATAGAAAACAGCATTGAGCAGAAATTCGGAATAGAGCAGGATTGCGACGGCAGCTACCCCGTTAACACCGATAAGACTCAAGGCCATCCAGTTTAAAAGCAAAGTGCTAAAACCCGTTGCCAGGTAAATAACCATCTCGGAGGCACCATTGAAAGAAGCTTGTAACAGAACTTTCAGGCTGAACAGGGGTTTACCATAATAAAGCGATTTATCTTTTTTCAAAAAAAAGATCAGGCCAAAAAAGGCCGGAATGGTTGAACCTATACCTGTTGCCAGGGCAGCACCGCTTATACCTATATTAAGAACGCCGATGAAGTAATAGTCTAGAACCACGTTGGTTACACCGGCAAAGACAATTAGCACTAAGCCCCGCTTCGGGTGCCCGGCGGTTATAAAAAACATTTCAAATAGTATTTGAAACATAATTGAGGGTAAAAAAATCAGCAGGGGGATATAATATTCGTAGGAGTATTGCTCCAGGACACCCCTGGCGCCAAGCAGCGCTAAAACTTGATCGGCAAAGATAAAGCCCGTCACTGCGAAAACGAGGCTGACAGCAAAGCCGGCTAAGAGAATGAAAGTAAAGATCTTTCGGGCCAAAACATATTCACCTTTGCCCATTTCCCGTGCAACGATGGCGCTGCCACCTGCTGCCAGCATTGCCCCGGTAGCCAAGATGACACAATAGAAAGGATATACTATGTTTACCGCTGCCAGGGCATCGGTGCCGATCAGAATCGAGACAAAAAGAGAATCAACGATGGTGTAGACAGCCATAAAAAACATCATGGCGACAGTTGGCAGAGCATATCCAACCAGGGAGCCGTAGGTTATTTTCCGGGCAAGCGGATTCTTCATTTTATCACCTTTCCGATATGGTTAAAAATTACAAGTGTCCCAGGCCCTTAACTGTATTATGAATAGTTATTGAGCTGAAGATTATTTTATAACCCACCGGCAGAATTCCAGGCTGTCCTTTGGAGGCTACTTAAATTATCTACAGGGCCTCCACTCTTATAAATATTTTATACAACTGTACATGCATATTGCAAAACAGATGCCAAATTAGTGAACCAGCAGATTTGGTCCTATTCTCATGCTCCTATATCTGTAAGGAAAATCAGAACAAGCACTTTTTAACAAGCAATTGGAGTGATTTATACGGCTTGGTTGACACCATCGCTTCAATATTGATATAATTTTTACAATTGAATTAAGTTGCGGATTACAAACTACTATTCCCTGGAGATTCCAGGCTCCACCTGCTTTGAAGAGATAATGCCATTGAAACAAAAAGCACCCGGGTATAATTACGAAAGGCCGGTGATGAATTTATTTTGATCCAAACCGGCAAGAGAATTAAGAGATCTACTTTGGTATGATTATTGCTTATTTAGATAAACAACACGATGCAGATGAACAAGAGATTTTATGAGATCAGTTCTTGTTTAAACGTTGTTGTCTTAAGGCTTAATCTAAATATTTTGGTGACTTTCAGAAAACAGATACGCACTTTCTCTTGTTCAAAAAACCTGGAGGTGATCTTTGGGTATTAAGAACTGATAGAAAATGGCATGGTGATCCAAGAAAACTGAACAAAATTAAAAGAGGAGGTAGCTGATAGTGATATCGAAAAGATGGTTAATTAGCCTGGGCCTGGTATTCCTAATGGCGGTAGCTTTCACCCTTACCGCCTGCGCCCCTCCCGATTTCGATGATAATGGTGTTGTTGATGATGAGGTAGCATCCGAGTACCGGGTTGGCGGGCTGACGATGATGGACAGCCTGGACATGTCACCCGAGGTTTTAATGTACACAAACGTAGGGTGTCTTTACTTAATGTTTAACTATGAGAACCTGGCAGCCTATCCAAAGATTGACGGAGATCCGCCGCAGTCTAGCTATGACTTTATTCCCAAGCTGGCAACGGATTACACCGTTTCCTATGATGGGGACGACCAGGTATGGACATTAACGCTGCGCGAAGGCGTGACATGGCATGATGGCGAAGATTTCACCGCAGATGATGTCGTATACTCGATGATGTACGTCCAGAACAGGTACGATGTCTCCAAGCCAATTGACTGGGACGCAGTTGATGAAGACACTGAATGGGAAGAAGTATGGCCAGAGCATGTACTAGTAGAAGCTGATGGCCCCTACACGGTCAAAATGACATATATTGACGGTTGGCACCAGCCGGAGGATTATATTCCGGGCTGGTGGATGTACGACCCGATAGTGCCCGAACACGTTTTCGGCCCGGAGGGCGAAGATGTGTATGACGACTGGAACGAAGATCCGCTCTTGTGGGATGGCCAATCAATCGGAACCGGGCCGTATAAGCTGATCGAATTTGAACCGGACCAGTTTGTTCTTTTTGAACGGTACGAGGATTACTGGGGCCCCAAACCAGCCGCAGAAAGACATCTATTCAGGTTCTACGGTGATCCAGGTTCCCTTTATACCGCTCTGGAAGCAGGCGCTATTGATACGCATTCAGATGAATCTGTTCCGTTCCTGAAGATTGCCAGTTACGAGGCCAATCCAGACTTAGAAGTTTCATTCAACAGGGGGCTTTCGATTTACTACATGGGTTTCAACTTACACCCTGACGAAGGTTATGAGCCCCTGCAGGACAAAGTTCTCAGGCAGGCAATCGCCTACGCGATAGACGAGCAGAACATAGTAGACCTTATTTATGGTGGATATGGAGAAATCCCCTCCGGCTTCATCTACAATGAGAGCCCCAATTACAACCCTGATTTGCCCGACTACTCCCTCGATCAGGAAAAGGGAAATGAACTGCTGGAAGATGCGGGCTACTTCAAGGATAACGGCTACTGGCACACCCCTGATGGCGAGAGAATTACCTTCACCCTGACCACGATTTCTGGTGTGTATGCGGACATGGCTCTCATGATTACCACAAATCTGCAGGATTTTGGTCTGGATGTTGCGCATGTGGTAATTGATTCGACTACCTTTATCCAGTATCTCTATCGGCCCGATACCGGCGGAATGCAAGCCTTTATCTATGCTGAAGACCCAGGAATGGATCCGGGGTCAGACTGGATCTGGATGATACTTTCAGATCCCTATTTCTGGGGCTACGAGTGGAACACTACCTGGTATGATGACCCGGAGTTTAATGAACTGTTCATGGAAAACTACCTGGCAGAAGACCTTGATGACAAGAAAAACACCCTCTTCGAAATGCAGACAATCCTGGCAGAAGATCTGCCTATGATTTACCTGGTCAGGCCGGACTTTATTTCCGCTCACCGGACTGATAAGTGGGAGAACTGGTACAACACGATCGGCGGACCTTATTCATGGCTAAACGAATACAGTGTCCGAGAAGTGACTCCCCGCTGAAGTAAGGTTGAGCAGTAGGGTGGCTTGAAACAAGATTGAGCTTAAGTGGTGATGGTGATGCCTAAAGTGTAAATTGCCGGAATCACCGTCACCACTTTGATCATTAGTTTTTTTTCAAACAAGGGGCTTTTAATTGCTGACTTTAGATTCAGCACAGGTATTCCTATAGCTAATAAGTTAAACAAAGAGAGCTTATTTCCCCGCTTAAGAGAAATGGAGGGCGTTAAGTGGCTCTAAAGGGATTTGCCTTATTTGCGATCAGAAAGGTTACTTCAGCCTTCATTACCATATTTTTAATCACATGTGTAAATTTTGTTCTGTTCCGCCTGGTGCCAGGTGATCCGGTGAGGATGTTGTTCAGAGACCCCAGAGTCAGCTCGCAGCGCATCCATGAAATGTATGAGCGATTTGGGCTGGATAAATCTATATGGGAGCAGTTTATTATCTATTTGCAGCAGCTATTTTTTCATGGAGATTTAGGATACTCATTTGCACGAGGAAAGCCTGTTTTAGAGGTCATTTGGAGCCGGCTGCCACAAACAGTGTTGTTGATTGTCACGGCCCTTATTATTGCCGTTATTGTGGGTACCGCGCTCGGCGCCATTGCGGGCTGGAAGACGGGGACTAAATATGATTCGATCATAGTAACCCTTTCACTGGGAATGTATTCGATTCCAACGTTTATACTGGGTATAATCCTCCTGATGATTTTCGCTTTTAAACTGGGCATATTTCCCCTCGGTGGAATGACTACGATTGGAGCAGGCTTGACCGGTTGGGAATACTGGAAAAACGTCGCCTGGCATATGGTCCTTCCGGCTGGAGCGATCGTGATCTGGTACATTGGAGAATACGTCTTGATAACCCGAAATGCCATGCAGGACGTCCTGGAACAGGATTACATTACTTCAGCCAGGGCAAAGGGACTAAAAGAATCTAAAATTTTGCGTAAACATGCCTTGAAAAATGCTATTTTACCCGTACTTACAATTACCGGGGTGAATGCGGCCTTCGCCGTAGCCGGAGTAATTGAGGCGGAAACAGTTTTTGGCTGGCCCGGTATAGGCAGCCTAATGTATACATCTGTCATGGCCCGTGATTACCCTGTTCTTCAAGGCTTATTCCTCGTGTTTGCTGTAGCGGTTGTGGTGGCCAATTTGGTGGTTGACCTGATCTACGGCTACATTGATCCGAGGATAAAAGTGAGAGGGGAGTAACACGATGCCCGGCTTACTGAAGGGACTGAAAAGCTTTAAAGATTACTTTAAACTGCTGCTTACACACAGGATGGGGTTGGTGGGCATCACAGTATTTGTGATACTTCTTATTGCAGTAATATTTGCCCCTTATCTGCGCACCGTAGACCCGACAAGAACGGGCTTGGCTGAAAATATCCTTTCTCCACCTTCCTCTCAATTCTGGCTGGGCACTGACCACCTGGCCAGAGATATATGGAGCCAAACTATATACGGAGCCAGGATCGCTTTACTAGTTGGTTTTACGGCAGCGGTAGCTACAGTGGGTGTTGGCACCCTGGTAGGGCTGACGGCAGGCTATTTCGGAGGAAGATTAGAGGAAGTGCTGATGCGGATTACGGATTTTGTCATGATGCTGCCATATTTGCCCTTAATGATCATTCTGGCAGCAGTGTTGGGGCCAAGCATATGGAATATAATTTTGGTTGTGAGTATTGTATATTGGCCTTTTACGGCCCGGGTAATCAGGTCTCAGGTTTTGTCTCTTAAAGAAAGAGGCTTTGTGGAAGCATCGAGAAGCGTTGGGGCAAGCGACAGTCTATTGATTTTTGGAGAAATAATGCCCAATGTTGTGCCGCTGATGTTTGCTCAGGCTGTCGTGATGGTAACCTGGGCAATTTATGCAGAGGCGCTCCTGGCTTTTCTTGGTCTCGGCGATCCCACAACCATGAGCTGGGGAATGATGCTTAATTTTGCTTTTGAAACAGGCCTCATGACCATGGCACCCTGGTGGGTGATACCTCCGATAGCATGTATCTTAGCTACAATACTTGCCTTCACTTTCTTGGGAACCGCGGTGAGCGATATATTAAAACCTGGATACAAGGACAGACGGGGGTTATAATCAGAGGTGGCCTTACTTAAAGTAGAAAATTTGAAAATATATTACTTCACTGGGGCCGGCGCAGTTAAGGCAGTGGACGATGTCAGTTTCAGTGTTGATGAAAATGAAACTTTAGGGCTGATTGGGGAATCGGGATGCGGTAAAACGACTACCGTCTTTGCTATTATGAAATTTGTGACTCCTCCTGGCCGCATAGTGGGAGGCAAAATTATCTTTGAAGGCAGAGATATCCTTACCATCGAGCAGGAAGAGGTGAGGCTTCTCAGGGGTCAGGGAGTTGCCATGGTTTTCCAGGCAGCTCAGAATGCCCTCAATCCTGTGATGACCGTGGGAGATCAGATCATTGAAGTAATAGATCAACACGAACGGGTGCCTAAAGAAGTAGCCCGGGAAAGAACACGGAAACAATTGGAGCTGGTCGGTTTAAGAGGTGAGATGGTTAAGTGCTATCCCCATGAATTGAGCGGAGGAATGAAGCAGAGGGTGGGCATAGCCATAGCTACAGTCTGCAACCCGAGGCTTTTACTCTTAGATGAACCGGTTACCGGCCTTGACGTTATAGTTCAAAGACAATTATTAGACCTTATCAATGATCTAAGGACAAAATTACGACTGCCGATAATACTGATAACTCATGACCTCTCCGTTGTCGCCCACACCTGCAGCAAAATAGCCGTCATGTATGCCGGAAAGATCGTGGAACAAGCCGATGTTATTTCCTTATATGAAAACCCTCTCCACCCGTATAGCCGCTTGTTGATCGAATCTTTTCCCAGTATAAAAGGGGAAAAAGGCAAATTATCAGGCATTCCAGGTGCTCCACCCGGCCTTCTCAATCCCCCGGTAGGCTGCAATTTTCATCCACGGTGCCCCTCTGTGATGGATATTTGCCGGAGCGAAGAACCGGTTTCAATGATGAAAGATGGACATCTCGTGGCATGCCATTTATTCAGGTAGGAGATATTTATGAATAACCAGGCCTTGTTGAGGGTAGAAAATCTGAAGAAATATTTCCCTGTGAGGAAGAATCTGATTAAGTCCATTTTTTCCAGAGAAGTGGAATATTGCCGGGCGGTAGATAATATCAGTTTCAGCTTAGGCGAAGGCGAAAACCTGGGCTTTGTTGGAGAAAGCGGTTGCGGCAAATCAACCATTGGCAGGACAATCCTCAGGCTTCTTGAGCCTACTGAAGGCAAGATATACTATAAGAACACTGATGTAACCTCCCTGAGCAGAAGAAATTTGAGAAGCCTGCGCCGCGAGATACAAATGATATTTCAGGATCCTCACGGCTCTCTTAACCCCAGGAGGACAGTTTCAGAAACCCTGAGGCAATCAGTAAGGATTCACAGGTTGGCCAACAGCAAGGCCGAAGAGGATGTTCTGATCAAAAATACTCTTGAAGAAGTAGGATTAAAGCCGGCCGAAGAATTTTGGGATAGATATCCAGTTTTGCTTAGCGGTGGACAACGTCAAAGAGTTGGGATAGGCAGAATACTAATTCTTCAACCCAAGCTGGTAATTGCAGACGAGCCTGTATCGATGCTTGATGTTTCCGTCAGCATGGGTATTTTAAGTTTGTTGGAAAATTTAAGGGATAAGTTTGGGATCTCGTTTATCTATATAACCCATGACCTGGCTACAGCACGAATCTTATGTGACAGGATTGCTATCATGTACCTGGGCAAGATCGTAGAAATTGCTCCTACGGAAGAGCTCCTCAAAACACCGCTGCATCCCTATGCAGAAGCATTACTGGCAGCTGCGCTAATTCCTGATCCGAGAGATAAGATGGAAGAACTACCCATTATAGGCTACGTGCCCCAGATTCCTTCCGACGCTTTTACCAGCTGCAGGTTCTATCCCCGTTGCCCATACGCAGGAAAAGTATGTCGCGAACAAGATCCCCCGCTCATCGAAGTTAGCCCGGGCCATTTTGTTTCCTGCATCAGGGTGAAGTGACAGGGCAAGGAAACTGGGCTTCTCTTTTTAAATGATCGTAATATATTAGGAGGTCTTGAGCGAATGAGCAAACCGAAAACGACTTTTTTAACGCCGGGGGAGATTGAATCCATTCACAATGCTTCGTTGCAGGTCTTGGAAAAAACAGGTATCAAGGTGCTAAGCAAGGCTGCTCTAGATATTTTAAAAAAGGCTGGAGCAAAGGTGGATTATGGAACAAATCGTGCCATTCTTCCCAGGCAGCTAGTTATAGAGGCCCTGGAAATGGCCCCCAAAACTATAACATACGGTGCCAGGAATCCTAAATATGATTTTATGCTGAATCAAAAAGAACCGCATTTTTGTGCTGATGGTGACCCTCCTTTTATCTTGGACTGGGAAACAGGGAAACGCAGATATTCAACAACCGAAGATATAGCCAAATGTGCAATAATAGCTGATTACCTGGATCATGTCCAGCTTACCTGGGTGATGCTTGCTCCAACAGATGTACCCGCCCCGATGCAGGATCTGGTATCGGTCTGCACCTGCCTGAGGAACACTGAGAAACATGTTGAAAACGAAGCTCTGAGCGGCAAGTCAGCTCAATTTCAGGTTGAAATTGCCACCGCTATTGTTGGTGACAGCAAGCGGTTGAGGGAAAGGCCCATTATCTCAGCAGTGCAATGCCCCTTTTCGCCGCTGACATATGAAAAAGGCATAACCGAAGGTGCCATGGAGTTGGGCAAAGCTGGAATACCGGTAGTTCTATATCCCCTGCCTCTTTTGGCAGCTACAGGCCCGGTTACGCCGGCGGGGACCATGGTTGTTGCCAATGCCGATGTTCTGGGAGGCCTGGTTATACAGGAGCTGGCCAACCCCGGTGCACCGGTAGTTTACTCAGCGGGCGCAGGCTCCTTGAATTTTAAAACCGGCGCCCAGGGTGAAGCTCCGGAGGACGCACTGATGCAACTTGGCTTGGGACAACTGGCCCGTTATTACGGGCTGCCTGATGAAAGGCCGGTATTTTATGGCGCTTCCAAGCTTACACCCTCGCAATCCAACCATCATACGGTTGAGGCTTTGATAACTCACTTGCTGATGGAGCCTGCGCCCGACATTATTCTTGGCCTGGGAGGATTGGAAGGAGCTACTTCTCTGGAAGCAATGGTGGTTGACAACGAGATCGTAGATTACGCCCTTAAGTTCACCCGGGGCATCGAGGTGAATGAAGCTACTTTGGCTCTGGATGTGATTGACAATGCCGGCCCCGGCGGACACTTTTTGACAGAGGAACATACTCTGGAGCATTTCCGGGAGATATGGATGCCCAGACTCGATATGAGCAGCCTTTCAGAAACAAATAAGGAAGGCCACGAATCTCTGGGTGAACTGGCACACGAAAAGGTAAAAGAGATCCTGGCGAAGCATAAACCAGCCCCTCTGCCCGAAGATGTGGAGAAGGAAATATGCATGATTTTAAAACGAGCTGAGAAGGAATTTGGCCTCTAACATGAACTGTGATTAAGCTTGCATCTAAAAAATGAAGTAATCATGTATTTTTATCTTAATCAACTCCTTTAGCTTTTGAAGAATCCAGGTGTGAATAGATTCATCAAAGATTTAGACAGATGTTTTTCTGCCCGCCTGGAATAAGAAGTGTAATTAAAAGCAGGCCGTGAATAAATTACAACAGGAGGCGCAAGCAAATGATAGATTTAAGCGCAATAAAGGATAATGTAATCAAAGGTGAAGTGGATGAAGTTAGAGACCTTGTTAAGGAAGCAGTTGATGCAGGACAAGATGTCAAAAAGATTCTGAACGAAGGCCTTATTGCGGGAATAAACGCAGTGGGGAGCAAGTATGAAAGCGGGGAGTTCTTTCTTCCGGAAATGGTCATTGCTGCCACGGCGATGAAAGAAGGTTTAGCGATATTAAACCCTCTGTTGCAGCAGACAGATACCCAGAGCGCCGGGAAAATCATCTTGGGCTCGGCAAAAGGTGATATTCATGATATAGGCAAGAATATAGTAGCGACGATGCTGGAAGGATCCGGATTCATGGTTAAGGATGTGGGGGTTGATGTGGATCCCGAGACATTTGTTACAGAGGCCAAAGATACCAACGCGGATATCATTGGGATCTCAGCGCTATTAACCACTACAATGGGGGGCATGGAAGATGTAATTAAGGCAGTTAAGGAAGCCGGTTTAAAAATAAAAGTTATTGTTGGTGGCTCTTCTGTTACACAGGCATTTGCTGATCAAATAAAAGCTGATGGTTATGCATCTGATGCTGTTTCCGCTGTAGCCAAGTGCAGGGAGCTAGTCAGGAGATAGAGCCGGGAACCGCAAGTTTAACCGGGTGGGGGTAAATTCTTTTTATTAAAAGGTTAAAGTGTGTTTAAAAACCAGTTCAAGGAGGTATGTCATAGTGGGCAAACCGACGATCAATTTTTTGAGGGATAGTGAAATAGAAGCGATTCATGATGCCTCGCTCAGGGTGCTGGAGAAAACAGGTATCAAGGTGATGAGTAAGGAAGCCCTGGAAATCCTAAAGAAAGCGGGAGCGAAAATTAAAGGCGAAAGCGGCCATGTCACCATTCCCCGCAATCTGGTGGAAGATGCCCTGGAATTGGCACCTAAAACAGTAAAGCTATGCGCCAGGAATCCCAAGTATGATTTTGAATTAAACAAGCAAAAGACGCATTTTTGTGCCGACGGTGGGCCTCCGTTCATGCTGGATATAGAAACTGGCAAACGGCGCTATTCCACCAGTGAAGATATCGCCAAGTGTGCAATTATAGCCGATTACCTTGATCATGTTAATCTTATCTGGCCACTGGGAGCAGGTAGCGATATACCGGCACCTATACGCTATATAGTAGATATGTATACAAGCTTAAAAAATTGCCAGAAACATTTTCAAGGAGATGCAACAACCGGCAAGGAGGCGCAATACCAGATTGAAATTGCGGCGGCTATTGTAGGCGGCAAAGAAGAATTAAGGGAAAGGCCAATTTTTTCTCATGTTGTCTGCACCCTGTCACCTCTCAGCTACGACAAAGGAATGACTGAGGCAAGTATTGAGTTGGCCAGAGCAGGCATTCCGGTCGCCATCTATCCTATGCCGACTACAGGCGGGTCAAGCCCTGCCACACTGGCGGGGGCGATGGTGGTAAGTAACGCTGAATTTTTGGGCGGGCTGGTTATACAGGAGCTGGCCAGCCCCGGAGCGCCGGTAATATATGCAGCCGATACCGGTTCGTTCGATTTTAAAACCGGGTCAGGAATCATGTCACCGGAGAGCAATCTTCTGACTCTCGGCCTAAACCAGGTGGCCAACTATTACAATTTACCCAGTGAAATAGAAGTTTTCTGCACCCTGTCCAAAACCCTAGATGCACAGGCTGGTTTTGAAAAAGCTGTAGGCTTGATTGCACATCTGATGGCAACACCTGACATTGCCCTTGGACTGGGGGCGTTGGAGGGTGCCCGCATGACTTCTGCGGAAGCTTTAGTCATTGATAACGAAATTGTAGATTACGCTCTGAATTTTATTGAAGGCTTAGAAGTAAATGAAGAAACCATGGCTGTTGAAATTATTGAAAAAGTGGGTCCGGGAGGATCATTCCTCGGCCAAAAGCATACAGTAGAAAATTTTCGCGAGAGGTGGATGACTCGTTTAAGTGATATCAGCAGTTTCGAGGTATGGGAACAACAGGGGTCTCGTTCAATTGGAGAGGTTGCCAGAGAAAAAGTAAAAGAGATTCTGGCAAAGCACAAGCCGGAGCCACTGCCCGAAGATGTGGAAAAGGAAATATCCGGGATTTTAAAACGAGCCGAGAAGGAATTTGGCCTGTAGTGTTAGATGTTAAAAAAAGAAAGTATTAAGCGCTGTTATGGCAGCTAAAGAAGGAAGTTCCAGAGAATAAGAGCGATTTTTGACATTTAATCTGGCAATGAAGTAGAACAAATTCACCAGGCCAGTCTCCAGATTCTGAAAGAAACCGGGGCGAAAAGATGTTTAGATTTACCTGACCTGAAAGATTTTACGATTAAAGGTGATTATCTCGATACGATTGATATCTTCTGACCCATTGTAATCCCCAAAGATACCAGTAGTAAGTTGTTGAAGCTTTTTTGCCTGATTAACGCAGAAAGCACGTTTCTTGCATGATCTAAAAATAGCAGATCGAAGCATGAAGCAAAAACAGCTTTAAGCTCCTACTTCCCTGACCAGGTCCCGGTAGTAGATCCAGTTTTCATAGGAAACATCTGGCGGGACCGTATGGTCAAGGGCGGGTATGTAGCCTCGTTTTTTCAGCATTTGAGGCACAACGCGCATGACTTCTGCCTCGATCTCTTTTTTGCCCCTGGCCAGGGTGGTTTTGTCGATACCGCCCCAGATGGCGAATTGATGGGGCCACTGCTCCCGCGGCGTCATTTCCATTTTGCTCACCTCTTCCCATCGAGATAGTATTTGTCTTCAATTATTCATTCTGTCTGTCCGGCTTCTTCCTTTAACAGCGCCGATTCCCGAATAAGCTGTTTTTCGTTATAGAATGCAAAGATAATCAGCCCTGCCATACAGAATAAGGCCCCGACGAGGCCTGACAGGCGCAGCCCCAAATCGTCGCCCACATCCCTTCCGAAAGTTAGTAGCGACACAAAGGCCAGCATGGCCAGCATCTGGCCTACCTTCATCATGAAGTTGCGGGCCGCATAAAACATTCCTTCCCGGTAACTGCCGGTCTTAAGCCTTTCGTTTTCGGCAATATCGGCGATAATGGCGTTGGGCAGGATCCCAAAGGCGGCCAGGGGGAAAAAGGCGATAGCGGCAAGCATATAGCCCTGAACAGGCAGCGCAAGGGGCACAAAATCCATCCCTGCCAGCATTACCAGCGTCATCATAGTGATAAAGAGCAAAAAGGATCCAACGAGAACCGCTTTTTTGCCGACAGCTTTTGCCGCAATGTTTACCAGGGGGTAGCAGGCAAATGATCCTGCCATCAGGATAAGGAAGATGGTCGAATAAAAGGTTTCCTCCTGGCGCAGCAGAACCGTAATAAAATAAATCAGGCCTGTTTGCAGGATGGTCATGAAAAACCAGTAGGTCAGATCAGATAAGGCGAAGATGACAAAAGGCCTGTTTTTAAAGGTAAGCTTCAGGGAATCTTTCATGGAGATAGTAGAAGGTATCCCGGCGCTGTATTTTTTTTCATCAACCAGAAAAACCGGGATATAAAGACAGATCAGGGCCACCGCTCCCATAACGGCAAAGGTAAGGCGAATTGCCTCTATCTTGGAGATCCCCGCAGCAGCCATCATTAACTCATAGAATACGGGAGCCTGGGCGGCGATAACAGCCCCTAAGAAATAAGCAACTGATAGATAGGTGCAAAGATTCAGCCTTTCCTCCGGAGTATGGCCAAGTTCGGCCACCAAGGCGTTGTGGGGAACTGCATAAACGGTGAAAAAAATATAAAAAAGGTACAGGGTGATTGTAAGCCAGATCAAGTTTAATAATCCCGGTTCCGGTGATGGCGGGAAGAAAACCAACAGCATCAGCACCACCATGGGCAGACCTCCGGCAAGCATATAAGAGATGCGCCTACCCCTGGGCGACCGGGAACGATCAGAAAGGCTTGCGATCCACGGATCGGTTATGGCATCAAGTAACCTGCTGCCCATGGTGATAATTCCTACGATGGAGACAATTCCGAAAAGCATAATGTTGGGTACCAGTACGGGCAGGCCAGCATCATCGGGGGGCAGATAAATATAAACCAGATAATTCATGATGATACCGATGACAATGGACCAACCCAGCATACCAGCGGCATAGGCCACCGCCCGGGAAAGGGGCAGAGAAGGCTTATTCATATGATAACCTCCCAAATGTTTTCCGAACTTAATGCATGAACAATTCTAATTCCGTTTTGAATAACCTAAATTCCACATCAAATTAAAAATTTCCTTTTTCCCAGTCATAGGGGACGGTTCTCCGGTCAGGCAGTCATAGGGGACGGTTCTCTGTTTGATTAGAGTCATAGGGGACGGTTCTCTGTTTGATTATGGCAGAACTGACAGTCTATATAAAGTTTATTTTTACAGGATAGTAGAAAAAACAGTTGTGTTTGGCCCGCTAAAAATCCTCTGAAGGGCAGCGTAAAATACAGAGATATGAGGGACCTAATTTTTTGAAATAGAACATTTGGCGGTTGTTGAAGCATGTAAAGGGCCTCAGCACAATGGCCCATCAGGTAATAAGACACCCCTTGAAGTTTTTCAAAAACCTTTCATTTCAGCATAGAAAAGATTGCCCCAATTTCTTCTTGATCAGGAATGCCTGGACCTGACTCCTTAACCATTGATTAATAGCTTGATAAATAGTATTATATAAGAAACTATAAATAATGTTATTAATATGAAGTTTATAGGGAAAAAGGTGATATTTATGAGGAACATTATTACTGCGAATGACTTAAAAACAAAAGGTGTGGCTGCTATTGATATGGTTGTCAGAGAGTCTGAAGAAGTAGTAGTAACGGTTAGAGGTAAAAGCCGATATGTTGTTCTGTCTGTTGAAAAATATAACTACTACCGTGAATGCGAACTGGAAGCAGCAATCAAAGAAGCAAAAAGGGATTATGAAGAAGGGCGTTTTGTAACTGAAACTGTTGAAGAGCATATCAAGAGGGTAACTAATGCCTAAGATAATCTATACAGATAGCTATAACCGCAGGGCAGCAACTTTTCTAAAAAAGCACCCTGACCTGGGCGGCCAGTACTCTAAAACCTTGCAACTGCTTGAACTGAACCCCGGGCACCCCTCACTTAAACTGCATAAACTGAAAGGGAAACATTCGGAACTCTACTCGGTAGTGATAAATGTGACCTATAGAATGTGTTTATGTTTCTTAATTGAAAGAGATGCAGTTATCCCGGTTGATATCGGCAGCCACGACGGAGTCTACGGGTGATGATTAGTTCCAAGGACAAGGGGACAATTCACTTGCTTCATGATAAGGAGATCTTAGCTTAAAGGGTTTTGTGATCGCCAACTGCCGGCAATACTTTAATATGGGGCTGACTGACTCCATACCGCCAGAGAATCCGGTATTTCTTATAAACGCTTGATTCCCAGACTCCTTTGATAGATTGGTATTATTTACTGCGAAGGGATGGATGAGCAGGGCGTTCCTTTAAGGCGATGGCCTCCTGTCTGCAGAAGACGCGGCAGATGCCGCAGCCGTAGCACCTGGCCGAGTCGATAACAGCTTTTTTGTTCGTGAGATCATAACTAAGGGCATCAAACTGGCAGGAACCGGAACAGGCTTCACAGCCTGTACAAAGAAAGTTGTCTACTTCAGCAGTGTATTCTGCCTTAAACATAACCGGGAAGTCTTTGTGTACCGCCCTCAGCGCCATACAGTTGAGATCGCAATTACAAATTCCACCAATAAATGGAGTCATAAAGGTCCAGACGGAGTGGATCATCTGTTTTTTTTCAAGTTCCCTGAATTGTTGTAAGGCCTCGTCTCTAGTAAGCACCTCCAGTCCTGCTGTATCTGGTCCGTTCAGATAATCGGCGCTGATCGAACGCAACAGCCGGCCCATCTCCGTATCTCTGCCAGGCTCGATGCTCAGACCGTAGCAGTAACGCTGTTCGCTGCCCATACTGGCCTGGCGGCAGATACAGGGCAGCCTGACCACCGAGTTGATGAAGTTAAATATTTTTTCGATCTCCTCCAGCGGCAAAACCTGTCCAAAATGTTTTTGCTTCTGCCGATTGATCAGAGTTGGCCTGACCACGGCCTGCACAAAGTCAGGCAGGCGGTTTAACCCGTCGAGCAGGTAATGGTTCCGGTTAAGCCTCTGCGGATTTTCAAAAAAATGATGAATATATCTGCGGCGATCCATGTCGTTCAGCAAATCCGTTGCGTAATTCTCTGCTCTTAAATACCACTTCTTGCCTTCACCGTGCTGATGGCAAAACTCACACATTGCTTATTACTCACCTCAAATAACCAGCCGTAAGCGGCTGTTTATGCTTAAAATAAAGGAGTTAATAATAATTATATACCAATTAATAACCGGTTTGATATAGTTAACTGGAGAAAGCAGCTATGATAATGCAATATTGCTTTTTCATGATAGGGCGGATCCGGTAGTCTGTTATTTGGTTTTTATGGGGTCATATTAAAATCCAACGTTTATTGGTTCGTGGGGGCTGATTAAACTGCTAAAGCGAAAACTGCAAAAACTATCTCCGCTGGAAATTAAACCCGAGGGCTGGATCAGGAGGCAGTTGGAGCTGCAGGCCACAGGACTTAGCGGGCATACCTCCGAGATTTGGCCTGATCTGTCAGACGACTCGGCCTGGCTGGGCGGCCGGGGAGAATCCTGGGAAAGAGGCCCTTACTACCTCGACGGTCTTATTCCCCTGGCTTATCTACTCGAAGATCAGAGGTTGATTGAAAAGGCCCGCCGCTGGATTGATGCAATTATTGGCAGTCAGCAGGAATCGGGATTTTTCGGACCACCCTGGAACCCGGACTGGTGGCCGCGTGCGGTTGTGTTAAAAGCGCTGGTGCCCTATTACCGGGCAACAGGCGACCGGCGGGTAATCCCTTTCATGCAAAAGTATTTAAGTTATCAGCTGAGGCAAATTGACAGTCAGCCTCCTCATTTTTGGGCTGCAGCCAGAGCTCTCGAAGCGGCTGAGGCGATGGAGCTGGTTTACCGCGAGACGGATGATCCAAGGCCCGGCCAGCTGGCGGAAAAACTTAAAAGCTATATGCTCGACTGGTTTGACAGCTTTGAATCCTGGCCTTACTGCCAGCCGACAGATTTTTACCTGAACCGGACTCTATTTAACCTGGCAAAGGTTTTCCTTTCGCTCCTTGATGAGTCGGCCAAAAAAAACCGTAAAATAAAACCGCCCGTATCAGCGGAAAAAACCCTGGCCTTTAACCGGAACAGGCTGGTTAAAACCTACAGTTTTACCCACGGTGTCAATATAGCGATGGCCTTGAAATACCCGGTTACCTACGGTTTGCTAAGTGATAACAGCGCCAATTTTAAGCTGCCCTTAAAAGCCTATGAGAGTTTGTTCAGTTGCCACGGAATGGCTACCGGCCTTTTTAGCGCCGATGAACATTTAAACGGCGCCGATCCGGCAGCGGGAACTGAGCTCTGCGTGGTAGTGGAGATGCTCTACTCGCTCACAGAGCTTTTGTCAGTAACCGGTAATCCTTTCTACGCCGATCTAATCGAACTTATTGCTTATAATGCACTGCCGGCAACCTTTACAGCCGATATGTGCTGTCACCAGTATTTGCAACAGGTTAACCAGGTGGCCGCCGATAAACGCCGCAGAAAATATTATGATGCAAACAAGGAAGCCAATGTTTACGGTCTTGAGCCAAATTACGGTTGTTGTACAGCCAACCTGCACCAGGGCTTTCCAAAACTGCTCCTCAACAGCTGTTTCAAGATAGCTGATGGATTGGCATTTATGGTTTACCTGCCCTGCCGGATAGCTGTAGAAATGCCTGGGAGCAGACCTTTTGTTATCAGGCAAATATCCGAATATCCCTTTGCCGATAAGATTGTTTTCGAAATTATTGAAGCTGGAAACACTGAAATCAAGCTTTTGTTCAGAGTCCCTGATCTGACGGAAGGAAGGCTTTACTACAACGGCAGCCCCGTTGGCAAAAGCGGACCGGGGTTAACTGAACTGCAAAGGAGATTCAAGCGGGGCGATAAAATCGAGTTGGTGCTTGATACCCCTCTGCGTAAAGTTATTAATTCGGATGGTAGTCTGAGCATCAGGAAAGGCTCACTGCTGCTGGCCTTAAAAATTGTTGAAGAATTAAAGATCCTGAAAGGGAAAGAGCCTTTCAACTACCGTCAGTTCGTGCCTCGCTCGGCCTGGAACCTTGCTCCACTGCTTGATAAAGGTCAGTTTGAGCTTCTATATGCCAACTATAACCCTGTTGCTGACAAACCTTTTGATCCTGCTGCTCCCCCGCTCGAAGTCGTAATCCGGGGAGTTCAGGTTAATAATTGGAAATTAAAACAGAACAGCGCCGGCCCTTATCCCACAAAACCATCTGTTTCTGAACCACGGGCCATAACACTTGTACCTTATGGGTCTACAAATATCCGTATTGCCCAGTTTCCGGTCATAGAAAGGTAAATAAGCAATTCGTAAGTGCCTAAGGTAGTTCGTTGTCGATATTGAATAGATCATTTGACCTGATAAGTTCGATGCCGGAAATAACCCTTTTGATCTGAGAAAAGGGCGTTTATTTTTGAGGGGCTTACCTTTATAGAAAAACCCTGGCCATGATTTAAGCAGAACGGCTGATTGCATGTCCGAAGAAATTCGATTTTATTTTATAGCAAGTGGCCAGTCCCTTTGTATGAGTAATAAAGATAGTCAATAAAGCGGTCTGCGTGGATTAATTAAACTTCACCTAAGCCCATCAAATGTGGGATTTTAAGTTATTTCCTTATAGATAATCTAATCTCTTTGTTATATTATTGAGGTTGATTAGAGAAAATAATGAGACAAGATAAATGATATATCAATATCCATTTAAAGGCCTGTAGCAAAGTAATGTACGGGCAGGATGGGAGAAAAAACAGGGAATTGCCCAAGCAGTAATATACTTAGGAGGGAGTGTAGATCGCTCGATGCATTATCTTGAAATTGCCAATTCACCTGGGATGTGGGTAGCAAGTTCGATTGTTGTCGTGGTAATTATTGTGCAAGCCTTTGTCTTCATGCGGAAAGCATACAAAACAGGTTTGGAAATGGGCATCAGCAGGGAGGCTATGCAAAAAGCCATGCGCGCGGGGTTTATTAGCTCTATCGGGCCATCACTTGCGGTTGGGTTAACCCTGATTTCGCTGATGGTACCGATGGGTTCGCCCTATGCATGGATGAGACTGTCCATTATCGGCTCAATTCCTTATGAGTTAATGGCGGCCTCTACCGGGGCCCAGGTAATGGGTGTGGAACTCGGCGGGGAAGGGTACGATATATATGCTCTGTCTATATCAATGTGGACTGCAACAATTGCTGCCGGGGGGTGGCTAATTTTATGTGCATTTATGATTCCGAAATTTGAAACGTTGCGTCTGAAGATTGTTCGAGGCAGGGAAGAACTGCTGCCCATATTAACTATCAGTGCTCTCCTGGCCGGCTTTTCCTATTTTACAATGCCTTATCTTATAGCCGGAGGGCCAAGCACCATAGCGGCTGTCACCGGTGGTGTGATAATGACTGTTCTGGCGTTGATCTCGCTAAAAGTAAAATGGCTTAAAGAATGGGCCCTTGGTATCGCCATGATCATTGGCATGCTGGCGACTCTGCCTTTTATTTAGTCTAAATAAGAGAAACACGACAGCTTAAATTGAACGGGAGGTAAAATGATGAATCAAGCAGAACTTCCTTACAATACTTTTATCAGGGGTATTATTCTCTGGGGCAGGGTAACGATGATCGCAGCCTTTATCTTAAGTTTCTTACCTGTCCTCTACCTGAGATTTTTCTTTGGTGTCCAGCCTCCGGTTTCGCTGATTCTTTCCAGTGTGGGGCTGATCGCTTTTGTTATGCTTGCCAGTTACCTGATTGAACCGATATCCTACTATCCGATTTTAGGCATTAGTGGTTCGTACATGTCCTGGCTGGCCGGCAATATTTTCAACTTGCGCGTGCCTGTTTCGATTGTTGCTCAGAACAGCGCCGGTGTCACTGAAGGAACCCCCGAAGGAGATATAATTTCTACTCTGGGCATGGGAGTTTCCGTTTTCGTTAACCTTTTCATCCTGACCGTTATTGTCATTCTGGGTACTCGCATTATTGGTGCTGTACCCGAAATCGTAAGCGAGGCCCTGGGGTATATTCTCCCAGCCATTTTTGGCGCTTTCCTTTTTGTCTTTAGCATTCGCAGCCCCAAGGTTGCTGCATTCAGCATACCGGTAGCATTGATCTGCACTCTCCTGGGCATACCGGGCCCGGTGATCTTGCTAATATGCGTTTTTTCGACTGTCTACTACAGCTTTTTCGCCTACAAAAAAGGTTGGATTAAAAGTGTTAAATAAGAATAGAGGAGGCAGAGACTTTGTATCCTAAATATTACCTGCAGGGCAGCCCACATGAAATAGGGATGCAGCATGGCCAAAAAGCAAGAGACCTTGTTAACAAATGCATAAACAACTACCAGTTGATCTTTCAGGTTATGGGCAATGCTTCCTGGGATGAAATTACCGGTGAAGCCCGGAAATTTCTGCCCGCCGTTGAAAAGCATTTTCCCGAACTGGTGGAAGAGATGGAGGGGGTGGCCGAGGGGGCGGGAGTTGATTTCGATTCAATTCTGGCCATTAATGCCCGTAGTGAACTGCTTTTTTCTAAGAAAATCCTTAAGCAAGATGGGTGTACTTCATACGGCATAACTCCGGCTAAAGGCGGAGGCAGCACGATAATCGGTCAAAACTGGGATTTCCCCGAGCCTACCAAAGAGCCGCTGATCCTGCTGGAAATTGAGCAAAAACAAAAGCCTAGAATACTGATGATTACCGAAGCAGGCATTGTGGGTAAAATTGGCCTCAACTCGGCAGGTGTGGGAATCTGCATGAATGCCCTGATGACGGAAAGGACTATCAACGGCACACCGCTGCATATTGCAATGCGCGGGGTTCTCAATTCAGCAACGCTAAATGATGCCCTCGATAAGACGGCGACCTGTAATGTTGGTTCGGCGATTAACTTTGTTTTAGGCGACCATGCCATTGGACCGGTGAATATGGAAATTATACCTGAAGATTATGAACTCAATTTTCCCGAAAATGAAGTTGTTGTGCACACAAACCATCTTACATCCGCAAGGCTGCTTAGCAAAACAGTTGATCTTAACAGAACCCTTATGCTTGATACATTCATCCGGCTGAAGCGGGCCAGACAGTTACTCTCCGCAAGAGATGTCTTTGACATACCGGCATTAAAAAAGATTCACGATGATCACCTGAATTACCCCCGCTCAATATGCCGTCACCTGAAGGCTGACGACCCGACGATGATTGTATCCGGTTTCGCGGTAATAATGGATTTGAGGAATCTTGTTATGCACATTACTGCCGGTCAGCCCTGTGAACATAACCTTGAAGCACATGTGCTGGAAGCGCCGCCAGATCCTGCCGGCCTCTGATGCAGATGTAGAAAGTGGGAGCGGTTCATACTTTTGCTTAGTGCCATTACCTTAAAGCAAATAAGAACCGCTACCGCTTATGTCTTTTACTATTACAGGTTTTTACTTTAGGGTTCAAAAACCGAACCCATGAAGAGGATCGTTCCGGTTAGATCATCGGCTATGGCAAAGAAGAAGGGTCGGTCGACAACCATGTAGAAAGTTTCTGGCATAGAGGTTATCCCGACTTCAACTGAGGTTGCAGCGGCAGCTTCAGTGCCCTCTTCGTTAACCTCGACAAATGTTTTATGTTTTACTTCACTGATATAGAGGCGGGGCGGAATCGGTCTCATCCTGCTAAAATCAGCAGCATTTTCATCAAAAGCCGGGCCCATGCCCAGAGCAATCAGGGCCTCGTTCAGCGAAGTTTCATATTCGAACTCGAAGCGTGGCAGGCCAAGTTCTCCATCCATACTGCTGAAAGAATCAATCCAGCGCTTCCAGTTGGAGGGGTTAAGATCGGCATAGAATTGCTCTAGGTCCATTTCCGGTAGGGGAAGGAATATGTACATGCTGATCCTTTCGTTCTTGCCATAGGGCAGACTGACTGCCTGGAATAGTTCGTTTTCCAGGTAACGGTAACTTCCATAGCGGAACATAATCGGGTGTTCCTTTTCCTCTCCGCCGGGCTGTTTAAAGACCATATCGCGGGTCAGTTCTTTTTCAAAAGGCTCAGACCAATCCCCCTTAAAGTAGATGGCATTGATTAGAAACAGGATTGTATCAGGGTTGATCGGTGGTTCAACAATCCCGTCAATCTTGTTCCGGGTCTTGTCACTGACCCAATTATTGATTGTCTCTGCCGCGTCGGGATTTTCAAAGTCAAGCTCTGCCACCTCGGCCTGGAAATAATCACGATTCCGTTGCAGGAAATCTTCATTAAATTCCACCCCTTCGCGGGCCCAAAGTGAGTTGGCTACAGTCAATTCTACTTTGGGATCAGAGTTTTGCAGGATTGTCAGCAGATCGGCAAAGGCCGCGTTAACTTCATCCATGCTCATCCCCTCCAGTTGAAGGGTTTTTTCCATTGCTGTGCGCGTTTCCCCATCGGCTCCGTTATAGGTCATGGCCAGGGCGGCAATAATGCTTGAAGGCGATATAAAAAGGTTTTTTTCTTTTTCAGTATCGGCCAATATGTTAAAAAGGTTGAAACCGAGGCCGTTGTTAGCGTCTACCAGGCTTTGGTCGAGTTCTTCAACCGGTGCGGCCAGGCTTTCCTTTCCGGGTATGGTGCAACCTCCTCCGGATAGCGAAACCAGCATTAGCCCAATCATTAAACTGAAAACTGCCGGAATAGATAATCCTTTAATTCTTCCAGGCATAATAGTTACCCCCTTTTTCCTTTCTGGTCTTATTGACCGGTTGCCAGGAAAGATAGTTTCAGTTTATTTATGAACTGTCTATTCATTTTTTAGTTCCTGTGATTAGACAGGCTATTTGTGGAAGTGGATCACTTATATCGTAGTGCTTAGGTTGGAGGTCGATATTGTTTTTCTGTACGGCGTCAGAGGTCAGTAAGTAAGGTCTGCCCATGGAAGAGTTCTACGCGGGCAGCTCGTAGGTAAGGTTTCTTTTGTATATAGCTCACGAGCATTCCTGTAATGACGTAGGCGAGGATTGAGAAATTAAAAGCCCCGGTTTAACATCTGGTTTTATGGGTGGCGTATGCGTCAGCATAAATCTATTTCATTATGCCCCGAAATTACCCTGGTCTTTTTGACTGTCCGAAAGGCAGGAAAGACCCAGCCCCCTGCCGAAGTTAAACTCCGGCATCTTAAAAATCAGTCTGATGACAAAACTAACCCTGACAGGTGACATTGATGGTTTATTACAATCTCTGCCCGGGCTGCTTCAGTGATAAGGGCAGCCAGAATCATTGCCCCTATTGTGGATACAAGGAAAAGCATGTTGAAGCCTCGCTTTATTTGCCCCCGCGCACAAATTTAGCCGAAAAATACATTACCGGAATAGTCCTCGGCCAGGGCGGCTTCGGCATAACCTATCTTGGCTGGGATCTCAACCTCGACATGAAACTGGCCATCAAGGATTTCTTCCCCCAGGGTATGGTTTCCCGCCTGCCAGGCCAGAGCAAGGTGATTTCTTATACCGATGCCGAAGATAATAGCTTCGATTTTTGGCTCGACCGTTTTTTGCGAGAGGCCAAGACCCTGGCCCAGTTCGAACAACACCCCAACATCGTCTCGGTACGCGATTTCTTCAAAGCAAACAATACCGCTTATATAGTAATGAGCTTTTTAGAAGGGGTAACTCTGCAGCAGTACCTGGATCAGGTTGGCGGTAAACTTCCATACAACAAGGCCATCAAGATCATAATGCCGGTAATGGATGCCTTGCGCGAGGTGCATAAGTATGAGGTCATGCACCGCGATATCAGCCCTGATAACATTTTTATTGACAGCAAGGGCAGGGTAGTTTTGATCGACTTCGGAGCCGCCCGCCAGGAGATCAGGGATCAGAGCAAGAGTCTATCAGTCATTTTAAAGGCCGGTTATGCTCCAGAAGAGCAATACCGATCCCGTGGTAAGCAGGGCTCCTGGACCGACATATATGCTATTGGTGCCACCCTTTACCGCTGCCTTACCGGAGAAACTCCACCGGAGGCGATAGACCGGCTGGCTGAAGACACAATTGTGGCCCCGTCTCAAATGGGAGTAGAAATTAGTCCGGAGCAGGAAAAGCATCTCTTCAAGGCCATGGCAGTAAGAGCAGCGGATCGTTTTCAGACGGTTGATGAGTTCCAGGCAGGCCTGCTAGGCAGTGAAACCAAGCCAGTAATAAAAAACAGTGAAGAGCTTAAAAAATGCCCTTACTGCGGTGAAGAGATCAGCGTAAAATCAATTAAGTGCAAGTACTGCCTGAATGTAATCGCAGAAAAAGAAACAGCGCCTGAAGGTGCCGGCGTCCCGGCCATACCGGCCGGCAAGGCCGCTCATTTTAGTGAAACTGAAATGGTAGATCTCGATTCTCCCGTGGAGATGGAGAGTTACAAGATTGATGTAGCTGAAGAGACTGAAAAAGCCTTTGTGGAAATAAAATTTAGAAACCTGTGCGATAAAAATGTCAGCGCTTTGCGAATCAGTATATACTGCTTTGATGCTTTTGGTGAGGAAGTTAAAGATGGCAGTGATAATATTTTTGATAAGAGATTACAGGATTTCTCAGCTCAACCGGGAATAGTCTTCGGTCCTGCAAAACCATTCGAGTTAAAAGATTTTCCCGATACCAGAAAGATCAAGATCCTGGTAAAGAGTGTTCTCTTTTCGGATCATTCCAGGTGGGATTCTGATGGTAGCAGGGTTTATGAAGTCAGTAAAGACCCAGTTACTGCTAAAGAACTGGATGATCTCAAAAAAGTTGCCGGTGCTGTTGCCGTATGTTATGCAAAGCAAGAAAAAGCATATTGGCAGTGCTGCTGCGGCCGGGCTAACATGTTAAACACAGAAAGGTGCATACGCTGTAAAAGCGAAGGCAAAACCGTTTTTCAAGTCGCATCGAGTAAAGAAGCGGTTGAGGTGCAATTGGAAAAAATTAAAGCCGGGCTGGCGGAGAAGGTGTTCTTCAATGAGACAAGCCTTTCTTCCGAAGCCACAGTCCTCCAGGCAAACTACATCTTCGACTTTCAGAAAGGGAGTATTCCTGTATCTGCTTTGCCTTTAGGTACTTTAGTTTTTGACCCTTCATGGCAGTGGGAGTTTCGCAGAGGTGATAACTACACCCAAAACGGTGATAAGAGAGAAGTGGTATGGATTGTCGTTGCAATAAATCATTATCCGGGCCTGGATGATCATGTTACACTGCTGGCTGCGGAATTAATCGGCAAGTACTGTTTTGATGAAAAAAGGAAAACGATTGGGTCTGCAGGTAAAAATATCTGGAGTGAAAGTGGTGAAGGAGACAGGGCTATCCGAGGCCTGCGACCCTGGTTAAATTCAAGCAGCGGTTATAGCGAGCAGGGTTTTTACCAGGCTTTTTCAGATGATTTCAGGGAGGCAGTAATTATGACGGAAGTGCCTAATTGCAAATGGTGGAGTGGAACTCCTTACAGCACAGAGGATTACGTTTTCATTCCATCCACTACCGAACTCGGGGACAGCGAACATAAATGGACTCACAGGATCGGTTCTGCTTATCCGCTATTCGAAGGCACAGAACAAAATCAGAGGGCTGCCCTGTTAAATGATCTACATCATTCTTACTGGACTCGCTCACCGGGATCTCTTGATGGAAGCATTGTCCGTCAGATTTACACTAACGGTGATTTTAGTTCAGCATATGCCAACCATGGAAAGTTTGGAATTCGCCCCGCCTTAAACCTGAAAGCAAATACGTTAGCAACTCAAATTACCTGATTACCCGGTGATTAAGGTAAAAACCGCAAGTGAAGTAAGAGCTGTATCTTATTTTCATGGGTTTTCCCTGAACTGATGATTTTTGTATTAAAGATCTTATAAAAGTTGAAAATTTTCCTCTCCCTGGGCTTTGGTTCTCAGGTTGTAGCAAATGCTCTCGTTACAGCTGATGGTCCAGGAAGCAACCTGGCTGCCGTGAAAGACCGCTTCCTGAAGGGAAAGATTTTTAATTAAAGCTGCTACAGTACCAGAAAAAAAGGCATCACCGGCACCGCTGGTATCAATAACATCGGTTGGGATTGCCTTTTGATGACCTGTTATATTGTTTATGGAATCATAGAAAATCGAACCCCGGCTGCCAAGAGTAACAACGACATATTTTGCGCTGAGCTTCTCCGTGAAGAAGTGCCTGGTCAGGATATCCTCTACTTCACTAAGTTCCAGGCTGTCAAGTTCGCACTTGATTATTTGCCCGGCCTCAAAATCATTGCAGATAAAACATTCCAGTTCGGGCAGCAGGTCAAGATTTTTCTTAACAATGTCCAGGTTGCCGGGTATGCCATATGTTGGTTTCCCGGCATTTTTACAGAGACTGAGCACATCCCGGGTCAGTTGCTCGTTTAGATCAAGTTCTAATATTACATGTGTTGACTGACCAATAATGGATTTTCCCTCTTCGGCAATCAGGTTTTCAAGCAACTTTAAATTGGGCATTTTTGATATGGAACCAACCAGGTCGCCGTTGTGATCGATTATAGCCAGCCACATACCCATGCCATCACCTGAGGCCTTCTTAATATAGGAGGTATTAATCCTTTTCTGCTCTAAATTCTCAATAACTTCTTTGCCCATGGCGTTCTGGTCTACTGTAGACACAAGAGTAACTGGAAGTTCAAGCCTGGCCAGGTTATCAGCCACATTCCTACCAACTCCACCATGGACGAAATTGACATCACCAAGATTTCTTCCGTCTGGGTAGTATTTATTGTATGAAAAACCCTTGCAATCCATAAAAACGGTTCCGACAACGCAAACATTTAAGCCCATTGATGATGCTCCTTTTTATAGTTTCTGAGATCAATGCTTACCGGCCAAGTTAGATTCCGATTACTTCAACCTTACCACTAATAGTATCTGAAATTACCTGGAAATGCTTGTCCAGTGTACAGATCGAGCAGTAGTTATTTTGGACAACAGTGTAAATAATCAAATCTACAAGAGGAACGGTCACCCCTTTTTTTCTATGCCGTTAACCAGGGATCTGACATACTCTTTACGAGTTTGATCGTTACTGATATCGATAACAGCTGTTTCGCTTTCACTGGAATAGATAAGGACAGGATAGACAATGCCAGAGATCAGGTTTAAAACCTTAAATCTGGCCTCTTTTTCATCCGACCCGCTTAACTCTTTGACCAGGGGCATTGTAGCTGTTTCCAGCAAGCCCAGGTAGATGTTCAGGCAAGTGCTCTCTCTTTCGAGCACTCTTGTCCCTATCAGGTAAATAATACCAGGATAATCAATCAGGTGCTTGATCAACTTGTCTGCCCAGTTGTTCAGCCTTTCCCTTACTGCTAGTTTGGGGTTATCCAGTTTGGCATAAATTTTCCTGATATTTTCCAGCAGAAGAAGCTCAACTTCTTCGAGAAGCTTTTCTTTTGAGCCGAAATAATAATTAATTGATGCAATATTAACGTTGGCCCGGTTGGCAATTTCTCTGATTGTCAGGTTCAGGTTTTTCTCACGGCCAATGATTTCGGCTGTTGTTTCCAGGATCCTTATTTTTGTCTCATTATTTTCTTCCATCACCCCGAACACCTCGCAGATTTTATCTGTTGTTTATTCGACAAGACCAATAATTTTTCCCCAGATTCTCTCGACCCAGGCATGCTGGTTAATCTGCTCCTCCTGCCGGTTGTCGCTCTGGCCTGCCCTGGAAACCACCAGCCGGGGGGTTTGAATGATAAAACGCACTTCGCTGAAACGGTTCTGTTCATTATCAGCATAAGACCGATAGTCATCAGCCAGCTTTTTCATTAACCCGATTTTGGCCTTCCCGGCCCGTGATTCATTAATACCGTTAATTAATTCTTTCTCCAGGGTCGCAAAACCTTCCGACGAGAGCATTTCTAGACCAGTGGAAAGTTGAGATTGTCCTTCAACCAGGCGGTTAAGAACCAGGGGCAGCTCGTCTAAACTTTCCAGTAATGAATCTGCCTCAAGAATTAAGCGATCAACTTCTTCAAGATTGTTGACAAGAGTAGCCAGTTCGTTGTTCAGAAAAGCGAGCTGCCCGTCGAAACCTTCGGCGGGAATTAATGCTGCCAGTTCTGTCAGGGAAACCAGCCCGGGAAGATATTTTTCGTACCAGTCCAGTCTAAAGCTTTCCAGCCCGGATTGTACCATCGAGAGTTTTTCAATGGCCAGGGCGCTCTCATCCGCCGCTTTCTTTAACTCCAGTTCACGACTTATAAGTAATAGCCCCAGTTCGTGCAGTGCAGAACCGGGTTCATTCTCAGATATCATTTTTTCCGCTTCCGCAGTTACCCTGGCCGAAGAGCTGTCAAGCCCGGCCAACCGGTTATCTGCGATGGCCAAAAGGTGACTGGCAGCGTCTATCTCAGCCATGGTCTGTTCAATCTGATCCGAGTCTAACTGGATATCTGACACTTGATCTGTTAATGCGAGCAGTTCTTCCAGTGCGTTGAAGTAATCTAAAAGGGTATCGCTATTGTTCTGATCGAATAGCGTTTGCAAGTGGTCCCGCTCATTTTTATATAGCTTAATTAGATCATAAAACTCATCAGTATTACCGGTTAGGCGGGTTCCTTCATCACGGATCTGCTCCAGACCACTAAGAATTTGGTTTGCACCGCTGGTCAGGTCACCGAAGTTATCTGTGAACATTTGAATTCCCTCGAGAATCTGGATTAAAATATCTTCAAGGTCAACTTCAGGCATACCAGGGAGCTGGGGTATAATCACTAATGATATTCTATCCAGCTCAATATCTTTGCCGGTCATGCTAATTTTTATTTCATCTTCCGGGTATGGAAAAACCATAAAATTAATACTTGCTGATTGACCCATTACCAGATTCATTCCGTCGCCTGGATCAATTTCGGAATAGCGGTTTAGATCTAAATCAAAACTGCCCTGGACCAGCAAGGGCACATAATTCTCTTCTTCAACATAAACCTGATTGCCTTCATAGCCGGTATATGAATATGGTTCAGTATAGCCCAGGTTATTGCGAAAATTTAGCACAATCTCAAGCCTGCCGGTTTGCCCTGCCAGTTCAGCAGGTTCAATTTCCCGGCCATCCAGGTAATATGTAATTGTTATATCAACAGGGAGTTGCTTGTCTATTTTCCCTTCGTAATATAAATCTTCTTCGTTTAGCAATTGGCTTTCCCAGCTTATTTTATTATTTTCAATCAGTGGCTGTACCGGTGATGTCATATTCTCGAGGCTTTCGTACTGCCCGTAGTCTATAACCAGGGCAGCTTTCGGATCTTCCTGAGCATAAATTCTGTTGACAATACTTTGCTCAATAACAGCGCCTTTATGATCGACCAATACATAAACCGTTTCATTCTTGTGCGACTTAGTTTCTCCATCTAAAGAAGCCTCTTTATCTGTTTCAATGGTCAGATACGCCGGTTTATAATCAGATGACTGATTCTCCACCTGTTGAACCATAAAAGAATATCCGGCCGTTCCCAGAGATAGAAAAGCGACTATGATCACTGTAATTGAGTAAAGCAGTTTTTTATTCATGTATTATGACACCTTATTTTCCGGTTGGTTCTTTACTTTTTCCACGGCAAGGGGCCAATTTGCTGTAGTTTTGCCGATAGCCCGGTCAGCTACTATTAACAGGGCTGGGAGCAAGGTATACATGACCAGCATGCTGATTATAGCGCCCCGGCCGATTAACATGGTCATTTCCTGAGTCGTTTTTATACCTGCGACAAGCGATATACTAAAGGTGGCAGCAAAAAGGATCAAGGCGCTGGTCATAATTGATCGACCTGTTTCTTCCAGTGTTTTTACCGCTGCCTTAATCCTGTCCAGGGTCAGGGCGAGGTTTTCTTTGTAGCGCAGTGTATACAAAATCGCATAATCGACGGTAGCCCCCAGTTGGATTGCCCCAATAATTATCGGGGTCAGTGATGACACATTCTGATCCTGAAAATAGAGAATGCTAATGTTAAGCCAGATTGCCATCTGAACGGCTAAAACCAGTATAATTGGCAGAGCCAGTGACTTTAAACTGATAGCGATGATCAGGCCGACAGCAATGATCGATATAATTGAAACCATGCGTGCATCCTTGCGGGACAACCCTGCCATATCCCGGGTCATTGCTACCGGGCCGGCGGCGTAATACTCGTTGCTGAATTGAGCTGCAGTTTGACGTATCAGGTCAACAGCGGCAAATGAATCCTGTTCGCTTAGATTAGGCAATAGAAAAATCATCATATTGCGATACTCTCCACCCTTGAACTCGCTGATCACTTCCTCAGGGATGATTATTTCCGGCAGGGCCGGATCAACCTGGCTTGAAATCGCTACGATTGAATCAATAAATTCGCTCTTCTCCAGTTTTTCTATAAATTCAAATTCTACGCGGCGGCCGTCATCGGCCATGACCAAATAAACAATGTCTACAGCTCCGTACTCATCCATGATTGCTTCAGTATCAGCAACGGCGGCCGAGTCGCGGGGCAGGTAGTTTTCGTTGGAGTAATAAAAATCAACCTTCTTCTGTCCCAAATAGGACGGTATTACAATGAGCAGAAAAAATACTATAAATAATAGTCTATATTTTATCAGCCATTTTCCTATTTTATTAAATGAAGGCAGCAAAACTCTATGTTTGTAACGGGCACTAAAAGAGTAAAAAGTAATGATTAGCCCGGGAAGCAGTGTTAAGGTGACGATCAGGCTGATAACAATTCCCTTGCCAAGGACAAAGCCCATGTCGCTGCCAATTCCGTTTTGCATAAACAACAAAGCGGCAAAACCGCCAATTGTTGTAAGTGCACTCGAAGAAATTGTGACAGCCGTTTTATTAACCGTTGAAACCATCGCCGCTTCAATATCTGCTGTTTCGCCTTTTTCTTCTTCCAGTCGGTGCATCAGAAAAATGGCGTAATCAAGTGATATACCCAGTTGCATTACAGCTGCGATTGAAGCGGTAAGAAATGATATTTCCCCCCGGAATACATTACTTCCCATATTAATAATAATCGCCACTCCGACGGCAACTATAAAGAGTAGCGGGTCCAGATAGAGAGAGGTAGAAATAGCCAGGACAAAGAGGATCATAACCACGGCTATAGCAGTGTAAATGAGCATTTCTTCCCCTACAGCCGATTGCATTTCGTCAATAATTGGCGGTTCGCCGCCAAAGTAAATGCCATCTGTGCCCTCTACCAGCTCCCTGATTGCTTTGACAGCGATGGTCGTTTGCGGACTGCGCGCATTATCTATGAATTGTATTTGCAGCAGGGCTGTATCTTCAGTGCTAAAACGTTCTTTTAAAGATTGGTCGATGAACTCTGCCGGAACATAGATATCCGTATAGTCTCCCAGCCAGACAACATCAGCTACCCCATCGATAATGATTAATTGAGCGATCAATTGCTCAACTTCATAGCTTTTCTTGCCTTCGACCATTAGCAGGCCCAGTCCGGAAAGAGAAAATTCTTCTTCAAGGATTATTTCACCCTGTCGAGAATTCATTCCGGCAGGCATGTACGTCATCAAGTCGTAATTTACTCCGGTAGCCAAATAGCCTATACCTGCCGGAATAAGCAGGATCAGGTAAATAAGAATAATTAATTTGCGATACTTGACAACAATTCGGCCAAGATTAATCATTTAATGTTGCAATCCTTTTAACCTGCTAAATATTCAAACGTATATTTAAAACAATTGTTTTAATCAACTGTTTGCATTATACAGTGAAGCAAAAGGCCTGTCAATAATGAAGCATTATTGATGGATCAGTTAGAGATTACATATTTCCAGTCGTGTGTTTTTATCCGTTATCTTTTATCGGCAGGTATATTCAAATATTTGCAGAATAAATCATTTGACACTATCTCTATGCTCACATCTAAGCTATGTTGCTACCAATAAGCAGAGAACTTGTATCACCTTAATGTTTCAGTGTCATGCTAGACCCAAATGAATAATTGGAAGGGTAGCAAACATGGATAATGATGCATATAAAAACTGTCCTCATTGCGACGGAAAGATAAAATCGGCGGCAATTAAATGCAAACACTGCAAATCTTTACTTATTGAAGAGCCGGTCAAAGAAACAACTCAATTCACATTTGTGGAAAACTCTGTTCCTAAAGCACTGAAATATTACTCAATAGTTGATGTGAGAATAATATATGGCTTAATTGCCGCATCAGTAATTCTGCTTATCCTATTTCTTTTTACCGGTTTAAAGTTATTGAGAAATGAAAGCACTGAACTTGAAGCAGAGCAAGGTAAAGATTCTTCAATTGAAAGCGTTATTGATGAGCAGGCAAGACCTTTTTACCTGGATATGATTAGGATAAAAGATGATGCCATGGAGGATACCGAAAAAGCTGATGACGTCGATGCCGTGGACGATGCCGAAAAAGCTGATGACGACGATGTTGAAATAGTTCCCGCTGTTGAAATGCAAGCAGAAGAAACGCCCACTTACAGCGTTGTTCAGCAAAACCAAAGTTCTGCAACACCGGCTGCCGGATATTTTAACCCCGAAGATCTTTCAGATGAGCTCCCTGAATGGCTAAGTGATGAAATTAAAAGCCACATTTATTTATACCAAAATGGAACAAAGTTTCTAAAATGGGGCTATGACGATGGTTTTAAGTGGGCCAGTAATTATCCTGATCTTGAGAAGTTGCTATTTCATAACTATACTGGGTCTGTTGCTGAAAAATTCCGTGCGGAGCAAGCAAGAGGTGTGAGCACTGGAGGAGAATACTGGTTTGTCGATAATTCGCTAATTGATTATAGGTCTGGTTGGAATTTGGGCGTCAGGGGGTATCTTTTGAATATTTTCCTAAAGGCTGCCTTAGAAGAATTAGCAGACTAAAAAGCAAGGGACTCTTCCCTTGTCCCGCTTGATTATCAGTGATGGTGCCTATGAGGGTAAAGCCAGCGGAGTAGCTTGATCAGGATTTTTTATTGAGCTGAAAAGTATAGTTTAAAGCATTTGGAAGGAGTCTTTGGAATTAGTAAAGGTTATATAAAGAAAGTGCTTTGAGCGAAAGACAATGAGAAGTGTCCCCCTGTCCTTTATCTTTAAACCAGGTTTTTTAAATAAGGGGCAAGGAGATTTCTAATAATCACAGCCAGCAGAGCTCCGGCCAGGGCGAATCCTGCTCCTGGATATGCACTATCTAAATTAGGGGCCAGCGATAAACCTAGCGCTACGCCCGCTGCCGGGGGATGTTCAGTGTCAGTTATAACCATGAAAAGAGTGGATAAGCCAACTGCCAAACCGCCACCGATGCTATGAGAAATGGTGTATATACAGAACAACCCAACGGTAACACAAATAATATAAGAGCCAATAATATTGCGGTCGCTTGCCGTCCTGTTTCCGGGCAGGGCGAATATGGTAAAAAATGTAGAGCCAACCCCAGCCAAAATAATCAACTGAATTAATTCCAGAAATATATAAAGCACAATGAAAGTAATCAGGCCGGCTGCAGCACTCTGCCAGAGATAGTTGAACCATCTCTCTTTTAGCTTTTTGCTTAAGATATAAACATTCTCGTCCTCGGCACCCTTTACCAGCATAAAGTCATCATTTTTCCTGCGTACTATTGAAATCACCTCTCCTGGAGAGACATTTCCGCAGCTCTGTGGGCATGTATAGCCGTAGTATCAAAGAGGGGAATGACTGCCTGACCCGGTCCAATCAGCATTGATATTTCAGTACAACCAAGAATAACCGCCTGTGCACCCTGCCCGGCTAGACTTTCAATCACCTGCTGATATTGAGAGCGCGACTGTTCAAGCACCTGGCCCTGGCAGAGCTGATCAAAAATAATGTCATGCACCAGCTGTCGATCTTCTTCACACGGGATTAAAACTTCTAGTTCTCTGTTTTGAATCAGGCGCCTTCTATAGAAGTCATCTTCCATTGTAAAGGCAGTACCTATCAGGCCAACCTTGCTTATCCCCTTATTGTGTAATGCTTCAGCAGTAGGATCGGCAATGTGCAGCAGGGGAATGGCAACCGCATTTTCCACGGCTTCGGCCACCTTGTGCATGGTGTTCGTGGCTATAACTAAAAAATCAGCCCCGGCCTGTTCCAGGTTTTTCCCTGCCCGGGCCAATTCTTGGCCCGCCTCTTTCCATTTTCCGGCTTTTTGCAGCCTGCTGATTTGATCAAAGTTGAAACTGTATAAAATAATCTTGGCAGAATTTAAACCGCCCAGATGCTCAAAAATATGTTTATTGATGATGCGGTAATAAGTTGCCGTCGACTCCCAGCTCATTCCGCCTATTAGGCCTATTGTTTTCAAGAGCTCACCTCTTTTTCTTTTTGCTCTTCATACCCTGGTTCAACTCGGTGATCATCAGCTCAATAATATAAACGGATTAAAATTCCCTGCCCCGGTAATCGGATGATTGCATACTAATTGTATTTAATTTTGTGCATACAGTCAATTATTCAAATCTAAAGGGGAGTTTGTTCTTGCAGTTTAGGTGAAGCCAAAGTATAATCCTCATAACAGAAAGAAAGAATTTTATATTAATTTAGAGGATAGAGGAGTGTATTTATTATGACAAAAATACCTTTTTTTCTTGTTATCCTTTTTTCTGTTTTATTAATCGCCGGCTGTGGTGGAAATGGGGATCCAGACAGCCATTCAGATCCTTCAAGTACAATAAGGGTGAAAAATGGCGATGAGTTTGTTATCAGTCTTGAATCAAACCCAACTACCGGTTACAGTTGGGAAGAAAGCTCGGATAGCAGTATGGTCAGCCTGGTCAATGTTGATTATCAGCAGGATGAGGCTGAAGAAGGTATGGTTGGAGTGGGTGGAAAAGAATTTTTTACTTACCGGGCATTACAAAGCGGGGAAACTAAAATTGAAATGGTTTACGGTCAGCACTGGGATGGCGGAGAGGTAGATGCCCCCCAGGTTTTTACTGTTATCATAGAGTAGCTCCGAAGGCCTGACCTTTTTTGTTCAAAAATTATAGCCGAAAGTTTTTAAATGCAGCCTGCCTTAACAATCAGGCCTTCATCATGGGAAAAAAGCGGAAAGGATTTGATCAGATATGACCACAGCGAAAAAGACTGGTTTTCCTATTCTCCTTATTCTAATCTTTGTTCTGCTCTTGCTGGTAGGCAGTGCAGTTCATGCCGAGACAGAACTTGAAACGGCAGTTCGCCTGGCTACGGAAGCAATAGCGGAAATACCGCATGTCTCCATGCTGCGCCTGTCGGATAAACCGACTGTGGAGAATGCCCGCTACCTGGTCGGCAGAGCAAAACACGAGCATGGGGCAGTTGATGCCGACTTCGAAAACCTTGACTGGCTGGTGGCTGCCGAACAGGTTATTGCAGAACTGGAAAGAGAAGACCCTGAAGAAGACGACAAACAGCGAGCCATTGAACTAGCCGAGGAAGCGATCTCTAATCTGCCGCATGCATCGATGATTCGCCTGGCCGATAAACCGGATGTGGAACAGGCTCGCTACCTGGTCAGTAGAGCCAAAACAGAGCATGGGGCGATCGATGCTGACTTCGATAATCTTGCCTGGCTGGTGGCTGCCGAAAGAGCAATCGCCGACCTGGAAAGACCGGACCCGGACCCGGATCCTGATCCGGATCCAGATCCTGACCCGGATCCTGATCCAGACCCTGACGATGACGATAAGGCAAGAGCAGTAAAACTTGCCAATGAAGCAATTGCTGATTTGCCGGCTATTGCCGACCTGACACTGACCCACCGGGCAGATGTGGAAAATGCCCGCTACCTGGTTAGCAGAGCTAAGATGGAGCATGGGGCTGTCGATGCCGACTTTGAAAATCTGCCCAAGCTGGAGGCAGCGGAAGAAAGAATTCGCGAGCTTGAAGGGGAAGATAGAGGCTTACCGGCCTGGTTTTATATCCTCCTGGCATTAATTGGCATCGGGGTCGTAGTTGTTATCATAATTTTGACCAAAAAGAAATAACCGGAAAAACACTTATCTGTTAGTGTGGTGAAAAGGTTTTTTTATCCAGGTATGGATAAGAAACAGTATTAAGTTTTAAAATTGTATTTCTCTGTTATAGGCGCCTGCACCGCAGGAGGTGCTAAAGGGAATCTAAGTTAATCTCAGCTTCGGGCTGATCAGACAGTTCTTCCCGGATGATCAGCCCAAGCTGTGCCGAAAACTTATTGTCATCTCCGGCAGTGCGTTTCTTAGGCCCTTTTGTCCGTCCACCGCTACGACGTAATTTAGCTTTTGTTTCCCTTTCCTCAAGCAAGAAATCAATTGTTTCTGGTCGGTACTCTCTGCCGGAAGGGTTCAGAGATCTGACTTTTTTACCCAGAAGCATAGCCGCCAGTCCCCAGTCCTGCGTAACGGCAATATCACCCTTTTCAGCCAGGTTAATCACCTTCAGATCAGCTTCCTGGGCATCACTGCCTACAATAGTGTGGTGATTGGATTTGATATGATGGTTAAAACTGGCCACCGTCCACACTGGTATGTCATATTGCTGTCCAAGTTTAAGACAGATCTCGAGTACTGTTTTAGGGCAAGCATCGGCATCGATGATAATTTTCATGGCTTTCCATCCGTTTCATCACTAACCTTTATTTAATGCTTAGAAAGTTCGACAATTAAGGGGCGGCCTCTTCATAGCCGGTGAAGGCAGCACTGATTATTTCAATAATCTGCCTGTCACTGAGCTGGCTTGGCCTGTCGCCCTTCTGTAGTCCGTAATTGCCAAAATCGGAATGGTTCATGCCCTCAATCTCCAGGATTGTGCTGCCGGAAGGCAGGTTTGCTTTAGCTTTTTCAAAATTCTCCCGGTTAATGATAAAATCCTGCCTGCCCCAAAGAACAACTACCGGTTTTCCGGTGTTGCTGATATCCTGATCACAGTAGGAACCGAAGAGAAAAAGGCCGTAAATATTTTCGGAATTGGAAGAAGCAAAACGGCAGGCTGCAATGCCCCCGAGAGAGTGACCACCGACCCAGGCCTGAGAAAGATCCCGGCTCTCCATTATTTTCCCCGCGGCGCCGCTATTAAAGATTGCTGCATTGAAAGGGGCTTTAATGATGTATACTTCTGCTCCTAATTCTATGGCAACCATTCCCATTTTGTAGAGATATGCTTCCGGTGCGACAAGCCCGCCGGGATAATAAATAATCGGTGGCATGGCGGGCCTTCTTTTAGCCGGTGCAATCATAAAATAGTTGCCCTCATCCCCAAAGGTGATTCTTTGATCAGTCATGATCAGCTCAAGATATTCAGCTTCGGCCGGATAAGTGCGCACCTGCACGTAGAGCCAGAAAGCGGCCAGGCCGATGGCAAGGACAATCAATACAGCGGTAAGCGCTTTCATTACCTTCAAGGTTAAACTAAGCCTCCCTGGTAATCTGTAATTTTTTTACCTGAACAGGTTAGAATATATTTTTTATGTCAGGATCAGTTTTTCTGTCTCCAGACTGGTACTTGTTTTATAATCACAAACAACCAAATTGAGGCTGCAGCCCCTGATAAAGCTTACCAGCCCCAGGTGCCGGGACCACCTTTAAAGGGGCCTTCGATATTGGAAGTGATCCAGCCTCCATAGAAATCGCCTTCCTGGGCCGTTACTTTTTCTCCATCTACAAAACAGGTATCAACTCTTCCCGGATAAAAGGCCAAATGATTCTTAATCACTGCAAAGCGGGAATAGGGGTTTTCGTAACACCAGGCCACGTTTCTCACTTTCTTTTCGTCCATAATCAGGTCAAAGTAAACGGCCAGGCCTTTAAATTCGCACATACTTGTTTGGTCGTTCTTTCGTAAAAAGTTCATGTTGCAATGATCCTGTGGTATGTAGAATCCAGGCGGATGACTGGTTTCGAGCACCCTGTAGGTGATACTGCTTTTTGCCAGATGCTTGTGTTGATGAATAACTTCAATCAGGCCGCCAAAGGCTTCAACTCTTGGTGGTCGGGGATAATCCCAGACAGATTCACTTGATTTTCTAACCATCTCAACCATTCCTTTTTTACAACTATTATAGCAGGAAGCGATTTATTGTTGTTTCCCCTAAACCTTTGATAAACTAAAAACCGAGATAATTAATGTTATTATATGGTAAAAAACCTATAAAATGAAGGTAACTGCTCCGCTATAATTTAAGTGTACGGCTGTTTCAAGGTACCCGGGCAGCCCATACACTTAAGCTGCTCCTACGAATTTATGGGCAGCGCGGATACCTTGAAACGGGCAATCGTTACTGTTATATTCCAGGCTGAAAAGTTAAAATGAAGTATTGGAGAATGTCAGTAAGACAGATTCGGATCAAAGGGAATATGCTGCGGAAATGTCAGTAAAATTTAGGTCTTAATTATTTCTTCGGCAAGATCCAGGTCTACCCTCGTATCCAGGCATCCTGTGCTTGCAAGAGGAATGGAAATAATCACAGGAGGGGGTGCCGAGTCGTCCTCCTGGTAATACTGCTCAACGGCACAAACTCCTTCTTCCAATTCTTTGTCGCAGGCCACGGCAACTATCCCCTGGGGTTCGTTTTGCTTAATATACTTTAAAGCCATCGAACCGCCCGCGGCAACGCAAACTCCTTTGTAACTACACTGTCCGGCAAGCTTGCGCAGGGCGGATATTTGGCAATTGTTATGACAATCGGTCAGGCATTCAAGGCCATCTTTTTTAAATTTTGCTCTGCACTTTTCGCTCGGTCTCATGCAGTGCGGAAGTAGTAAAATCCGTTGAGCAAAAGGGATGGATTTCATCATTTCCTGGTTGTGCTTATTCAGATCAGTTAAGAGGGTTTTCATTTTTTCCTCCCGAGGTTTTATGTTTAGCCAGTGCCACTATTAATGGAGAATACCTTTTCTATTAGAATGCTGCCTCCGGTGAAAAGATGGTGCGACAGAGAAAGGCTGCTGAGCCGCCCTCTTTATACAAGGGACTCAGCACAAACCGTTTTATATCTGCCATAGGCTTTGACTGCTACAACCGTTTTACAAAATTTCTACCGCTTGTAATAATGTTAATAACGGAGAATCGGATAAGCTGCTCTGTAATAAAGAGAAGTTCATCACGGGGGATCATACGCAAAGTTTCTTTATAGGGAACCGCTCGGTGAAGCCGGTTCGTCGCCTTCATGATCCAGCTAAGACTCATTTCATTACGCATCCAGTAGCGGCTTTCTTCTCCCATTGCATTAAGCCACCGGACACCACCATCCCACTTTCCGTTACTTCTTATAAAATAGAGTGAGAAAGCACCGATAATACGTTGAAAGTGCATGGTTTCCAAATCGCGCAGGGTAAAGGCAACTCGGGAAAGTGCATTGCTGTCAAACTGTTTCGCCTTCCAGGTTCGGGCAATCTCTGCGCAGAAAGTCTTTCTATGACGCAGGATCTCATTGAATCCCATCCCGCAACCATCGGGGTTCAGCATTCCTGAAGCTCCCCAGAAAATAATATTGTCAAGCGCATACTTCTTTAAGATACCCGAGGGGATATTTCCACACAGGGTCTGAAGAATTTCTGCATTAGGGTGAGTACGGTTAATAACAGTTGTAAAGTACTCTTTTAGATCATCGGGGTTACCGTAGGTTCCGGTCTGCCCTTTGAATATAAAAAAATTCATCTCCTCTTCCGAATAGGGATGAACCCCCACATAAGTGTTCTCTTCATCATTCAAGGGGTAATACTCGATCTGTAGTGGGCCGGTTAAAGCAGGAACACGGATCCTTGCCCCATAGATAACCCAGGCATTCTTACGCTGCACAAGGCCGTGTTTTTCAACAATGGGCGAAGGTGCCCCCATGGCATCAATAAGTAGCGGCGTGGAAAAATCTCCTGCCGTCGTTTTTACAATTACACCGTCGGGGTAGCGGGTGTAATTACAGTAGCTTGCCTTTATGATATCTGCGCCATTAGCACGCGCCTCTCGAAGCCAGATATCAAGAACCTTGTGGTGATCTAGAACAACACAATTGTCTTTCATGTGATGTTCGTAGGAGGGAGCTACAAAGTGGAGATGATCGGAGCGAAAGCGTACCGCCTCATCAAGATTGTTCTCAATAACACGATCCTCATAAGTATACCAGGAGGCAGAAGTTGTTCCCGGTTCTCTTTCTTCGATAACCAGGACGGAAAAAAGTGCACTTAACTCAGAGGCTGCAGAGAGTCCGGCAGGACCACCGCCGGCAATAATTAGGTCATAATGTTTCACGGTTGTAGTTTTTCACTCTTATTCCCAGGGCAGAAATACAAAGCACCCTTAATGTAGTTTATTTCAGGCTTAGCGATGGAGTAAATTTATATTTCCTCCAGTAATTGATAGGGATTTACTTTTTCCAGGATATAGTATAGCAATCTTTCAAGATGGATGTCAACTTCAGCAAGCACCATATATTGCCTATAAATAGATAAAAATGTATTGTTAAGTTTTGGTGCCCGGTTTGGAATTAGCCGGTGTGACTGCAAAAAAAGAAGACTCCTCTTCTCATCCTCGGTAATATTTTAGATGAGTAATTGGAGCTTCTTGACTTAACAATATATCTTATCTATCATGTATACTGAAAAATTAGATTCTTTGCACTGCGATGCCGAAAACAACGCCACCAGTCAATAATGCCTTGCCAACCTATTTGGGCGCGGGGGAATCGCTTTTTATTTCTGAAATAAGTTCCACAACAAATTTATTTATCTGGTCCCTGGTTTTTCGAAACTCCTCGAGCACTTCATTTTCACTGCCTTCTGTCCGGGCGGGATCCTTTAATGGCCAGTGGCGTTTTTCCACTTTTACAGGAACGAAAGGGCAGTTTTCGCGGGCATCTCCACACAGCGTAATCAATAAATCGATCTTGCCGAGCAATTCAGAACTTATTGCATCTGAAGTCTGATTGCTTATATCAATTCCAGCTTCATTCATAACTTCAATAGCCCGGGAATTAATGCCAACCGGGGCTGTGCCGGCGCTGTAAACTTCAAAAAGTCCGGCTCCCAGAGTTTTTAAAAACCCTTCGGCCATCTGGCTGCGTGCCGAATTGCCGGTGCAGAGAAACAGCACTTTTTTCATCTTCAACTTCCTTCCTTTGGCATTCAGTCTAAACTGCATTTATGATGCTTTTTTCATGGCCGGGAACCAGTTGCGAGTCCGCAGGCAAATTCTTACCAGGGCCAGCATAATCGGCACTTCAATCAATACCCCGACAACGGTAGAAAGAGCTGCGCCCGAGGTTAGCCCAAAAATTGTGACCGCTGTGGCGATGGCTACTTCAAAGTGGTTGCTGGCTCCGATCATTGCTGCAGGGCTGGCTTCTTCATAAGTAAGCCCGATGAATTTAGCCACGATGTAACCGATCAGAAATATAACCAGGGTCTGAATGATCAAGGGAACGGCAATCATGCCGACAACCAGCGGAGCTTCAAGGATTACCCCACCCTGGAGCATGAACAAAAAGATCAGGGTAGCCAAAAGAGCAATAATCGAAATGGTTCCCATGTTTTTAAGGAAGACACTCTCATACCAGTCAATACCCTTAGTTTTAATCAACCGGGTGCGGCTGAAGTAACCGGCTACCAGCGAGACACCGACATAGAGCATAACGCTTAGGAAGATTGTCATAAAGGGGACGGACATTTCAGCAACACCAAGTAAAAAATTGCCCAGTGGAGCATAAAGCACGAGCATGGTCAGGGAGTTAAGGGCAACCAGAACCAGGGTCAGGCCCATAAACCCACGAGCCAGGTAACTCCAGACCAGAACCATGGCCGTGCAGGGTGCAATCCCTAAGAGAATCATCCCGGCTATGTACTCTCCGGCAATTTCATGTCCGATAAAGGGAGCCCAGATTACCCGCATAAACAGCCAGGCAAAGAAAAACATGGTGAAAGGTTTGATACCCCAGTTGATAATGAGGGTTAATAAAACCGCCTTAGGTGCTTTGACGGCATTGACAACCTCGCTGAAATCAATCTGGACCATGATTGGATACATCATGGCAAAAAGGAAAATGGCCACTGGAATATTGACCTGGGCTATTGAAAGTGAATTAAGAAATTGTGCTGCTCCGGGAAAGGCGGCTCCCAGGCCGATGCCGACCAGAATACAAAGGGCGACCCAGACGGTTAAGTACTTCTGAAAAAAACCGAGGGTATAGGCTTTCTGTGTGCTCATCTTTATTAATCACCTCGTTATATTTTTCTTGGCACTGACTTGATAAGTAAGGATAATCATTAAAGCTAGTTCATGCATTCAAGTTTTGTTTCCTTTTTCATGACATATTCATGGTTATCGATCGGATCAATAAATTTTTCTTGCATACTTTTCAGGTGAGCCTCAAATCCCGGTTTGTTGATCGAGTAGAAAGTCCATTTACCGCTGCGTCGGTCATTAACCAATTCAGCCTGCTTCAAAATTTTAACATGGTGAGATACAGCGGATTGTGAGAGCTTTAACTCATCCATCAATTCACATATGCACATCTCCTCCTCTAAAAGCATAAGGATAATTTTAACCCTGGTATCTTCACCCATGGCCTTAAAAAAGTTAATCAGTTTTTTCATTAATCATGCACCTGCTTCTCATATTAACTATACATCTAATTATTTAGATTTATAATGACAACATTATAATATAGCCAACGGCATTTTGCAATGAAATATTTTACATTAAGATCTGGTGAATGCAGTGTAGATGCTCTATTGAGTGGTATAGGATTGATCAGTCATAATAACGGGCCTGATTGGTAATCTTTTTATAATTATTTGTTCAGGCAACGTTTATTATGGTTTAGTCTATGGACAGAATTTCAATAGCAAGCAGATAATACTTGTGCCCGGACATTTCCTTATCAACCTCAATTAAAAAGGGATGTAACAACGCAGAAAATTATTTTTTGCATCCACGGAGTTATATCCCTTTCCTGATTACGGGCAATGTTGTGCCGTTTCTTTTATAATACCAGGTTTCCAAAAATCATCCCCGATAAAGTAGCCATGATTACTACCAGTACGATAAATACGGTGGTTTTCTTTAGGCCCAGTACACTATGAATGACCAGCATGTTCGGAAGGCTAAGGGCCGGCCCGGCCAGAAGCAGAGCCAAGGCAGGACCTTTGCCCATACCTGCGCCTAATAGTCCCTGCAGAATCGGTATCTCGGTCAGGGTGGCAAAATACATAAATGCACCGACGACCGAAGCAACCAGGTTGGCCTGCAGGCTATTACCGCCAACCAGAGCTTCAATATAGCGGACCGGGATTAAACCAGCCTCACTGCCCGGACGACCCATCAGTAATCCGGCTACCAGGACCCCGGCAAAAAGCAGGGGCAGAATCTGCTTGGCAAAATCCCAGGTTGTATGAACCCAGTCCTGGCGTTCCTCCCGATTAAACCATTTCACTACAATAAAACCGAGTAAAACAAGCAGGGCAATAACAAGCGGCCATTTAACCTGGAATATCAAATTGTAAATACCGACCGGTTCTTCCGGTTTACCCCAGGTAGCAAAAATAAGAATCAAAACGAGGGTGACAAAAAAAGCAATGTTTTGCAGTGGACTGCGCGACTCTTCTTCCTCTTCTTCCATGCCGGCCATGCTTGAAGATAATCTTTCTTTGTCTTCCCTGAAAAAGAAGAGGGCCATCAGCAGGCCTATAACAACCGCAAAAACCACTGCCCCGACTGCCCTGGCCAGCCCCAGTTCCCAGCCAAGAACACGTGCTGTGAGGATGATAGCCAGGACATTGATAGCCGGCCCGGAATAAAGAAAGGCCACGGCCGGACCCAGCCCGGCCCCGCGACGGTAGATGCCGCAAAATAATGGCAAAACCGTGCAGGAGCAGACTGCCAGGACCATGCCTGAAACAGAGGCAACTGAATAAGCGATCCAGCGGCTGGCCTCGCTGCCGAAGTATTTGATGACTGCCCCCTGTGATACGAAATTGGCAATTGCACCGGCAATAAAAAAAGCGGGAACCAAACAAAAGAGAACGTGTTCCCTGGCGTATTCCTGTAATAGGTGAAAGGCTTCTATGATCGAAGCACTGACCAGGGGGCTGTCAAATGGTATGAAATATGCTGCCAGAAATACTGCTACAATCAGTAGAAGCTTTTGATATTCCTTCACGACTAGGTCATCTCCCTCTGTAATATTGCACATAGCATGCGCATAAAATTATATTTCTTCCTGGATTTGATTTTTCAACTCTTCCGGCCTCGGAATCATGCCGGCAACTTTCACTTTATCATAAATTACCAGGGCTGGTGTCATCATTACTTCATATTCCAAAATTTCATTCACCCCTAAGAAAAAGCTTATTTATTGAGTTGCTAATGTGCAATTTTAACTATATACTTCTATACGAATATAGTAGCACTGGAAGTTTAAAAGATCAAGACAGTTTACCAGATAACGAAGTTAGCTTAACAATATTATCACGGCTTAAGTGATCGCGAGTAATAAAAGGGTTCTAACTGCTCAGCTATAGATTAAGTATACCTCTGTTCCAAGGTACCCGGGCTGCCTATACACTTAAGCTGCTCCTAGGAATTTATGGGCAGCGCGGATACTTTGGAAGGGGCAATCATTATTGTCTTATTATAGGCTGAGCAGCCTGATTGACAAAGAGTGGTTTTTTCTACAAAATGAGATTAATTATTAAAAATCTGATCTATCTATTTCGGAGGAAAGATATGGATTATTATGTTGACTCGATGGGAGATATATGTCCTATACCGATTATAAAAATTGAAAAAAAGCTAAAAGAGGTAAAGGTGGCAGACAGAATTATTCTTGAATCTGATCACAGTTGTTCTACTTCCAGTGTGGTAAATCATTTTAAAACCAAGTACGGCTATCCGGCAGAAGTAGTAAAAGTTGATGAGGGAGTCTGGAACATAATCATAACTAAAACAACCTGAGAACTAGAGGAAAATAATTAATGGGTTCAACAATATCTCAAACCGGCAATAACTTAAGGAGTTACCAGGCTTATTATGGACTTTTCATGCTGGTCCTCGTATTGGTTTTAATTGTCTTGTTGTGGATTACAAACAGGGAAGCATCGATCACAACTTTTTTTGGTTTTATCTTTGGTTACATATTGCAGCGTTCCCGGTTTTGTTTTGCAGCAGGTTTTCGAGACATATTTATGATCAGAAACACGGCCCTGACAAGGGCAATATTGTTGTTATTGCTGCTTACCAGTCTGGGGTTTTTTCTCGTTCATTTCTCCGGGGCAAGCTATCTCCCCGACTACGGTATTATCTACCCCGTGGGAATACATACTATTGTCGGTGGAGTGCTATTCGGTTTTGGCCTTGTCATAGCCGGAAATTGTGTTTCGGGCTGTTTAATGCGCATGGGTGAAGGCTACCTGATGCAATGGGTAACCTTTTCCGGGCTGCTGATTGGTTCTGCCCTGGGTGCCTGGAACCTTGGCTGGTGGGGCCCCCGGTTTATTGAATCATCAAGTAAAGTGTTTATCCCGGATTATTTGGGCTGGCCGGCTTCGCTGATCATTTACATATTACTTTTAGCCCTGCTCTATTTTTTTGCCCTGGCTTTCGAACGAGGCACTTACAGGGTTGGTGATCATTTTAAAATACATTCCGGTTTTTTTATTAATAGTATGAGTAACCTCTCAAACATGTTTTTTCGCGGGAAAAACTGGTCTTATTTTACCGGAGCCGTGGCTCTTTCCCTGGCCAATATATTACTTTTTTATTTTTGGGGCAGACCCGGAGGTATTACCAGCGGCCTTACTCACCTGGCCGGCTGGTTGAGCTGCCGGTTTGGTTTTACTCCCTGTGATTGGTACTATTTTCAGGAGCTAATCTATCTTGAAGGGAGGAGGATTTATCTGGAGCATCCCTTATTGTACCTTTCTGCGGGAATTATCTTTGGCTCTTTATTTGCCAGCCTTATCCACAGCGAATTTAGAATAAGGCGCATTAAGTCATTCAGGTTTTCTGTGTCTGCTTTAAGTGGAGGTATTCTTTTAGGTTACAGTTCGCGCATTGCCATGGGCTGTAATTTCGGCGGCTTCTGGGGAGGGTTGAGTTCCTTTTCTTTACACGGCTGGGTATTTGGCCTGTTTATCTTAGCTGGGGCATATTTCGGCGGCAAGTTTTTTATGCGCTATTTACTCTAAGTAGCTAATTAAGAATTATTTTAACAAAAACCCCGCTCTTTTGAGCTGACTAAGTTAACAAATTCCTGGTGTGATTTTTTCTTAGAATTCTCCCTGTAGATAAGATGGAAATCGTGCTTAAATTGAATATCCTTAACTGTAATTGCTTTTAAGATCTTATGCCGTAACTCTTTACGCAAAGCCATTACCGGGAGTAAAGCAACACCCATATCTGAAGCGACCGCTGAGACTATAGAATTGCTTGTGTTCATTTCATAAATAATATTAAAATCACTTAATTGAAATTTTTGTGCAATTATAGTGTGTTCAAAGGTGGCCCGGATGCCTGAGCCCTGTTCGCGTAAAATTAAGGGCATTTTTTTTAATTCCTCAAGATTTACCCTGTTGACATCGTGATAAGTGCCGTTTTCAGCTGATACCAGTATAAGCCTGGTTTGGGTAATTTTTTTGACCGTAATTTGCTCATCAGAAAGATTTTTTCTCCAGGCCTTGTCGATTGGTCCTTCCACAAGCCCGATTTCTATGCGCCGGCTGATCAGTTTTTCAAAAACATCCTGGGTGTTACCTATCTCAATAGAAATGCTGTACCCCGGGAACTTTTTTTGGAAAATTAAAAGAGTACAGGGCAGGGCGGAGTTGCCAATTGTGCAGGAGGCTCCAACATTTAAATCTTCGATGGGGTTACGGGTTAACTCGATTTCTCTTTCAATGCTGGCCAGCATGGCAATAACCTTCTGAGCTTCACCGTAAAGGTAAAGCCCTATTTCAGTGGGCGTTATTCCTTTATTGGTCCGATCCAGCAGTTGAACCTG